>JAAYJW010000038.1 GCA_012522765.1 candidate division WS1 bacterium | reverse complement strand
GCGGCTCCTATGCCGTTCGTGGATACGATAATCGAGGAGCGGCTGAAAGCCCCTCCACTCCATACGACTGGGCAACCGCATCTACATCGTCCGCAGTCGTTGCTGTTGCCGTTTCCGTTCTGGAGAGGAGGCGCTTTAGCGGCTCCTATGCCGTTCGTGCATACGATGATCGAGGAGCGGATGAAAGCCCCTCCATGCCATACGGCGGGGCAAACGGCACAGGTCGGCACGGGGGCCGACCTCTCCGACGACGAACGGCGCACGGGCAGAGGTCGGCCATCAGCCGTCGCTGTCGTTGCTTTCGTTGCCGTCTCCGCTTCCGTTGCTGCCGTTGCTGCCGTTCCCCCACTTTGACTCTCCCCTGTCGCGGGCGTATAATCGCCCCGCATTCAGCGGCCCCAGGGCCGCGTCAACAGCCCGCCTCGGGAGACGTCCCGCGGCGGCGATTCTCACCAATATCTGAGGGAGGATGGACACGGTGGCACACATCAGCCGAGCCCTCGTCAGCGTTTCCGATAAGTCAGGCATAGTCGATTTCTGCGAAGTTCTCGCAGAAATGGGCGTTGAAATACTCTCCACCGGCGGCACCATGCGCGCGCTTCAGGAGGCCGGCGTCCCCGTCACCGCGGTGGACGAATACACGGGCTTCCCCGAGATGATGGACGGCCGCGTGAAAACCCTCCACCCGAAGGTCCACGGCGGCCTGCTCGCGCTGCGCGATAATGAGCAGCATATGGCGCAGGCGAAAGCCAACGATGTGCAGATGATCGACATGGTCGTCGTCAACCTCTACCCCTTCGAGCAGACGATCGCGCAGGAGGGCGTTACTCTGGAGGAGGCCGTCGAGCAGATCGACATCGGCGGGCCGTCCATGGTCCGCTCGGCCTCGAAGAACTTCCGCCATGTCACGATCGTGCCGGGGCCCGAGCATTACGACCGCGTCCTCGCCGAGATGCGCGAGTACAACGGCGAGACCACGCTGCAGACCCGCAAGGAACTGGCGCTCGCGGCATTCGAGATGACCTGCCGCTATGACGCCGCGATCTCAAGCTATCTCCGCAAGCAGTTCACGGAGGCGGAGGGCTTTCCGACAGTCATCGCTCCGAAGCTGCGCAAGGTAGCGGACCTGCGCTATGGCGAGAACCCGCACCAGAGCGCGGCGCTCTACCAGGACCTCGGCGCGAATGAGCCCGGCGTGGCGGGCGCGGTGCAGCTTCATGGCAAGGAACTTTCGTTCAACAACTACCTCGATCTCACCGCGGCGCTCGAGTCGGCCCGCGATTTCGAGGAGCCGACGGCGATCATCATCAAGCACCTCAACCCCTGCGGCGCGGCCTCCGCGGACACGCTGGCGCTGGCGTTTGAGGACGCCTACACCGCCGACCCGGTCTCCGCGTTCGGTTCAGTGCTGGGCTTCAATCGCGTTGTGGATGCCGAGACCGCCGATCAGATCTTCAATAGCGACTGGCTTGAGGAGGTCGTCAAGCCACGCTTCTACGAGGAGTCCGGGCTGACCGACCTGACCATCATCGGGGCCTTCGTGGAGGCGATCATCGCCCCCGGCTACGATCACGATGCGCTGGAGATCCTCAGGGGCAAGTCGAAGATGATGCGCATCATGCTGCTCGAGGATTTCGCGCCGGCAGGCCGCGTGAAGGACCTCGATATGCGCTCGATTCCCGGCGGGATGCTGGTGCAGGATCGCGATTACGCGGCGGTGCTGCCCGAGCAGTGGCAGATCGTCACCGAGGCCACGCCGACCGATGAGCAGATTCGCTCGATGGTCTTCGCGGACCGCATCGCCAAGCATGTGAAGTCGAACGCGATCGTGCTGGTGCAGGGGACGCACATCGTGGGCTGCGGAGCGGGCCAGATGAGCCGGGTGGATAGCTCGATCATCGCCGCGCGCAAAGCAGGCGATCGGGCGATGGGCGCGGTGCTCGCCTCGGATGCGATGTTCCCGGCGCGAGATGGCCTCGATGCCGCGGCGGCCACAGGCTGCTCGGCGATCATCCAGCCCGGCGGCTCGCGGCGCGATGACGAGGTCATCGAGGCGGCCAACGAGCACGGTATCCCGATGGTCATGACCGGCATGCGGCACTTCTGGCACTGAGGAGTGGCGTTCAGAGACCTTCAGACACCGCATCTTCTGATGCGGTGTCTACCTGTACCTGCATCGCTCTTCCGATCGAATGGGCCATCAGGAGGACGACGACCGGATATACCTCATAGTAGATGCGTAGCTCTTCGAGTTGCCCGAACGGGATCATGCCGAGCAGAAGTGGCGGGAGCATCCAGATGGCACTGTGGAGCAGTCGCGGCTTCCGGCTGTACTCCGCGAAAGTGAAGCCGGCGATCGCGCCCCATACCGCCAGCAACTCGAACGGCATCGGCTTCAGCGTCCGGAGGTTGTGCGCCAACTGATTCGTGAGCGCAGCCCCCGGATTGTCTCGGAGTAACCATGAGAGCGCTCCGATGATCGCTATGGCGATGATGATCTGACAGGTCAGATCCACCGCAATTCGCCTTCGATCGGTTCCCAGGGACAGGTGGTAGAGCGCGTACGGAATTGCCAGCAGAGGCGCAGTCTCCTTGTTGAGGCAGGCCAGTGCAAATATCAGCAGATAGCCCGTCCGGTTGTTACGCGCAAGTTGCAGCAGCGCCAGCGTGAAGAGAAGCAGTGTTGCCGCATCATAGTACGTGGCACCGGTCTGGAGGGTGAACGGAATAGCGCCGAGGGCGACGATGGCTACCCAGCAGTGGAAGCTACGCGGTGCATCATCATAGAGCGTCCGGCTCAGAGCGCGCAGGGTGAAGCCGAAGCCGATGAGGGCGGCGGCTACAACGATGCTGAAGCAAAGCAGCATCGCCGGCTCATCGGGGGCCAGGTTTGTGCGACCAAAGGTACTGCCGCTGCGGTCAATGATGCTGTGGTTGATCCCGGGCAGGATGCTGTCCGGCAACAGGTGGTAGATGGCCGCGGCAGCCAGTGGCACGGCGGCTCGGCGCATGAAGGGCATCTCGCCCTCGAAGCTGATCAGTGCGCGCAGGTAGCCGGGATCATCGCCGACGCGTCTGATCATGATGTAAGATACTATCAGGGCCACAGCTACCAGCACCACGATGTGGAGGGCCCTGCAAATGCGCGGATGAAAAGTCATCTCGTGGCGTTCTCCGACAGCGAAGCCCCCCGCTGCTTGCCTGTCTGGGGCGACAACTGGAACTAAGAGGGTAATGACGGCCCCCGTGTGTTGGGGGGAACTTCCTCACCACCAGGAAGTAGACCTCCTGATGAAGATGCATCATCCCCCCGCATCGTGGTTGGTGGAGATGGCGGTACGGTCCCGGCAGGTATAGCGCGAAGCGGCGAGGAATAGTCGCGACCGGAGGGTGGGCCCCGGTTCCATCGTGAGCCTTGACGGAAATCGATTCGTGCCGTACGCTGATGACGCCGGGCGGCGGAGAGCGCGTTCTTCGCCCGGGGCGATCTGCGCTCTCTGAGGGGGAACTTACGGCAGACGACGCAGGTATGAGGTACGACGGTCATGTACTGTGTGCGGAACTGGAGGAAGATTCGCAGGCAGTAACGTTGGTGCTTGCATACGGGACTGACGAACTGCCGCTGTAGACTATTCTCAACGGGTAACCGATGTTGCAGGTGGGCATACCATGAAACTCATCGCTACATATCAGGCGCGGGGCGGTCCGGGTAGCGGCCCCGCTCTCTGCTGACTCCCATCGCACGGGGTCCGGGGAGTGGGGACGCAGTCGCGGCGTGATATGCCGCCCCTATCTGACCGGTCCCAATGCATCTACATAAACACAGCGGCTGCGGCCGCATCCGGAGGTCAAGTCATGAGCATCATGTCACGAACCCTCGCGCAGGCCGACCCTGAGGTCTCCGAGATCATCAACAACGAACTCGAGCGCCAGCAGAACACGCTGATGCTTATCCCGTCGGAAAACTACGCCTCCCGCGCAACGATGGCCGTCACAGGCTCTGTGATGACCAACAAGTACACGGAGGGCTATCCGGGGAAGCGCTACTACAACGGCTGCATCTACTATGACGAGATGGAGAACCTGTGCATCGACCGCGCGAAGGCTCTCTTCCGCGCCGAACACGCGAACGTGCAGCCGCATACCGGTTCCACCGCCAACATGGCGGCCTACTTTGCCATGCTCGAGCCCGGCGACAAGATCCTCGCGATGAAGCTCGAGCACGGTGGCCACCTCACACACGGCCACAGCGTCAACTTCAGCGGCAAGCTCTATGACGCCAACTTCTACGGGCTGTCCGAGGACACCGATCAGCTTGACTATGAGGAGGTCCGCCGGCGGGCGCATGAAGTGAAGCCGAAGCTGATCGTCTGCGGCGCGAGCGCCTACCCGCGCACCATCGACTTCCGGCAGTTCCGCGAGATCGCCGATGAGGTCGGCGCGCTCCTGATGGCAGATATCGCGCACGTTGCCGGCCTTGTCGCCGCCGGAGTGCACCCCGATCCGGTGCCGGTGTGCGATGTGGTCACCTCCACCACGCACAAGACGCTTCGCGGGCCGCGCAGCGCGTTCATCCTCTCGACGAAGAAGTGGGCGCGCGAGATCGACCGCGCGGTCTTCCCGGGCCTGCAGGGCGGCGCGCTGATGCACGTGGTAGCCGCCAAAGCCGTAGCCTTCAAGGAGGCGCAGAGCCTCTTCTTCCGCGAGTATCAGCGGCAGATCATCCGCAACGGCCAGGCGCTGGCGAGTTCGCTGCTGGAGGAGGGCTTCCGGCTGGTCACCGGCGGCACCGACAACCACCTGATGCTGGTGGACCTGCGGAACAAGGACATCAGCGGTCGCGATGCCGCGAACCTGATGGAGGAGGCGGGGATGGTCGTCAACAAGAACGCGATCCCGGGCGACCCGCTGCCGCCGGCGGAGACAAGTGGCATCCGGCCGGGAACGCCCGGCCTCACCACCCGCGGCATGCAGGAGCCGGAGATGCAGCAGATCGGCAAGATGATCGCCCGCGTGATCCACGATGGGCGGTCGGATCAGAAGGTCCTTGCCGAGGTCCGCGCGCAGGTCAGGGAGCTTTGCGAAGCATTCCCGATCTACGAGCACCTGCCGTAGCACGCATTACCGCACACGCCGACTTGAGCCCCCTCTGCTCTCGCAGTCGGAGGGGGCTTTCCCTTGAGCGCAACGACGCACCGATCTGAGGACAAGGCAGATGCGTGAGAGAATCGGGCGGAGGATCCGGGACAACCCGCAGCTCGTGGGTTTTCTGCTGGCTGTATTCGCGCTCGGCGCCAGCAACGGGGTCTTCCAGACCACCTACAACAACTACCTCGATGACGTCTTCAACATCAGCGCCACCGCTCGGGGGGCGCTGGAGTTCCCGCGCGAGTTGCCTGGCTTCCTCGTGGCGCTGCTGTCGGGCGCGTTGTTTTTCATGCTTGAGAACCGGATCGCCGCGCTGGCGGCGGTGCTCACCGGCCTCGGCATGATCGGCCTCGGCTTCATCGATCAGAGTTGGGCCCTGATGCTGGTCTTCACCGTGATATGGAGCATCGGCCAGCACGTGGAGATGCCGATGCGCAGCGCCATCGCGATGAGTCTGGGCTCGCAGAAGCAGCACGGGCGCAGGCTCGGGCAGGCATCCGCGGCCCGCGTGGGGGCCAGTGTCGTCGGTGGACTCGTGGTCTGGCTGGCGATCGACTACCTCGGCAACAACTGGCTCCTCATCTTTGGCATCGGCGGCATCGCGGCACTCATCGGAGCCGCCTACTATGCGCGCATGAAACCTGTGGAGGCGCCGACGAAGCGCGCGAAGCTGGTGATGAAGCGCCGCTACGGCCTTTACTACCTGCTCTGCACGCTCTTCGGCGCGCGCAAGCAGGTCTTCATCACCTTCGCGCCATGGGTGCTGGTGACGGTGTACGGCGAGCAGGCCTCCACCTTCGCCAAGCTCTGGATCGCCTCGGCGGTGCTCGGGGTGTGGTTCCAGCAGGGCCTCGGCGACATGATCGACCGCTGGGGAGAGCGCCGGGTTCTCATGGCCGATGGCGCGGTTCTGATACTCATCTGCCTCGGCTACGCCTTCGCCGATCAGATCGGGTTGCCGGCAGGTTGGCCCGTACGGGTGCTCTACGTGTGCTACATCATGGACGAACTGCTCTTCGGCGTTGAGAACGCACGGAGCGCCTATCTGGCGAAGATTGCCGAAGGCCCGGAGGATGTCTCGCCATCGCTCTCGATGGGCATCACGCTCAACCACGGCGTCTCGATGCTCGTCCCTTACTTCGGCGCACGCTACATCTGGGACGTGTTCGGCTGGCAGTGGGTCTTCGTGGCGGCAGCAGGCATCGCCCTGCTCACCACCGCCGCCGCGAGCTTCGTGCGCACGCCCTCGGATGGCGGCGACGATGCTCTGCTCGCGAAACTTGAGACGGGAGCCGAGGTAACCGACCTTCATGACGGGGAGGAGCCTGTTGATGGACTATCCGCAAACGGCTGAGTGGCTGGAGGGCCTGGCGAATCCGGAGCGAAGCGGGCTGACGCCGCGGGCCGGACGGAAGATGAACCTCGACGCCACCCGGCGGCTGATGGAACTGCTCGACAACCCGCACGAGCGCATCCGGGCGATCCACGTGGCCGGAACCAAGGGCAAGGGGTCTGTCGCGGCCATGCTCGAGTCCATCTCGCGCGCCGCCGGCTACCGCACAGGTCTGTTCACCTCGCCGCACCTCTTCTCCTGGCGCGAGCGGATCCGGATCGACGGGCGCTGCATCTCCGAGGAGCGTGTGGCGGATCTCGGCACCATCGTCCGGCCTCTAGTCGAGCAGGTGGAGGCTGAAGGACTGCGCAGGCCGAGCTTCTTCGAGGCCTGCACCGCGATGGGGATGCTCGCGTTCGCCGAAGAGGGCCTCGACGTGGTCGTGCTGGAGACCGGCCTCGGGGGCCGGCTCGACTCCACGAACGTCGTGACGCCGATGCTGTCCATCATCACGACGCTGGGGCTGGATCATACTCGGATCCTCGGCAGCACCGTTGAAGAGATCGCGATGCAGAAAGCCGGGATCATCAAGGAGGGCGTCCCGGTGGTCGTGGCGCCTCAGCCTCCGACGGTGGAGGCGCTGCTGCAGCGCACGGCCGCCGGTCATGATGCGCCGATGATCCTCGCAGAGCCGTTCACCGTGGATGACGTCCAGCCGCTGTCTCCGGAGGATGTCGCGGAGGGCGAGGTGCCGGTGATCGCGGAGCGGATGCATGGGGAGTTCGGCGCGATCCCTGTTGACGTGCGCGTCCCACTGCCGGGCCTGCACCAGGCGGTCAACGTGGGCGTTGCTGCTGCGGCCATGCAGGTGCTGTGGCTGACGGGCGAGGTACCGGTGGTGCCCGAGGCCTTCCGCTCAGGGTTGGAGCGGGTGCAATGGCCCGCGCGTGTAGAACTGCTCGAGGTGCTGCCATGGCTCGTCGTTGACTGCGCGCACAACCAGGAGTCGGCGCGAGCGCTGATGCGGGCGCTGAGCCGCCACCTGCAGTTCGAGCGGCTGATCCTCGTGCTCGGCGCCTCCAAGGACAAGCCGGTTGAGGCGCTGGCGCGCGAGCTTGATTCGGCAGCGGTAGCGATTCTGACTCGCGCCGACCTCCCCCGCGCGCTGCCTGCTGAGAAGATTGCTGAACGCGCGGGCGACGTCTGGCCGTCGCACGAGGTGATCCCTCGCCCGGCGGATGCTCTCGCCCGTGCACGGGAGATCGCGGGACCGCGAGACCTCATCTGTGTCACCGGCTCAGTCTTTGTGATCGGCGATCTGATGGAGGAGGGCCTGCTGCATTCCCGCATGTGCGAGTTGTAGATGCCCCTGAGACTCCCCCGGAAGCAGCAATTCCCAACGCGCAGGCAATTCTGAGATAAAAGTTGCTGTTCGGCTTGACTTCGTGAGTCACCGGCGGTATACTAAACGTGGACTGCTGGAAGTTTGTCTAGGTTTGGCCCAACAGCCTGCACAAACTACTATGCGAAATAGCGATTGCGGCCAGACATCACAGCATCATCCGCCTCCCTGTCAGCACCCCGGGCTGATCGTCTGGGCCGCACGCGCCGCCAGCATGCAGTAGACTATGCAGCAGCCCTTACCACGGGTGGAGCGTGAGGTGGTCGGGCCGTCCTCTGGACGGCCCGACGACCATTTTGTGTAGCAGGAAGGTCGCATGTCACAGGTAGCGAACGTTCTGGCCGCAGTCTGCTCACCATCCTGAAACTGGCTGGAGATTACCGGGGGGTTTTCTCGTGGCCACATCTGTTGGATTCCGCCGGGCAGTCGTATTGTTCTGGGCGTTGTCGTCACTGACGCTCCTGACCTCCGTGTGCGCACCAGCGCAGGAGGAGATTGAAGCGCGTGTTGTGCCCACCGGGCTTGGTGAAATGCTCGCGCGCCCGCTACCTGGCACAATAGCGCGTGAGGACGCCGACGCCTCCGCCGGCCTGGCTCGCGCGCTGGCGGGTTTCGATCTGATCGAAGCGGCGCAAGTGATAGTGAGCCGCCCGCCGGACGACCCCTCCCCCCTCTCTCGACACGCCGCACTGCAGCTTCGTCTTGTACAGCCACCGCCCGGGCCTGAGTGGGCGTCGGCGGTGGCCGCGTTCACACTCCGCTCCCTGCCGGGACTCGATCCTCTCCGCCTGGAGATTGTGGACACCTCCGGCACATTGCTCTACTCGCAGGGGCGCCCGTACTGGTCGCGGCCGCCGGCAGATCCCGCTCCCCGATCACAGGCGCCCGCGTCGCGACTGAGCCCGGCTGTGCTCGCCGCCGCCGGGGCACTGGGCCTCGCGGCGGTGCTGGGGATCGCGCTGCGCCGCAGATCCCTCGTTCAGGAGGAGTCGCCGGCCCCTCCGGCCGGTCCGCTGGATTTTCTGGCCGATCTCTCCGATGACGATCTACTCCGGCTGGTTCGGGGCGAGCGGATCGAACTGATCGCCGCCATCGCGGCGCTTGTGCCGGCCGAACCGGCGCAGCGTCTGCGGGAGATCGCCGGCGTCGGCGAACTGCCGCCACCGCGCAGAATGCTCTCCGACGCCACCGCCACCCTGCTGGCCGCCGCATTGTGGGGAAAGCTGGCGGGGCAATGAGCGAGCGGCGGGGCAGGGTCCTCAAGTGCGATGAACTGGAGGCCACCGAGGGCGTCTTCAGTGCGTTCTCTGCGGTGGATCGCGCGCCGGGGGAGCGCGGGGTGGCCGTCGAGGCGCCTCAGGAGCCCGAGGCCCCTGAGGTCGAACGAGTCCGGCGGCTGGTGCAGGCGATGCTCAGCGGCTTTGCCCAGCAGCGGCGCGAGCTTCTGATGGAGCTTCAGCCTTACGTCGTGCGGGTCGCGGTAGAGGTGGCCCGGCGCGTGGTGCGACGGGAGCTTGAGGGCGATCCGGGGATGATTGCGCGCACGGTAGGTTCGGCGCTGGAGCAGGTTGCCGGGGCCTCGCAGGTGCGCGTCCGCGTCCATCCGCTGGACGCGCAGGTGCTGCAGGGGACGATCCGGGAGCTGGTCACTACGCCGGAGCGTGCGGCGGCGGTGGAGATCGTGCCTGACGGCGCCGTGGAGCCGGGCGGGTGCGTGGTGGAGAGCGACCGCGGCATCGTTGATGCGCGCCTTCAGACGCAGTTCGAGGAGATGCAGGCAAGACTACTCGATTCGCTTGAGACGCACCGCGCCCGAGGGGGACATGAAGCTTGACCTCAGCCGGGGGGAATCCAGACTGGATTGACGCGCTTGTTGAGACGGCTCGCACCGCTCCTCTGCTGCGGCGCTGCGGCATGGTGGAGGAAGTGGTGGGGCTGACGATTGAGGCGCGCGGGCCTGCGGCGCCGATCGGCGAACTCTGCCGCATCTCACGCGGCGCCAACCGCCGACCGGTGCTGGCGGAGGTCTGCGGCTTCCGTGGCGAGCGCCTCCTGCTGCTGCCGCTGGGGCGGTCGGATGACGTTGAGCCGGGGGCGCTGGTGACGGCGCTCGGGACCGAACTCGCGGTGCCGGTGGGGCCGCAGTTGCTCGGCCGAGTGGTGGATGCAGTGGGCCGGCCGGTGGATGATGGCGGGCCGATCCGGTGTGCTCAGAGGCGGCCCGCGCGTGTGGAGGCGCCGCCGGCGATGCGCCGCAGGAGAGTGACCGAGCCGCTCTGGGTGGGAGTGCGCGCGGTGGATGGGCTGCTCACCTGCGCGAAGGGCCAACGGGTGGGAATCTTCGCCGGTTCGGGGGTGGGAAAGAGCGTCCTGCTGGGCATGATGGCGCGCAACACCTCGGCAGACGTGACGGTGATCGCACTCGTCGGTGAGCGCGGGCGGGAAGTGCTGCAGTTTGTGAGCGACTACCTCGGCGACAGCCTCGGCCGCTGCGTCGTGGTGGTGGCGACCTCGGATGAACCTCCCCTGACGCGGCTGAAGGCGGGCCTGACGGCGACCACCATCGCGGAGCACTTCCGCGGTGAGGGCATGGACGTGCTGCTGCTGATGGACTCGCTGACACGCCTCGCGAGGGCGCAACGCGAGGTCGGGCTCTCCGCGGGCGAGGTCCCGACTACGCGCGGCTATCCCCCATCTGTCTTCACGATGCTCCCGGAACTGCTCGAGCGCGCGGGTGCCGGTGAGGATGGCACCATCACGGCGCTTTACACGGTGCTGGTGGAGGCGGACGACATGAACGAGCCGGTGGCAGATGCGGTTCGCGCGACGCTTGACGGGCACATTGTGCTCTCGCGGGAGCTCGCCAACCATGCGCACTACCCGGCGGTTGATATCACCCGCAGCATCTCGCGGCTCATGCAACAGGTAGTGGCTCCGGAGCATCGCCGGGACGCCGATGCCCTCCGCCGGCTGCTCGCGGCATGGGAGAATGCGCGCGACCTGATCTCCATCGGGGCCTACCAGCATGGATCTGACCGCCTGGTTGATGAGGCGCTTGGGCTGCTGGGGCCGATTCGCAGCTATCTTCAGCAGGAGCCGGAGGACCGATCGAGCCCCCATGCGACCGTTGCACGCTTGAGAGAGCTGGTGAGCGGCCATGGCAGTTAGCACCGGAGCGGGGCTTCATCGTGTGCTGGAGCACCGGCGACGGCGCGAGGAGCATTGTGCGGCACGGGTGGCGGGCCTGAGGGAGGAACTGCAGGATGCGCTGGCGGCGCTCGAGGGTATCGAGCAGCAGGCCGCCGAAGGCGCCGAGGAGCGGGCCGGGAGAGTGTGGCGCCTCGTTGACGGGCAGCAGTTTGCGGCACGCCTGCGCGAGGAGATCGCGCGGCAGCG
This sequence comes from candidate division WS1 bacterium, assembly GCA_012522765.1. GTDB lineage: Bacteria > Armatimonadota > Zipacnadia > Zipacnadales > UBA5352 > UBA5352. The sequence goes on along the minus strand of JAAYJW010000038.1, from coordinate 18,409 downwards.
GGCGGTGGTGGATGCGCGGCGCCAGGCGGTGGAGCAGGCCGAGCGGGAGCAGGCTGCGGCAGGCTCCGAGCGGATGGCGATTGAGCGACTGATCGAAGAGCAGCGCCGTGACGAGCGGCTTCGGATGGATGCGCGCGTGCAGACGGAGCTTGACGACAGCGGGCGCCTCAGGCTGCTGCGGGAGAGTGAATGAGAATGCTGTACGAGGACGTGCAGGCGGCGCGGTTCCGTCCGCCTCCCGAGCATCTTCTGACCGGCGACGAACGGACTCGGCTGCGGGTGGCGCTATCGGCGGCGGTGGATGCCCTGCCGGGGGCGACGGAACTGGGCCTGCGACTCACCGGGATCGATCAGAGAGAGCTTGCTGCTGAGGCCTGTGCGATTCACTACCGCGGGGGTGAGATGATGCTCGCCTTGTGTCCCCGTGCGGCGGCGGGGCTGGTCTGCTACGCCCTCGGAGGCGCGGTCAGCCCCGGCTCGGAGGTCGCGCTGAGTGAGATAGACCTCGCGCTGCTGGACGCGTGGGCGGGAGAGGCCCTGCCAACGCTGGGGCGGTCGCTGGCTATCGCGGTGCCGGAGGTGGTCCGCTGCCGGCCCGGTACTCCGGACGGTTGCGTCGCGGTCGCGGAGTTGTGTTTCGCGGGAGATGAACCGGCGGGGATGGTGGTGTTCGATGCAGGCACGACGCGGCGGCGGGGAGAGCGGGAAGGAACACTTGGGGATGATGCCTCCTGTCTGCGGGATGTGAAGGCGCGTGTCGCGGTGGAGATCCCCGAGGTGAGGCTGACGCTGGTGGAGTTGCTCGGGATAGGGCCCGGTGACGTGCTGGTGTTGGGCAGGAAGTCGGAGATGCGCGGCGAGATGCGGGCGGGCGCGCTGCTGCTGGGTTCGGGCAGGCCGGGGGCGCGATCCGGCAGCAGGGCGTTGCGCCTGGTGAAAAGCGACACGGAGCAACAACGAGCGGAGCAGTCGAGGGTGATAGACGATGGTTACTGAGCGGGACGTACCGGCCCCGGAAGGCACGCAGGCGCCGGCTCCACTGACGGCGGGGTCGCTTGCCACGCTGGGGGCGCTGTCGCTACCGGTGCGGGTGAGGATCGGCTCCGGGGAACTGACGGTGGAGGAACTGCTGCGACTGGCGCCGGGAGCAGTGGTGACGCTGGATCAGGCGGTGGATGATCCCGTGGAGGTGCTGGTGGGTGAGCGGGTGGTGGCGCGTGGCGATCTGGTCTCGGTGGGTGATGAGATGGGCGTGCGGATCACGCAGATCGGTGGAGAAGCGGGTGGGGAGCGTTGATGCGCGCCATGTCAGTCGTCGCGACGCTGATGGCTCTCGGCGCAGCCCCCGCCTCAGCGCAGCGTGCCTCCGCGTACGATGCCAGCCCGGCGGCTCTGCTGGCGCAGGCGCTGCTGAGCCTGGCGGTGGTGGTCGGAGTGATCTACCTCGCCTACTACGGTCTGCGACGAGTGGCTGACCGACAGGTCGGCGCGGACGCGGATGGGCCGATGCGCATCGTGCAGGCGCGACACCTCGGCGGCGATCGCTGGCTCTACCTCGTGGAAGTCGGTGGGCGGCGGATCATCGTGGGAGGGGCCGCCGGGCACATCGCACCGATTGCGGAGCTTGGCGACGCGGGGAGTGACGGCGATGGCACGTAGACGCCTCCGCAGGCTGCTGCAGTGCCTCGTGCCGCTGCTGGTCGCCGCTTTGCCCGCGCATGCGCAGCAGCAGGCGGTGAGCGCTGACCTCGGCGCCGGCGGCGATGAGTCGGGTTACGTGAGACTGCTGCTGCTGTTCGCCTCGGTCTCGCTCGCTCCGGCGCTGCTCGCGGTCACGACCGCTTTCGCGCGGATCATCGTCGTGCTGATGCTGCTGCGCGCGGGACTGGGCGCGCATGAGATCCCGCCGACGCACGTGCTGATCGGCCTGGCGATTCTGCTGACGGCGGTGGCGATGATGCCGGTGCTTGAGCCGGTCTGGGAGAGGGCGGCTGGCCCGCTGGCGAGCGGAGAGATCGCGCTGGAGGCGGCGGTCGAGGAGGCGCGGGGGCCGCTGCAGGAGTTCATGAGCGCAAGCGTGCGCCCTGCCGACCTCGATCTGATGAGAGCGCTCGCGGGCAGCGAAGCGGCTGCGTCGGTGGAGACTCCGCTGGCAGTTCTCGCGTCGGCCTACGCCATCAGCGAACTGCGGGCCGCGTTCCTGATCGGCTTTATCATCTACCTCCCCTTCGCGATCATCGATCTCGTGGTCGGCAGCACGCTGGCGTCTGTGGGGATGCTGTCGCTGCCCGCGCCGGTGCTGGCGCTTCCGTTCAAGCTGCTGCTCTTCGTGATGGTTGATGGCTGGGCGCTGGTGACCGAGGCGCTGGTGTCAACGATCAGATGAGCTGCGCAGGTTGGGAGTGATCTGACACGCAGGGAGCTGAGCTGCTCGAACTTGCCCAGCGCGCGCTGGTGGTGGCGCTTGAGGTGGCACTGCCGGTGCTCGGCGCCGTGGTGGCGGCCGGCTTCGTGGTATCGGCGCTGCAGTCGGCGCTGCGGCAGAGCGATCCGACGGTCTCGGTGGTGCCGCGCCTGCTTGCGGCGGGTGGCGCGCTGCTGATCTTCGGCGGGTGGATGATGGCGGTCCTCAGTGGCTTCGTAGTGCGGCTGTGGTCGAGCGTGCCGGAGATGATGCGCTGATGCTTAGGCGCAGGCCACTCAAGACACTCAGGGTCGCGCCGATAAGATGGATGAGCGGCGTGGAGGAGCGGGTGGCGGCGCATGGGTGAGTGGCTGGTGGAGGCGCCCGTGGCCGGGCTTGTCTTCGCGCGCTGCGGCGGGATGCTCGCCGTGCTGCCGCCGCTCAACGTGAGGGGGTTCCCTGTCCTGCTGCGCCTCGGGATTGCCGCGCTGCTCACACTGGCGCTGGCGCCGATGGCGCCTGTCGGGCCCGTGGAGGCGGCACCTGCACCGGGAATGTACCTCGCGCTGCTGGTGCGGGAAGCGGCAGTGGGCGCGCTGGCGGGCTTCGCCGGAGCATTGGTGTTCGCGGGCTTCATGATCGCCGGACAGCTACTTGACGCGCTGCTGCAGGCGGGCGAGCAGCAAACGCGCGCGGCGGGACATGGCCCGGTGACGGGATTGACGTATCTGCTCGCGGCCACGCTGCTGGTCGCCGCAGATGGGCATCACTGGCTGCTGGCGGCGCTGGTGGAGGGGATGCGCGTGCTGCCGCCGGGGTCAGGCTGGGCGCTGCTTGAGGTGTCGGCGGTGGCGCGGAGTGCGGGCGTGATGCTGTGGACCGGAGTGGCGATCGCGGCGCCTGCCCTGGCAGCGATCTATGCTGCGGAGCTGGCGATCTCCGCCTTCGGAAGGCTGGCGCCGGGGTTGGGGCTTGGCGAGGCGGCGCCCGCGGTTCGCTGGAGCAGCGGCTTCCTAGGATTGGTCGTGACACTGCCGCTGCTCGGGCACGTGGTCGCCGACCAGGCGCGCATGGCGACTGAGGCGATACGGGCGGCGTTCATCCTGCTCGGCGAGTGAGGTGAGCCGATGGCCGATGAGATGAGGCAGTATCCGCCGAGCGAGCGGAAGCTCGCGCTGCTGTGGCGGGAGGGCATCACTCCGGCGTCTCCGACGGTGGTTGCCGCGGCGGTGATGCTGGCCGCCGGCGTGCTCATCGCGCTCACCGGGGCGGGGGCGGTGAGGCTGGCAGCGGGGATGCTGACAAATGCGCTCAGGCTGGCCGTGGAACCGCAGAGTTGCGTGGCCACCGTGAAGATGATGTCCCTCCAGGCGGCGATCGTGATAGCGGTGGTGGGTATTGCGACGCTGGCTGCCGCCCTGCTCGCGCAGGCGCTGCAGCAGGGGCCTCGGCCACGCACTCCGGCGCCGGACCTTGCCGACGGCCACGCCGGGAGCAGGTGGACCCTCCGCTTCTCCGGCGCGCTGATGGTACGTGCAGTGCTGATGACCTCACTGGCGGCGATCGGCACGGCGGCGGCGGTGCGTGGGGTTCTGACTTCCGCCGGGGGGCTGCTGGCGGTGGACGACCCGTGCGGCGCTCTGCTTGAGGTGGCGGCGGAGAGCGCCTGGCCGCTGCTGGCGATGCTGGCTGGTGCAGCGGCGATTGACCTGCTCGTCGGGCGCGCAAGCTGGGCCAACACGGCATGGATGACCCGGCGGGAGCTTGAGGAGGAGCAGCGGGCCAGTGAGGGAGCACGGTTGAACCGCGAGCGGCGTGGCATGAGGGTGAGGAGGCGGGGGCGTGGCTGATGCGGTGATACTCAGACGCTGTCGGGCGGCAATGTGTAGCGGCACGCGTGAAGGCTCGCGGGTGCTGGTGGTCGTGATAGCGGCTGCAGTCATGCTGGCTCTGCTACTGCCGCTGCCGCCGTCGCTCGTGGATGTTCTGCTGGCGCTGGGCCTCGGGAGCGCGGTCGGGGTGCTCGTGGTGGCGATGGTGGTGCCCGATCCGCTGAGCCTCACTTCCGTGCCGCCGGTGCTCGTGATGACGAGCCTGGGGCGGATCGTGCTCTGCGTGGCGATCAGTCGCCTGGCGCTATCGCGCGGCGAGGGCGGGAGCCTCGCGCAGACCCTCGGACAGGCCGCGGGCGGCGGTGACGCGATTGCGGGCGCGGGGGTACTGATCGTGCTTGCGGTGGTCCACCTGGTGATGGTGACAACAGGCGTGGGCCGCATGGCGGAGGTGGCGGCGCGTTTCGCTCTCGATGCGCTGCCGGGGAGGCAGATGGGGCTTGATTCGGCCATCGCCGCGGGGCATCTGTCGGCGCAGGAGTCGCGGACAGTGTTGGCACGGCTTGAGGGCGAGGCGAGCTTCTTCGGTGCCATGGATGGCGCCACGCGTCTGCTGCGTGGCGAGGCCGTGGCGGCAATCGTGATAGTGGCGGTGACGGCAATAGGCGGAGTTGCGCACGCGCTGGCGGGTCAGGCCGATCCGGCAGATGCCGTCGCGGCTGCGGCGACACTCGCCACCGGGCACGGGCTGGTCACGCTGCTGCCGGCACTGGTGATGACAGTCGCGGCGGGGCTTGTGCTCTCCCGCTCAACGGGCGACGCCTCGCTGATCGAGCAGGTGAGCGGGCAGATGCTGCTGAGCCCGTGGCCTGCCGCAGCGGCGGCCGTCGCGCTGATCGGCCTCGGGCTCTTCCCCGGCGTGGCCAAGCTCCCGACGCTGCTGAGCGGTGCGCTGCTCATCGGCCTGGCATGCTGGGCGGGGTGGCGTGGCTCCTCAGAGCAAACGGGGGAGCCTCATCGCGCGCGGCCCGGAGGCAGTAGCTCGCAGCTTGCCCTCGAGGTCGGCATCGGGCTGCTGGAGGTCGTGCAGAGCAGCGACGGACTGATGGAGGCGCTGCCGAAGCTGCGGGAGCGTCTCTCCCGCAGGCTGGGCTTCGCGATCCCGGGGATCGTGGTGCGCGATTCGCTGGAGCTTGGGGCGACTGAGTATGCAGTGGTCTACCGCGCCGGGACGCTGGCCCGCGGGCAGATCAGGCCGGGTAGAGTGCTGGCAGTGGCACCCCGCGCCGGGGTGATGCCGGACTTCGGCGCGATGGCGGAGCTTCCCGACGGACGGACGGGCGTCTGGGTGACCGCAGAGGAGGCTACTGAGCTCGCCGATCTCGGCTTTATCCTCATGGCGCCGCGCGAGGCCCTGATGGCGCATCTGCGCAGCATCCTCCTGCGGCACGCCGCGGAGCTTTGCGACCTCGAGAGGGCGGCGAAGCTTATTGAGGAGGTCGCGAGGAGTCATCCGGCGGTGGCCGAGGCGGCGAAGGCAGCGGGGATTGAGGCCGGCCTGTTGCGCCGCGTCTGCGCGGAGTTGCTGAGTGGCGGCATCAGCCTGCGCGACCCGGTTTCGGTGCTGGAGGCGATGGTGGAGGCGGTGGCGCACAGCCGAGATCCTGAGGAGATCGCGCTTCGCGTGCGGCCGGCGCTGGGTGCGATGATCGCCGACGATCTCAGCGACGGCGGCCGCATCCGCGCGATCATGCTGGCGCCGGAGTTGCATGAGGCGCTCGCCGAGGCGACCGTTCGAGAGGACGGGCGGCAGGTGGCGGCGATGATGCCGGCCGTCGCCTCGGCATGGGAGGACCTGCTCAACCAGGTTGGCACGGAGCATGGCTGGGGGCGGCCGGTGGCGCTGATCGCGGAGCCGCGGAGTCTGGCCGCGCTGCAGTCACTATGTCGCCGGGTGGGGCCGGCGATCGTGGCGGTGAGGCCGACGGACCTCGCCCCTGAGGCGCAGATGGAGTGCATCGTTACCCTTCGGCCCGAGCAACTCGCGTAGCGAGAGCCGGGCCGCTGCGACAGACGGTTTGAGGTGATGCTGGTGGCAGCGGAGCGACTTGCGGAAACGCGGGCTGTGCTGGGCGACGACGAGCGCGAGCGGCTCATCCTCGAGCACGTGGGGTTGGTGCGCTACATCGTGGGGCGCGTCGCGGTGCGCCTGCCTGAGAGCGTGGAGCGCGAGGATCTCGAGAGCGCCGGAATCGTGGGACTGATCAAGGCGGCGGATCGCTTTGAGCCACGCAGGGGCGTAAAGTTCGCGACCTACGCCACGGCCGTGGTGCGGGGCGAGGTGATGGAACTGCTGCGGTCGCGCGACTGGGTGCCGCGGAGTGTGCGCAAGCGCTTCCGCGAGCTTGAGCAAGCGCTCGCGGAACTGCGGCGGCAACTGGGCAGACAGCCATCAGAGGAAGAGGTGCGGGTGGCGCTGCGGCTCTCCGAGCAGGATTATCAGCAACTGCTGTCGGAGACCAGTGCAATAGCGGTGACATCGCTGGAGGAGTTGATGGAGGTGGATGAGACGCTGCGCCCGGAGGAGTCGGGGCTTTCACATGAACCGGCAGCGACCGGCGATGATCCGGCGCAGATCGTTGATGAGAAGGCGCTCCAGGGACTGCTGGCGCGGGCTGTTGACGAACTGCCGGAACGTGACCGCATCGTGATCGGGCTCTACTACCAGGATGAGCTGACGCTGCGCGAGATTGGCGAGGTGCTGGGCGTGACGGAGTCGCGGATTTGTCAGATACACACGCAGGCGATCGCACGTCTGCGCACAAGGGTAGCGGCGATGCTGGAGGTGTGAACCCGAGGCGGCGATCATACGTCAGAACTAATGCCCTCAAACGGGGCTCAATACCTGGACCGCAAGCGCCGCGCTACACCCTCCCGGCGGGGCGTTTGCCTGCGTGAATGCCGCTGTGATATAATCCTGCTGTGGCAAAAACCGCACGCAACGGTGCGGATTCGGCAGAAAAGGCGAGTACACTGAGACGCATGGGACGGCCGTCAGAGGCGGAGAAGAGCCCATCTGCGGTCCGCACTCGACGGGCTATTGCATGCCTGGCGGCGGTCGCTGTCTTCTTGTTGTACGCACAGGCGGCAGCAGCCGAGCGAGTGACCGTTTCGTTCGATGCCGAAGACGTCACCTGGGCGTATGAGAACAGGTATATTACCCTCTCGGGAGCGGCCCGGCTGTACAGTCAGGTGGCTGACGATCCTTCGCGTTTCGTGAGGATGCAGGCCGACCTCATTGAGGGCGATCTCGCAAGCGGGCGCTTCGAACTGCTCGGTGACGTGCGTATCGCAACCGCGCAGGGCACGCTTGAGGGAGCATCCGCGTGGTATGACTCGAGCACCGCGCAGTTCGCCCTGCGTCGCGGCGGTGTCATGTTCCCTCTGACCGGCGAGGGGGAGGAGCAGGTATGCGGGTACGCGTATGCCCTGGATCTGGCGTCGGAGGGCGAGATCGTCTATCTGACGGATGCAGTCTTCACCACCTGCAACCGCGCCGATCCGCACTACGCACTCGAGGTTGACAGGCTGTACTGGGATCGCGAGGCCGAGCGCGTGACCGTCCGAGGCGGCGCGCTGAAGCTCTACGGTCTGCGCATCCCGCTGGTACCGAAGCTAACGCATGAACTGAGTGCCGGCGAAGAGAGCGGGCCGGACCTGCTGCCAATCCCCGGCTACACGTCCCGTGACGGATTACGGGTGGGCTGGAGCCTTCTGCTCTCCGCGCCCGACGCGGCGGAACGGGTGCGGCTTGGCGCGCAACTGCGCCAGCGCCGCGGGATAGGCGCGTTTTTCAGTGCGGAGACTCCGTGGGGTGCGGACCTCACACCGCGGCTGTATGCGAGCCTCAATGAGGATACGAGGACGGACGCGGATGAGGTCATCGCGATCAACCGGCTGCCTGAGATCGGGATCGCGGGCCGGTGGGATTTCGGCGGCGACCGGACGCTGCTGGCAGATCTGTCGGCAGGTCGCTACCGGCAGCATGACGAGGAGACGGCACCGAATGTCACCGAGGATCGGGCGAGGCTGAGTCTGCGCCTGGCCGGCGGCACTCCGGGGGATCTGTCGCCCGGGAGCAGTTGGTGGTGGCTTGATGCCGCGCATTCGCTCTACGGCGATGGCGGGCATTACACGACCCTCGGCGCGGCGTTTGGAGGCGCCACCGAGCTTGCCCCGTGGCTCGCCGGCTCGGCGGAATTGAGGCACTACCTGACCGACGGCGCCTCACCGTTCGAGTGGGATGACATTGACATTGAGACCGAACTGCGGGCGAACAGCGAGTTCCGGATGGGCCCCGCGTGGCGCGTTCGCCTCGGCGGTCGTTACGATCTCCAACACAGCGATCTGCGCACCTGGAGCGCCGAACTGCGTCGCGTCGAGCACTGCCTTACGTGGAAGGCCGGCTACCGCAACACCAGCGACCTGTTCACCATCGGTGTCGAGATCAACGGCCTGCTGGGCAACGATGAGATTCCCGAGGGTTCATGCCAGGAGGACGGACCGCCGGATTACTGGGCGGAGCGAGGAGACGATGGCGGAGAGACCCCGCCGACGAATGATACTGCGCAGCCAACCGACACAGCCAGCGAGGCGACACTGATACAGTGATAGGATCACTTGTCCGACGGATATTCGATGTCAATGAACGCGCGATTGCGGCCATGCGCCCGCGCGTGGAGCAGATCAACGCGCTCGAGCCGGAGATGGAGCAGCTCAGCGATGGTGAACTACAAGGCAAGGTGGATCACTTCCGCCATCGCCTCGAGCAGGGCGAAACGCTCGATGACCTGCTGCCGGAGGCATTTGCGGTGGTGCGGGAGGGCTCCAAGCGCGTGCTGGGCCTGCGGCCCTTCGACGTGCAGCTCATCGGTGGCATAGTGCTGCACGAGGGCAAGGTCGCCGAGATGAAGACCGGCGAGGGTAAGACCCTCACCGCCACTTTGCCGCTTTATCTGAACGCTCTGACGGGCCGGGGCACGCATCTTGTTACCACCAACGACTTCCTTGTGCGCTGGCAGGCCGAATGGATGGGCCGGCTCTACGAGTTCCTCGGCCTGACCGTCGGTCACATCCAGCACAACATGCAGGCGCAGGAGCGCCGGGCCATGTACCAGCGCGACATCACCTACGTGGAGAACTCGGAGCTTGGCTTCGACTACCTGCGCGACAACATGGCCGGTCACCCGGACCGCCTCGTGCTGCCGGACCTCTACTTCGCTATCATCGACGAGGTAGACAGTATTCTCATTGACGAGGCGCGCACTCCTCTGATCATCTCCGGCACGCCGGAGCAGTCCGAGCAGTTCTACGATGAAATTGACCGCATCGTCAGGCGCCTGCGCGGCACCCGCGAGCAGCCCGAGGAGGGCCCTGACGGCAAGAAGGTCGAGCCTGATGCGGACTTCATGGTGGACGAGAAGTTCCACCAGGTCTCCCTGACGCAGAAGGGCCAGGAGCGGGTCGAGAAGGCACTGCGGATAGACAACCTCGAGCACCCCGAGTACATCGAGATCAAGCATCACATTCAGAACTCGCTCAAGGCGCACGGCCTCTACCATCGCGATGATGACTACGTCGTCAAGGACGGCGAAGTCATGATCGTTGACGAGTTCACCGGCCACCTCCAGCCGGGGCGGCGCTACTCCGACGGCCTCCACCAGGCGATCGAGGCCAAGGAGGGCGTGCGGATCCAGCAGGCCCGGCAGACGGTCGCGAGCATCACGTATCAAAACTTCTTCAAGCTCTACGACAAGCTAGCGGGGATGACCGGTACCGCCAAGACCGAGGAGGACGAATTCCGCACCATCTACGGCATGCCGGTACTGATTGTGCCAACGAACAGGCCGGTGGTGCGGCAGGACCATCCGGACATCGTCTTCAAGACCGAAGAGGCCAAGTTCCGCGGCGTCATCGACGAGATCATGGACTGCTATGTCCGCGAGCAGCCGACGCTGGTCGGCTCGCGATCGGTGGAGGTCTCGGAGTTCATCAGCGCCCGGCTCGCACCCGAGCGGCTGAACCTGCACTGCCTCGCCCGCCTCGGACAGTTTGAGCTTCATGACGGCGCCAAGGTGAGCAAGGAAGAGCGCGAGGAGTACTTCGCGGTCCTGCGGGCGCCGATCGTCCAGGTCAATCGTGCCGAAGTGGTGAAGGTGCTGCGCGCGCTGGGGCTCAACCCCGACCCGCTGGCACGGGAGAATATTGAGCGGCTGCTGGCGATCATCGGCACCGCCAACAGTGAGCGCTATGAGACCGAGCGCGACAGGTTCATTGAGCGCCTCGCAGACGCCGTCGCCAACGGTATCCCGCACAATGTGCTCAACGCGAAGCAGCATGAGCGGGAGGGGCAGATCATTGCCGATGCCGGGCGACGTGGTGCCGTGACGATCGCCACGAACATGGCCGGTCGCGGTGTTGACATCGTCCTCGGCGGCCGCCCGTCTGACGGAAGTGGTCTGATACCCGAGGAGTACGAGCTGGTCAAGCAGTACGGTGGTCTGCATATCCTCGGCTCCGAGCGGCATGAGAGCCGCCGCATTGACAACCAGCTTCGCGGACGATCCGGCCGCCAGGGAGACCCGGGTTCATCGCGATTCTACGTTTCGCTTGAGGACGAACTGATGCGCCTCTTCGCTCCGGACCGCTTCGGCATGCTGATGGGCGGCTGGCCGGAGGAGGAGGCCATCGAGGCGCGCCTGGTGTCGAAGTCTATCGAGCGGGCGCAGGAGAAGGTTGAGGCGCGCAACTTCGACATCCGCAAGAACACGCTCAAGTATGATGACGTGATGAACGTGCAGCGCGCGCTCATCTACGAACAGCGGCGGCGCGTGCTGGTGGGCGAGGACCTGCGCGAGCCGGTGCTGGGGATGGTCGAGCAGACCGTGCAGGGGCGGGTGGACACCTTCGGCGACCCGGACCTGCCGGGGCGGTGGGCGCAGCAGATCCTCTCGGCGCTCGGGGAGCTTGAGCGTGGTGATGAGGAACTGACCGAGCAGCGCGTGGGCGAGGTGCTGCGGGCCTCAGAGGTGCCGAGCATTGAGACCGTGCTGCCGCCGGATCAGTTGCTCGCCATCGATCCCTTCGACCGGGCGGATGAGGTGGAGGAGATCTGCCACGGCGTCTGGCTGCGGCGCTACCACCTGGCGCTGGAGGAGGGAGTGCCGGGGCTCGGGGCCCGGGTCGGGTTCGACGAGCTTACCACCGGCGACCGGGACGAGCAGGCGGAGATGCTCAAGCAGCGCGCGCGGGAGATCTACCAGGCCAAGGAGGCGCAGGTCGGCTCCGAACTGATGCGCGAAATCGAGCGCTCGTGGCTGCTGCGCATCGTGGACCGGCGCTGGATGCAGCACCTCAAGGACATGGACTTTTTGCGCGAGGGCATCTACCTGCGCGCCTACGGCCAGCGCGACCCGCTGATCGAGTACACCAGGGAGTCGCACGCGCTCTTTGAGGCGCTGCTGCAGAGCATCGCCGAGGACCTGACGCGTGCGGTGCTGCTCACGGAGATAGTGGCGGAGCGCCACGATGTGGCTGTGCAGGGGATGGAGGCGCGACAGGCTGACGGACCGGATGCGGCGGCGCTTGAGGCACAGGCCCGGGCGCAGAATTCCGGCGAGGCCGTGGATACGCCGATGAGCGAGGCGGCCGACGAGATGATGGGCAAAGGGCAGACCTACGTGGCCACGGAAGAGCCGCGCCGCAACGACCCGTGCCCGTGCGGGAGCGGAAAGAAGTACAAGCACTGCTGCCTTGGCAAAACGAACGTTTCGCACTGATCTGCTGGTGCTGTTGGAGGGCAAGCGGCGTAACAACATGTAGTAACGCGGGGAGCGGGAACGGATGCCTGAACGCGCGACCGTCTACGTCGTCTTCTGCAGCATCGGCTATGACACCGCCCGACTGCACGTGAATCGCTCGGTCCTGCAGCCGGACGGAACGCGGATCCCCAAGAACTTCGTCTCCAACGACGATGTGCTGGGGAAGCTGCAGACTGCGCTGCCGGAGGTCGAGTTCGTCAGGCGCGATCTGCACGGCAGCCCCGACGGCTATCAGCGACTGCTGGGGGAGATCCAGCAGTTCAAGGACAACATTGACGGCATCGTTCTCGTGGGCGGTGCCGTCATTCGTTTTCAGGGCATCGGCGGCGTGGGACAGCAGCCGCTGGCCTTCACCGGCCTGCCCACGATCTACGTGGACAACCTCTTTAAGCTCCAGCCGATGCCCTACCGCGTCTGCAAGGAGCAGGGGCGGGCTGTCTTCGCGGAGATAGATCGCGAGGGCATCCTGCCGCCGGAGAAGTCGGCGGAGATGTTCGACGACCTCGTGCAGAAGATCAGGATCATCGCGGCTCTGCGGCGGCTGCGCGGGGCGAAGATGCTGTTCATCAAGAACGAGACCAGCGACATTGATGGCGTTGACTTCAAGGTGCTCCCGCCGCGCTACAATCAGGCAATCTCGGGGCGTATGCTTGAGTGCTTCGGGACCGAGTTCGTCTTCCACGATGTCGAGGACCTGATAGACCGCTGGCACGGGATCGGCGATGATGAGGCGCGGCCGCTTGCCGAGCGCTGGAAGGCCGCCGCGGTGAGCGTGCAGGAGGGCCTCGATGAGGAGATCCTCAAGTCCGCGCGGCTCTATCTCGCGATTGACGCCATCCGCGAGGACCTCGGACTCGATCCTGTCGCGATCATGGTCAACGGTGAGTACCGGGCGATCGAGGAGGGCATCACGACCACCACGTCGCTGGCGATGACGGAGTTCCAGCGGCGCGGCATCATCGGCTGCTACCAGTCATACACGGGGACGACGCTGGCGCAGCTATTCGCCTGGCACATCCTCGGCCGCATGAGCTTCGTGCATGATGACGCAGTGGACATTGCCAACAATATTACGCTGCACATGCATTGCGGCACGCCGGTGAACGACCTCTGGGGCGAGGGTGACCTCGAGCACAGGATCCGCGACTACACCACCGGGGCGTGGCATGAGGAACTTGGTCGGCGCGATGGCGCAGTGCCCTCTGAGACCGCGTTCCCGGTGGGCGTGCCGGTCACGATCTGGAAGATCTTCCCGATGAAGCGCCTGATCACGCTCTACACCGGCACGAGCGTGGATGGCGAGGCAGTCTACGGCGACACGTGGCGGGATATCATCTGCCGCAACAAGCTTCCGGTGCTCGTGGAGGACGCCGAGCAGATCATCTCGCACCATGACGTGCTTGAGTACGGTTGCCATCGCTGCGCGACCTTCGGCGATCTGCGCGAGACGGTCAAGCAGCTTGCCACCTTCATCGGCTTCGAGGTCGAGGAGTGGGATCGGTAGGGATCCGTCACCGATGGACATTGAGGCCCTGCGCGCACAGTTCCCGGCGCTCAAGCGGCAGATCGGCGGCATGCCGATCGTCTACCTCGACAGCGCCTGCATGACGCTCAAGCCCGACTGCGTGATAGAGGCGGTTACGTCATACTACCGCGACTTCCCCGCCTGCGGGGGCCTCGGGCGCAGCATGCACAGCTTCGGGCGCGAGGTGGACGAGGCGGTCTACCGCGCGCGGGAGGCCATCCGGCGGTTCATCAACGCCCGCCCGAGCGACAGCGACTGGCTCGATGTCACGCCCACGCGGGAAGTGATCTTTACCCGCAATGCCACTGAGGCGATCAACGTGGTGGCGCGAGGCTTCCCGTTCCGCGAGGGCGCGGCGGTGCTTACGACCGATCGCGAGCACAACTCGAACCTTTGCCCATGGCAGGACCTCGAGGCGGAGGGGCGCATCCGGCACCTGTGGCTCGATCGCGGGTGCGGGGATGACTTCGATCTTTCGGAACTCGACCGAATCCTTGAGCGCGAACCGGTTGAGCTTGTCAGCATGGTGCATGTGTCGAATCTCGACGGCTCAGAGCTACCCGCGGCGGCGGTGATTGAGCGTGCACATGCGCACGGCGCGCGCGTGCTGCTTGATGCCGCGCAATCCGCCGGGCATCTACCGATAGACGTGCAGGCGCTTGATGTAGACTTCATGGCGCTGTCGCTGCACAAGATGTGCGGCCCCACCGGCACGGGCATCCTCTATGCGAAAGAGGAACTGCTTGAGGACCCGCGCTTCCGGCCGCTGCTCAGCGGCGGAGACACCGTTGCGGACACCGCGCTCGGACAACCTCCTGAGTATCTCGGCCCGCCGTTCAGGTTCGAAGCGGGCCTGCAGGATTACGCGGGGATCATCGGCGCCGGCGCGGCCGTGGAGTTCATTGAAAGCATCGGCGTGGAGCGCATCCAACAGCATGTGAACGCGCTGAACGCGTACGTTGCGGATAAGATCGAACCGCTGAAGGATGAGTTCGACCTGCTCGGCCCGGAAGATGCCGCAATGCGAAACGGCATCACGACGCTCGTCTTCAGGCGCCGGGGCATGGTGGCGCTGGTCGAGGAGGACCTTGTTGGCGCTGCGGCGATCCTCGACCGGCAGGCGAACGTCATGGTGCGCGGCGGCGAGTTCTGCGTCCACTCGTGGTTCGCGCGCAGCGGCATTGGCCGCGAGCGGGAGAAGCTTCGGGCGTCGCTGTATGTCTACAACAACAGGGACGACTGCGACACTTTCGCGGAGGCGCTGGAGCGACTGGTGGGGCTGGATGAGTATCAGATGCTCCCAAGGCTGCCATGAGCGAGATAGAGCTGATCAGGCGCTGCTATGAGCGCATCGTCGCCGCGGACTTCCCACACGCGGCGCAGGATGATGAGCGAGAGGCAGTGAAGGGTGTAAGGGTGCGCGGCTGCCATGGCAACACGCAGAACGTGCTGTTCTTCACACTCACGCTTGAAGACGGCCGGCTGCGAGATGTGCGGTACGACTGTCAGTACTGCGAGCCGGCGATGTACATAACCGCCGAAGTGCTGTGTGAGTTGCTTGAGGACCGGCCGCTGGGCCTGCTGGCGGAGCTTGATGACGCGGCAGTGATCGGAGCGCTCGGTGGGGAGAGTCGAAAGATTCTGCGCCAGGCGCGTACCGCCGTGGAGCTTCTCGGCGAGGCGCTTGCCGGCGCATAGATGAGGCAAAGGAGCAGATGCAGATGCTGTCGGATGTGATGGAGCAGGCACAGTCCCTGGAGGAGCAGGTCAATCAGGCCTGGGATCGTCTTTGACCTCGTCAGCAGGGAGGAAGAACTAGCCCGGCTGGAAAAGGATACAGAGGACCCGGATTTCTGGAACGATCCGGAAGCGGCGCAGCAGCAGATGCAGAAGATCACGCTCGCTCGCGGGGTCGTCCAGCCATGGCAGGAGTTACGGGCGAAGCTTGAAGATATCGTTACGCTCGCCGAGCTTGGTGTCGAGGAGGATGATGAGAGCATCGCGGCCGAGATAGAGCCCGACCTGCGCGAGGCGCAGAGTCAATTCTCGCGCCTTGAGCTTCTCGCGATGCTGTCGGGCAAGTATGACGCGAATGACGCCATCATGGTGATCACCGCGGGCGCGGGGGGCACCGAGGCCGCCGACTGGGCGCAGGTGCTTTTTGACATGTACCGCTTCTACGCGCAGGCCCACGGCTATTCGGTGGATGTCATCTCCTCCGTTGACGGGGATCAGGCGGGTCTGCGCAACGTGACGTTTCAGGTCCACGGCCCCTACGCCTACGGCCATCTTCGCGCCGAGGCCGGCGTCCACCGGCTGGTGCGCATCTTGCCCTTCGACGCCTCCAAGCGGCGTCACACGAGCTTCGCATCGGTAGACGTGCTGCCGAATGTGGGCGAAGACGCGGACATTGAGATTGACCCGGCCGATCTGCGCATTGATACCTATCGCTCCAGTGGTGCGGGCGGCCAGCACGTGAACAAGACCGACTCGGCGGTGCGCATCACGCACATCCCCACCGGCACGGTGGTGCAGTGCCAGAGCGAGCGCAGCCAGCACGCGAACCGCCGGACTGCGATGGATCTGCTGCGGGCGAAGCTCTATGAGCTTGGAGAGAAGGAGCGGCTGGCGGAGGTAGCGTCAATACGCGGCGAGCGGATGGGCATAGATTTCGGCAGCCAGATACGCTCGTATGTAATGCAGCCCTACCGGATGGTGAAGGATCACAGGACCGACGTGGAGACCGGCGACGTGGACGCCGTGCTGCACGGGGAACTCGATCAGTTCATCCGACCGTATCTGCTTGAATTCGCCGGGAAGAGGGGTGATGAGGAATGAGGCTCTTTACAATGACCTTAGCTGTGATGCTCGTGGCAGGAGCTGCGTTCGCTCAGGGGACCGCCTCTACGGAGCTGACGACGGCCAACGCACAGCGGACGGAGACTACCTTCGGCGACCTGGCTGCCGATGCGCTGGCCAGCGCAGCCGGAACGCCGCTGGCGCTGGTGCCCGCGGTAAGCTTCAAGAGCGGCACGATCCCGGCAGGAGCGGTGACTGCGGAACTGGTGCGGGAACTGCTGACGCAGCCCTCCGAGACATGGGCGGTAGTGACGCTGACTGGGGCCGAACTGCGGGAGACGCTCGAGCGTAGCGTATCGCGCGCGCCACAGCCCAACGGCGGCTTCCTGCAGGTGTCCGGGCTCACGCTGACGTACGATCCGGCTCAACCGCGGAACGCCCGCATCACTTCGCTGAGCATCGGTGGTGCCACGGTGCAGCCGGACGCGAACTACCAGGTGGCCATGCCGCTGTCGCTCGCCAAAGGTGGCTCGGGCTATTTCACGATCTTCGGTGAAGCGGACATCGCCCGGAACGGTTCAAGCGAGATGGCGACGGTGATCGTGGATTACGTCGCGGGTCAGGGCAGCGTCAGCTACACGGGACGAGGCCGCATCAACGTAGCGGGGTAAGACGCCTCACCGTGTGCCGGGCACGGCTGCCGGTTCTGGCGAATCAAAGCGGGGCGCTCATCAGTCGCTGGGCGCCCCGCTGTCGTGTACGACTGCAGCCTACTCCTGCACAAGCAGCTTCGTCTGGCTGTTGACGAACATCTCGAGGAAGACGGTTGCCGCCTGCCCACCGGTCATTGCTGCCGGTAGCGTGACCTGCATGTTCACCTGCGCCTGATCCATGCTCGCCACCGTGCGTCCCGCCTCAGGGTCGAACCACGTGCGGGTCTGGGTGCTGGTTGTTCCGTTCATGCCCAGCGTCGCAGCCATCTCCCCCAGCGCCGCCGCCTCGACCACGCAAGTGCTGTCGAGCGTCACGCAGTTGCGGCCGTCAATCTCCACATCGGCGCCGTACTTCGTGGTGATGGTCACCGGCGCCGTCTGTCCCTGCATTTCAATGTCCGGCGCGCTGCCGGTCCACTCATCACCGAGCTTCACCGGCTCCTCGGGGAAGGCCGCGATCTTCTGCCCCATCAGCATCCGCTCAAGGTCGAAGCCGCCGGTCAGCATCTTCATCAGTTGATCGTTCCACGGGCCCACCGTGTCGGGCTGATTGGCGGACTCAATCACCTCGGCGTTGAGTATCTCGCCGCGTGGGCTCATCTTCGTCCTGATCTGAACGTTCTGATTTGGCGGCGCCACCGGCGTCCCGGCAACGGTGACCGCGATCTGGCCCATGTCGCTGCAGGTGAGGATGGTGTAGTTACCCTCCTCGTCAACCCCCTCCACGGTCATCGTGATCAGGAGGTCCCCGTTCATGCTGATCGCCTGGGCCTGCCCCATGATATGAACCGATCCGACGCCCTCCATCTTCGTCTCGTAGTTGAGGACCTCACCCGTCTCGTACTTCAGGCGCAGGAGGATCGGTTCAGCGGCGCCTTCAGCCTGAGAGAAGGCGCTTGCGGCGCAGAGCATCACGGTTGCTACACACAACAAAGCGACGACCAGCTTTCTCGGGTGCATCGTCAGTCACCTCGCAGATTATCTCCCGGCACCAGTGCCGGCGGCATTAAGTCGGTCGCGCATCATTTGCCACGTCTCCCGCGCCCCTCGCACCTGCGCCTCGGTCACCTCGCGCGGGCTGTAAGTCGCCAGTACGTAGGCCCGCGTAAGGCGCTCGACGGCGCGCTCCGGCAGCAGCAACGCTGGAGGCAGATCGCGCAGAAACTCGAGCGCCGTCTGATCGTCCCGGCGCACGTAGCCACTTCGGGCGGCATAGACCTGGAAGGCGCGGTACACGTAGCGGACCACCTCCGCCG
>JAAYJW010000319.1 GCA_012522765.1 candidate division WS1 bacterium | reverse complement strand
ATGACGCCCTCCCGTGTGATAATCGGCCGCTGCGGCGACTACATCTCAATGCCCAGCTCATCGGCCTCGCGCGCCATGCGCTTGCAGGTCATGTAGGCGTCCCAGACGCTGTAGACCCACAGGGCCATGTATGCGGCGATGGCGAGGATGATGAGGACCCACCACAATGTGTCATACTGCTGGGCAAGAAGCTCGCGCGCCCGGGCCGTGTCGAGACTGGGGTTCGGTGCTTCGGAGATCAGGCTGGTGCCGCTGTAGCCGAGCAGCTCGGACAGCACCCACGCCAGCAGCGCCATTGCGACGGCGGTCATGGCGAGGCCCTTCTCATACTGCTGGTTGTAGAGCTGGCCGAAGCCGGGGACCACGGAGTAGGCGGCGGCGACAAGCGGGGTGCGACGGAAGCGGGAGTACTCTTCCGGGTTCTCGACCGCCTCCTCCATCCGCTCTTTGAGGCGGACGCTGCCGCCGATGCGCAGCACGGCTTCGCCGAGCTTGCGTTCGGCATCGGCGTTTATCGGCTCGATCTCGAGTGCGCGCTCGAAGTGCCTGCGGGCCTCCACGAAGCGGCCCTGCGCCATGGCGACATCACCAAGCAGTTCCTCGGCGGTGGTGGTATCGGGAGCGAGTTCGACCACCTCCGCCGCGAGCTTCTGGGCCTGGTCGGGGCGGTTCATGGAGAGCGCGCGACGCGTTCTCCGCACCAGTTCGGAAAGTTGGTGCCCGCGCTCCATCTCCTCGAGCGCCCCGGCGTCATCGCGGCGCATGTTTCTCACCCGGTGGCACTGGTGCCCTCGCGAGTCGGGACTTCCACCCGCGCGGCGTCGTGCCAGAGTCCCTCAAGGTTGTAGAAGCCACGTGCATCGGGCTCGAAGACGTGCAGGACGACATCGGTGTAGTCGAGGATCACCCAGCTTGAGTCGGGGATACCCTCGACGTGCCGGGGCTCGATGCCCAGCTTGCTCATCTGGTCCTCAACTTCCTCGGCGATAGCATCCACGTGCAGCCTCGAGCGACCGCTGCAGATCACGAAGTAATCGCAGATGGTCATAAGCCCTCGCATGTCCAGTATCTCGATCTCCAGTGCACGCCTGTCGTCGGCCGCCTCCGCGATACGAAGGGCCATCTCCCTCGGCTCAAGTTCCAATACGCTGCGCCTCCTTGTAGGTTGTTGTGGTGCGGCGTCAACTGTCAGGCCTGCCTCGCCGCAGCCGTTGTCCAGCCGTATGGAGCGGAGGGGCTTCAGCCGCTCCGTTTCATGCAACGACCCGGCGCCGCTAAAGCGCCGCCGCTCCATACGGCAACGACACCGCAACGGCTTCGTGTCTCAACTCTCCCCCGCGGACAGTCCCTCCAGGTCTATGTCCGAGCCCAGCACCACCGTGATGCGGTCGAGACTCATCTCTTCAGTCTCATCTATCTTCATCAGTTCGCCGGTGCCGAGAATCCGCTGCACCTGCCGCGCCGCACTGAGGCCATCATCCGGGTGGTAGATCAGCGTCTTCTCGTGGTCGAAGCTGCCGGCATTGCCGGTATCATTGATCTCAAAGCCCCCCTGTAAGAGCGCCTGACCCGCCGCGGCGGCAACGCCCGTCCGGCCGCTACCATTGAGCACATCCACAATATTGATCTGCCCCGGCATCGAGTTAAGATGCTGGTTGATCTGATCGAAGACCTCCTGCATCCCCGATGACGAGACCTCCACAAAGTAGATGCCGCCGTACATCCTATCGCGCAGGAACGGCTGGAAGTTGGTCATCAGCAGGTTGTCGGAGCGGATCTCCCGCGCCACGCGGGCTATGTCCACCGCCTGCCGCCAGCCGATATCCGTCTCCACCGCCTCCAGCGCCTTGGGAACGACGCGCGCGAGGTCCAGCGCATTACGCAGCTTGACCTTCTGCTCCACCATCGCCTTGAGGAACTGCTGCTGGCGCTCGGAGCGCTTGAAGTCGCTATCGCCCTTGCGGTAGCGCACGAAGCCAATCGCAGCCTCGCCGTCGAGCCGCTGCAGGCCGGGCTTGAGGTGGATGAAGAGCTTGTCGGCCCTGTCTTCGTAGTTCATCCCCCGCCCGCGGCCCTCCACGTCGGGCACGTCAATCATCACTCCACCCAGTTCGTCCACGACTTCCACGAACCCGCGGAAGTCCACCTTCGCGGTGGCGTCAACCCGCACGTCGAACTCCGACTCTATCGTCTCCTTCACCAGTTCAATTCCGCCGAGCGCGAAGGACGCGTTGATCTTATCGGTGCCACGGCGGGGGATGCGCACCCGCAGGTCGCGCGGGATACTCAGCATCGCGGCCTTCTTCGTACGCCCGTCCACGAAGAGCAGGATCATCGTGTCCGAGCGGCCTCTGTCCCCAAACTCCGGGCGCTCGTCCGCCCCGACCAGCAGTATCGTCATCCGGTCGAGCTTCGGCGGCGGCAGAGGCTCGCCCGCCCCGTTCTCGGCCTCACCTGAGCGGCTGATCACCGGTTGTTCGGAGACGGCGTCCCAGGCTCCCAGCGCCCCCACGCCGATGATACTGAAGGCGCATACATATATGAGGTAGTCGATCAGTGTTCGCATCTACATGGGCTCCTCAGGGCCGCCGCTCATGGGGCGGTCGGTACAGCCCCCGCTTGTTGATGTAGTCTATCACCGCGCGCGACGTGAGATAGCGCGCGCAATCGCCACCGCGTATGCGCTCGCGTATCATCGTGGATGATACCCCGGCCACCGGGGAATCCACGACCGTTACTTTGGACGCTCGGGCATGCCCCAGCGTTTCATCGAGTCTGCTCAGGTCGAAGCCCGGGCGCGGAACAGCCACGATCCGGGCCTCATCAAGGATCGCGTCCGGCTCGCGCCACGTCAGTATCTCCAGCACCGCATCCGCGCCGGTCACGAAGACCACTTCGGCGCCGTCACCTATCTGCGCCTTGACCTGGCGGATGGTGTCGATGGTGTACGACGGACCCGGACGATCAAGCTCAAGGCGCGAGACGGTGAAGTGCGGGTTGTCCACCGTGGCGAGCACGCACATGATGTAGCGTTCCTCGGCGGGCGTGACTTCGTAGTCCTTCTTGTGCGGAGGGTGGCCGGACGGCATGAAGAGCACCTGCGGCAGATCGAAACGTCGCCGCACGTCCTCGGCGATCAGCAGATGCGCGTAGTGTATCGGGTCGAAGGTGCCTCCCATGATGGCGAGGCGCTTCGACAGGAGGACCTCGTCTGCACTCATTAGCGCAATCTTAGCACGAAGCGTGGTCGGATGCAACGAATCGCGGGTGGGCCGGAGGCCGATCTGGCGCACCGGCGCGCGCGGCCTCGTGCCGCCCTGTTCGGCGACACAGAGCCTCTTGCGCCCGGACACGCGCTTACTGTATAATATCCCTGTCGACGCCAATCCTACGCGCCGCCAGGTGGTGGCGCGCCTGTCGTCTTTGCAGGTCCGGACGCGGTGCGATTCGCTTGACTCGCCCGCCTCGGCTTGCTATAGTCGGAGTCCTGTTGGAGGGATCAAAGAATATGCCTACGATCGACTACGACAAACTGCGGCAACTCGAGACCGAGCCGCTCATTGAGTTCGAGGAGCAGGTTCGGGACAAGATGCGCCGCGAGATCGAAGCCAAGAAGCGCGATGAGGGCGGCAAGAAGGGCAAGAAGAAGGGCCGCCGCTAGATGCTTCGGCCGCAAGAAAATCGGGTGGCGGGGTAGCTCAGTTGGTCAGAGCACACGGTTCATACCCGTGTAGTCGGGGGTTCAAGTCCCTCCCCCGCTACCACCCAGAGTATCCCACGCGCCCGGCGGATCATGCCTCGGGCGCGTGTTCTTATGTACGACGGGCTCGCCCGTCGCTTTGCGCTTACACGCAGGGCGCGCGCGGCAGGATTCGTCGGTGCCGATGGTCAATACCCACGGTGCCCGGCGAACAGCGAACCGCAGCAAGTGACGTGCCGCGGGTCAGGTCGATCGGCACCCGCACCCGCTGAACGGAGGCGTCGCAATGCCCTTTGAGGATAGTGACATCCGCTGGCTGCTTGAGCTTCTTGACGAACATGGCCTCGAGGAGATCGAGGTCGAAGAGGGCGACCTGCGGGTGCGGGTGCGCGCACGTGGAGTCGGAGTGACCGTGATGCAGGCGCAGCACGCCGCGGTCGCAGCCGTGGCCACGCAGCCTCTGGGGCCGGCACCGACGCCTGCAGCAGCGGTACCGTCGGGCATCCCCGTGGTTGCGCCCATGGCCGGGATCTTCTACCGCCAGCCCTCCCCCGAAGACGATCCGTTCTTCGAGGAGGGCGACCGCGTGGAGGCCGGGGCCGTGGTGGGGCTGATCGAGGTCATGAAGCTGTTCAACGAGATCACCGCGCCGGTGAGCGGCGTGATCTCCAGGTTCGTCGCCGATAACGGCGATCGCGTGGAGGCGGAGCAACCCCTGATCTACATCCAACCTGCCTCGCTGAAGGAGTAACTGATGCATCATGCCCCGCGATGAGGTCCGTGTCGGCATTATCGGCTTCGGTGTAGTCGGTGGCGGCACCTACGAGGTGCTGCGCCGCAACAGTGAGTCAATCGCCCGCAGAGTCGGCGCGCCGGTCGTCGTCACTCGCATCGCGGACATTGACTGGGATCGCAAGCGCGATCTCGATGTGCCGGAGCAGATCCGCACGACCGACGCCGCGGAGGTATACGCGGGCGAGGATATTGACATCGTAGTGGAGACCATCGGCGGCATTGAGCCCGCGACGGACTTTGTCCTGCAGGCGATCGCCCACGGCAAAAGCGTCGTCACCTCCAACAAGGAGATGATGGCCAAGCGAGGTGCCGAGATCCTCGACGCCGCCGCCGAGCATGGCGTTGATGTCGAGTTTGAGGGCGCAGTGGGCGGCACGATCCCCATCATCCGCGCGCTCAAGGAGAGCCTTGAGGCCAACCGCATCGAAGAGGTCACCGGGATCCTCAACGGCACCACGAACTACATCCTCACCCGTATGACGGAGGAGGGCTCCGATTACGAGGAGGTCCTCGCCGATGCCCAGCGCCTCGGTTACGCCGAGGCCGACCCCACAAACGATGTTGAGGGCATAGACGCCAGGTATAAGATCGCCATCCTTTCGGCGATCGCCTTCGGCAAGCGCATCAACTACGACGACATCCACTCCGAGGGGATCACGAAGATCTCGGCGGAGGATATTGACTACGCGACCGAGATGGGCTACGTGATAAAGCTGCTGGCGACCGCGCGGCGGGCGGGCGATGAGCTTGACGTGCGCGTTCATCCGTCGCTGGTGCCGTCCGATCACCCTCTCGCGCAGGTGAACGGCGTTTTCAATGCCGTCTGGGTGGTCGGCGATGCCTGCGACCAGGTAATGCTCTACGGCCGCGGCGCAGGCGCACTGCCGACCGGCAGCGCGGTCGCGGGCGATGTGCTCGACTGCGCCCGCAATATCCTCTGCGACAGCCGCAGCCGGGTCCCCTGCACCTGCGACGGGGCGGGCGTCATCAAGCCGCTGGCCGACGTCGAGAGCCGCAACTACGTGCGGATGCGCGTCAAGGACCGCCCCGGGGTGCTCGGCTCAATCGCCACGATCTTCGGGCAGGAGGGCGTCTCCATCGAATCGGTCGTTCAGCGTGGCGGGGTACGCAACGGCCTCGCCGAGATCGTCTGGATCATGCACGAGGGGCCCGAGCGACATCTGCATTCGGCCCTCGGCGCCATCCGGCAACTCGGCATCGTTGACGAAGTTTGCACCGTGCTGCGAGTGGTCAACTGATGGCGCAGTCATGGCCGGGAGTGATCGAGCACTACGCGGAGTGGCTGCCGGTGACGGATACCACTCCGCGGATCACGCTGCTGGAGGGCAACACGCCGCTTGTTCACAGCGAGAAGCTCGCGCAGCGGCTCGGAAGCGGCGTGACGCTCTACTTCAAGTATGAGGGCCTCAACCCCACCTGCTCCTTCAAGGACCGCGGGATGACGATGGCGCTGTCGAAGGCCGCGGAGGAGGGCGCGCGGATCACCATCTGCGCCTCCACCGGCAACACCTCCGCGGCCGCCGCGGCGTACTCCACGCGCGCGGGCATCGCCTCCGTGGTGCTGCTGCCGGATGGCTATGTCGCGCTCGGCAAACTCGCCCAGGCGCTGGCCTACGGTGCGCGCACGCTGGCGATCGCGGGCGACTTCGACGACTGCCTGACGCTCGTCAAGGGCATCTCCGAGCGCTACCCCGTCGCGCTGGTGAATTCGCTCAATCCCTTCCGCCTGCAGGGCCAGAAGACGGCGGCCTTCGAGATCTGCGACTGGCTCGGCGCCCCGCCGGACTACCATGCGCTTCCGGTGGGCAACGCGGGCAACATCACCTCCTACTGGATGGGCTACACGGAGTATCACGATGCAGGCGTGACGAGCAGCCGCCCCGCGATGCTGGGCTTTCAGGCGGCAGGCTCATGCCCCATCGTCAGCGGCAGGGTCGTTGAGAAGCCCGAGACTGTGGCGACTGCCATCCGTATCGGCAACCCGGCGCGCTGGCAGGAGGCGTCGGCGGCCCTGCGCGAATCCGGTGGGCGGATCGAAGCCGTCACCGATGATGAGATACTTGAGGCCTACCGCGAGCTTTCGGGCGAGGAGGGCATCTTCTGCGAGCCCGCCTCCGCCGCATCGTGGGCAGGGCTGAGAAAGCTCGGCGCCGAAGGGTTCTTCGAGGGCAAGCAGTGCACGATCGCGGCGACGTTGACCGGCCACGGCCTGAAGGACCCCGATCGTGCGGTGGCGATGGCGTCGGAGCCTCAGAAGGCGCCGAACGATCTCGACGCGGTGGTGGAGATACTCGGGCTGGAGTAGAACCTGCCCGGCGCGTGGGAGTTGGGGTTGACATGGGGATGGAGCGGGAGTCGGGAAGACCCAATGTGGTTGCGACAGCAACCGGAGTAATCGTCGCAGCGGTCATCGGGACGCTGATCGGCTTCGGCACAGAAGAGTGGTGGCTGGCACTGGGGGTTGCGGTGGCCATCACTGTGATCTGGGTGGTCGCACAGCGCTGGGCCGCGCGGCGTAGCATTGAGTGAAGGTTCCATCAGGACAGGGAGGCTGCACGCGATGGCGAGCGGACCGGAGAAAGTCGTGCTGAGCACCGATCTGCCCGGGGCCATCTCCCGCAGGCAGGGCAAAGTCCGTGACATCTACGAATACGAGGACGGGCTGCTGCTTATCGCCACCGACCGCGTCTCCGCGTTCGACGTGGTCATGCCCACCGGCATTCCCGACAAGGGCCGCGTCCTCACGCAGGTATCCTCATTCTGGTTCGACAAGACGAAGCATATCGTCCCGAATCACCTCATCTCGACCGATGTCGCCGATTTCCCGGAGGCCGTGCAGCCCTACTCGGATATGCTTGAGGGCCGCTCTATGTGGTGCAAGAAGGCGGAGGTCGTGCCGGTTGAGTGCGTCGTCCGTGGCTATCTCGCGGGCAGCGCCTGGAAGGCCTACTCGCGCGGCGAGACCTACTGCGGCTATGATCTGCCGGACGGCCTGAAGGAGGCCGACCGCCTGACGCCGCCGCTCTTCACGCCCTCTACCAAGGCCGAGGACGGGCATGACGTGCCGATCACGCGCGAGCAGTGCGTGGAGCTTTGCTGCGACCGCCACGCGATGGCGATGGAGAGCCTCTCGATTGAGCTCTACCGCTACGGCTGGGAGCACGCCACCACGCGCGGGCTCATCCTCGCCGACACCAAGTTCGAGTTTGGCCTGATAGATGATGAGCTCGTGCTGATTGACGAGATGCTCACGCCTGATTCATCGCGCTACTGGGCCGCGTCGGAGTGGCACCCGGGCCACACGCCGGAGGGCTTCGACAAGCAGTATCTGCGCGATTGGCTGGAGACACTCGACTGGGACAAGACCCCGCCCGGGCCGGAGCTGCCGGGCCATGTCGTGGCAAGGACGCGGGAGCTTTATCTGGAGCTTATGCGGCGGATTACGGGGGAGACGCTTTAGGCTGCTGTCACCGCGAGGTGGAAGGCCGTGACCGGGCCCACCGACTCCCTGCACGAGCGCGTCCGCGAAGCCGCCCTGCGCTACGAGCTTCTCGACGGCGTGCGCAGTGTGCTGGTGGGGGTGTCGGGAGGGCAGGATTCGGTTGCCCTTCTACACGCGCTGGTGATCCTGTGGCCGCAGCTTCGTGTGGGCGCGATCCACGTCCACCACGGGATGCGCGGGGCCGAGGCTGATGCCGATGCGGCATGCGTTCGGGGGCTTTGTGAGAGTCTCGGAGCCGAGTTTGTACTGGCGCGACGAAATATCCGGGCCGAATGTGCCGATAGCGGCATGAACCCCGAACAAGTGGGGCGTCTCGCGCGTTATGAGGAATACGAGAAAGCGGCATCGCAACGGGGCTTCGACCGCATCGCCACCGGACATACCGGGACGGACCGCGCAGAAACCCTGCTGCTGAATCTATTCCGCGGCGCGGGGCTGCGGGGGATGAGTTCGATCCCACCCCGGCGCGGCAGGATAATTCGCCCGCTCGTTCTCGCGACCCGCGAGGAGACGGCGAGCTACTGCCGCCGCCACCACCTCGCGATCTGCACCGACCAGAGCAACCTTGACCCGGACTACGCGCGGCGCAACGTGCTGCGCCTTTGCATCATGCCGGCGGTTGAGGAGCACTTTCCGGGGGCCGAACGGGCGCTGATGCGGGCCTGTGAGGTGGCCGAAGAGGAGATCGCCTGGACTGAGCCGCTGCTGCAGGCGAAACTGGCACAGGCAACTCTTGAGAGCGGGTCGAATGCTTTTGTACTTGACGCCGATGCGCTGAGGGATGAGCATCCCGCGGCTCTGCATCGGCTGCTGCGGATGGCGCTGGAAGAGGCGCGGGGGGACCTGCTGGAGCTGTCGAAGGAGCACGTGGAACGGATCGCGGGGCTGCTTGAGCCCGACGCGACCGGGACGGTGGTGGAGCTTCCGGGAGAGTTGCAGGTACGGCGTGAGTATGAGCGACTGATCATCGAGGTGGCGGAGGAGAGTGTGCCGCTGCCCGACGAGCAGGCGCCGCTCGACATTCCGGGCCAGGCGACGCTGCCGGCGCGTGCGGTGACAGTGAATGCCGAGCCGGCGGTGGCGCCGGAGGATTTCGCTGCCGGGGATGCAACGAGGGTATATCTCGGGGTGGAGGCAGCGCGTGGTGGGCTGGTGTTGCGAAGTCACAGACCCGGCGAGCGCTTCGTGCCGCTGGGGATGACTGGAAGCCGCAAGCTGCAGGACTTCTTCACAGACGAGAAGGTCCCGCGTGAGAAGCGCGCGAGGATACCGGTCGTGGCCGATCGAGAGGGCCAGATCCTCTGGATCGTCGGGCACAGACTGGCGGAGACGGCACGCGCCGAGGCCGGAGCAGACGCGATCCGGCTGACAGCGCAGTTCGCGCCGCCGCGGGACAAGGAGGACACTTGATGCGACGTAATACTATCGTCACCATCATGGTCGTCCTGGCCGTGGGATATGTGTTCTACATGATCCCCAAGCTGGCCACGGAACAGACCCAGGTGAACGAATACAAGTACTACAGCCAGTTCTACCAGGACTTTGTGGATGGCAAGATCGCGACGGTTATGGTGGTCAACGGGCTGCAGGCGGAGGGCGAGTACGCAGTGGATGCGGACGTGGCGTGGCAGCGCTACACCACGAGCGTCCCGCCCGACCCCGAGCTGATCGACAAGCTGATGGTGGTGGCGCGCGAGCGCGGGCTGGAGGTCGAGGTAAGCCCGAAGGCGATGCGCCTGAGCGATCGCATACTGGCGATCGCCGGGACCTACCTGCTGCCGCTGGCCCTGCTGGTGCTGTTCTGGCTCTTCATGATGCGGCAGATGAACAGCAGCCGCGGCCAGGCGATGAACTTCGGCCGCAGCCAGGCGCGGATGGTGGGCGATCACTGGGAGCGCGTGACATTCGATGATGTCGCGGGCATGCACGAGGTGAAGGAGGAGCTTGAGGAGGTCGTGGCATTCCTCAAGCAGCCCGAGCGTTTCCGGCAGCTTGGTGCGAAGATCCCGCGTGGCGTGCTGCTGGTCGGCCCGCCCGGGTGTGGTAAGACGCTGCTTGCTCGTGCGGTTGCGGGCGAGGCGGGCGTGGCTTTCTTCTACATGTCCGGCTCGGACTTTGTCGAGATGTTCGTGGGCGTGGGCGCGTCCCGTGTGCGCGATCTCTTCGACCAGGCCAAGGCGCACCTGCCCGCGATCATCTTCATTGACGAGCTTGACGCGGTCGGCCGCCTGCGTGGCGCCGGTCTCGGCGGCGGGCATGACGAGCGCGAGCAGACGCTCAACGCGCTGCTGGTGGAGATGGACGGTTTCGACCAGAACGATGACGTGATCCTCCTGGCGGCGACGAACCGCCCGGACATCCTCGACCCGGCGCTACTGCGCCCGGGCCGCTTCGACCGGCAGATCGTGGTGCCGGTGCCGGACGTCAGGGAGCGCCGCGAGATCCTGGAGATCTACGTGCGCGACAAGCGCATGTCCGAGGATGTTGATCTCGAGCTGCTGGCGCGCCGCTCCGTCGGCTTCTCCGGCGCGGACATTGAGAACATGGTCAATGAGGCCGCGCTGCTTGCCGGCCGCAAGGACAAGAAGCGCATCGAGCGCGAGGACTTCGACGAGGCGGTCGAGCGGATCATCGCCGGCCCCGAGCGTCGCAGTCGTGTGATCAGTGAAAGCGAGCGCCGGATCCTCGCGTACCATGAGGCCGGACACGCGCTGGTGGGCGAATCACTGGAGGACTTCTATCCGGTGTATAAGGTCACGATCCTGCCGCGAGGGATGGCACTGGGCTACACGCTCTCGCTGCCGGAGGATGATCGCTACATCACGAGCAAGAGCGAGATGCTCGACCGCATGACCCAGGCGCTGGGTGGCCGTGCCGCGGAGGAGCTTGTGATCGGCGAGATCCACACCGGTGCGCACCAGGACATCGAGATGGTGTCGAAGATCGCGCGCGCCATGGTCACTGAGTACGGCATGAGCGATGACCTCGGCCCGATTGCCTATGGTCACCGCTCGCAGCACGTGTTCCTCGGCAAGGACATCAACGAGGAGCGCAACTACTCCGAGGCAGTCGCGGAGAAGATTGACGCCGCGGTACGCGGGATCGTGGATGGCTGCTACGATCGCGCCCGTGAAATCCTTCACGGCCGCCGCGAGCAGCTTGACCTGCTGGTGGAGATGCTGCTCGAGTTCGAGACGCTCGATCGCGCCGATGTTGATGCGCTGCTCAATCACGGCGTGATGGCGAGGGACCTTGAGACGAACGATGACGACACGCCAACGCCTGCGCCGACCGAGGATATCGTCGGTCGCGCTCCCGAGCCGGCGGAGCGCAAGCGCGGCGCCGTCCCGCCGGGCGTGCCGGAGCCAGGAACACCCTGACGGGTGGTGATCTCCACCATGAATCACACGCCATCAGAGGCCGAGGGGACGCGGCGCGACCAATCGCGCGAGGTCTACCTCGGCCTTGGTGCAAATGTCGGCCATCGCGCGCTGACGCTCGCGCGGGCGGTTGATCTGCTTGCGCATGCCGAAGGCGTGGAGGCGCTCGATGCGTCCTCTGTCTACGAGACCGCGCCGGTAGGCATCACCGATCAGCCGCCGTTCCTTAACATGGTGGTCCGCATACGTTCAGCACTCTCGCCCGAGGCGCTGCTTGAGCTTGCACAGGAGACCGAGCAGCGGCTCGGGCGTGTTCGTACCGTCCGCTGGGGCCCGCGCACGCTGGACATCGACATTCTGCTCATCGGTGACCTGCGCGTTGAGACGGACGCCCTGACGGTGCCCCATCCCGAACTGCAGAAGCGGCAGTTCGTGCTGGTGCCGCTCGCGGAGCTTGCCCCCGACCTGCCGCTGCCCGGCGGGCGGACCGCAGGCGAGTTGTCGGCGGGCGAGAGCGACGACGTGCATCGAATTGGCTCACTTGCCGAGGTCTCTCCGCGCGAGGCGGGGAGACAGCATGAGCCGGGGGGCGGGGGCGGATGTTCGGCGCCGCAGCGGCCAAACTGAGGGCGGAACTCTTCAGCGAGCTCACCGCGCTTCACGGCGCGGGTATCAACATCGGTGAGTCCCTCGCCATCGTGTCGGCGGAGATGCGGCCGTCGCGGCTTTCCGCGGCCATCGCCGACGCGGGGCGGGCGACCTCGGGCGGGCGTTCGCTGTCGGAGGCACTGCGGGAGCACGAAGATGTCTTCTCCCCGCTGACGATCGCGATGATCGAGGTCGGCGAGCGCAGCGGACGGCTTGAGGCGGCCCTGCGCGGCGCAGCGGACTTCCACGAGCGCGACTTCGAACTGCGCAACCTCCTTACCCGCGAACTGACCTACCCGATCATACTCTTCGCCGCGATCCTCTTCATCCCGCTTGCCGGCAACATGATCCGCATCTGGCTGATGGAGTCGCTGCTGGCGGCGCTCATTGCCGGCGCCGGACAGATATTCGTCTATGCCCTCTTCCTCGGCGGCCCCGCTTTCCTGATCTGGCTGCTGGTGCGGAACCTGTCGCAGACGCCGGAGGGTCGCCTGCGACTCGATCAGATCAAGCTGAGACTGCCGATCATCGGCAACGTGCTGCGCAAGCTCGCCCTGTCACGCTTTTGCCGCGCGCTGGCATCGCTCTACTCCTCGGGCGTGCTGATGGGCACCGCGCTGCGCCTGGCCGCGGAGGCCTCGGGCAACGAGGTAATCAGGCGGCAGTTCGGCGGCGGCGCCACGAAGCTGGAGCGGGGCGGCAAGCTCTCGGAGGTGCTGAGCGAGGGAGGCTTGATGCCGCGCGCGGTGCTGGGGATGTTCCGCACCGGCGAGCAGACGGGCGAGGTGGACGCGATGGCGCACAAGGTGGCCGACTACCTGGAGCAGGAGGCGCAGACCTCGATCAAGCAGGTCGCCGTGAGCCTCGCGCCGGTGGCGATCATCATCGCCGGCATCATCGTCGCAATCATGGTCATCAGCTTCTACTCCGGCCTCTACAGCTTCTGAGCGGTGTGAGAGATGGCTGACGAGCGCTTCGATCCATGGCGGACGCTGGGCGTTCCGGTGGGTGCTGATCCGGAGGACATCCGGAGGGCCTTCCGGACGCTCGCCCGGCGTATGCACCCCGATGTGAATCGCGGCAGAGATGGCGCCCACGAGCAGTTCATCCGCCTCCGCCAGGCATACGAGACGTTGATGGACGATCGGATGCGCGCGCGCCTCGAACGCGACGCGCTGAGCGCCGATGTGGACACGCTGATTATCATCGAGGACTTCGAGGTCACGCTGGGCGATGCCTACGAGTTACTTGATCGCGGCTACCTCAGCGAAGCGCGTGATTTGTACCTTGAGCTTGCGCGCGAGCATCCCGGTGATCCGCGCCTGCTGGAGTTGCTGGAGTTCATCCACCGCGCCGAGGAGCGCACGGTGGGCGCGGGTGTGCGCGCCACGCCACCTCCGCGCCCGCATACCGAGGAGCAGTTCCGCGAGCGCTACCGGGACCTCTGGCAGCCTGAGCCGACGGAGCCTCGGCTGTCGCTGGCCGTGGCTGCGGCAGGGGTGATCGCCGGTTGCGTGATTTCGGTGCGCGCGGTGGATGCGCCTCCGGCCGTCTGGGGCTTCTCACTCGCGGAGATCACGCTGGCGGCGGTAGCAGGATCGGTCGGCATGGGATTGCTGGCCGCCAGCGGCGTCGTGCGCTCATTTGACCGCGAACTTGGCGGCATGATCGGCGACGCCGGCCGTGAAGCGCCGATGTGGCTCTACCTCGGCGCAGCGGGTCTGGTGTCGCCGGTGCTGGCGCTTGTCTTCTATCTCATCTTCACGATGCTGCAGACGCAGTGGTCGTGGCAGGTGGCCGGCTTCTTCGCAGGGAGCTTCGGCATCGCTGCGCTCTTTGCGTGGGCGCATGGTGGCGATTGGGCGTTCATCATGTTCATCGCCTCCAACGCGATCTTCGTGCCGGGGCTCGTCGGGTGGGCGTTCGGCTCGATTTTTCGGCCCGGTGAGTGGTGGGAGTAAGCCGCGCTGATGACCGTGCGCAACGGACGCGAAGGGTGTATAATGCCCGCGGTGATGAGATGCGAATCGTGAGTGAAAAACGAGACGTGCGCGACTATCACGCGCAGGCTCGCCGCGGGGGCGCGAGCATCGGCCTGGTGCCGACCATGGGCGCGCTGCATGAGGGCCACCTGTCGCTGGTAAGACGCGCCACGCAAGAGTGCGATCGGGTTGTTGTGAGCATCTTCGTCAACCCCACTCAGTTCGGGCCGGGCGAGGACCTGGAGAAGTACCCCCGCGATCTTGAGGCCGACGCGGCGGCGCTGGAGGCCATCGGCGCGGATCTGATCTTCGCGCCCGCGCCGGCGGAGATGTATGCGCCCGACGCCTGCACCACAGTCAGCGTCGGCGGCCTCACCGAGGGCCTGTGCGGGCAGTTCCGGCCGGGGCACTTCGACGGCGTCACGACGGTGGTCTGCAAGCTCTTCAACATCGTGCAGCCCGACCGCGCCTACTTCGGCGAGAAGGACTACCAGCAGCTTGCGGTCATCCGCCGGATGGTGCGGGACCTCGACATCCCGGTCGAAGTAATCGGCATGCCCACAGTGCGCGAAGCGGACGGGCTGGCGTTGAGCTCGCGCAACCGCTACCTGTCTCCGCAAGAGCGCGCTGCTGCGCCGAAGCTCCAGGCGGCGCTGCAGTCGGGCGCCGCGGCAGGCCGAGAGGGCGCTGCGGGAGCCGAAGTCGAGAGGATCGTCGCCGAGCAGTTGGCACAGGAGCCTCTCTTCAGGCCGCAGTACATACGCGCGGTAGATCCCGGCAGTCTTGAGCCGCTGGAGGATCGGAGCGGCCCGATGGTCATCGCCGCTGCCGCTTATATCGGCAACACCAGGCTTATTGACAACATTCGAGTCGAGGGATGATGCAAGTGTTGCGCAATATGTGCTACGCAAAGATACACGGGGCGACGGTAACACAGACGGAGCTATTCTACGAAGGTAGCATAACGATCGCACGTGACCTGCTTGAGGCCGCCGGGATGCTACCGAATGAGCGTGTGCAGATCGTCAACATGAGCAACGGCTCGCGCATCGAGACGTACATCATCGAGGGCGACGCCCGGTCTGGCGTCATCTGCCTCAACGGACCGGCGGCGCGGACGGCGTTCGTGGGCGACAAAGTACACATTCTTGCCTACGGTATGCTTCCGGAGGAGGAAGCGCGGGGTCTCACGTTGAACGTAGTTCACGTGGACGAGCAGAATCAGATCGCACAACCATGATCGCAGCGCCAGCAGCAGACAGCATGATTGATCCACGCATCCTCCAGCAGGTCGTAGAGGCGGCGCTGGCCGAGGACATCGGCCGCGGCGACCTCACGAGCCTGCTCACTATCCCACCGAACGTTCGGGCCCACGGCGTGCTGCTGGCCAAGCAGGACGGTGTGATGGCTTGCGGCGCGGTGGTGGCTGAGTGCTTCCGGCAGAACGACCCCGGTTCGCAACTGAGCAATCTTCTCACCGACGGTGAGCGCTTCGCGCCGGGCGATCATCTGGGCGAAATCGACGGCACCGCGCGCGGTCTGCTCGGTGCTGAACGCGTCGCGCTGAACTTCCTCCAGCGACTGTGCGGAGTGGCCACGCTCACGCGCCAGTTCGCCGACGCGGTGGCGGGCACCGGCGCGTGCATCACAGACACACGCAAGACGACGCCGGGTCTGCGCGCGCTGGAGAAGGCGGCGGTGGTGGCGGGTGGGGGCAGCAACCATCGCTTCGCGCTATACGACGGGATACTCATCAAGGACAATCACATCCGGCTTGCGGGCGGGATTGCGCAGGCCATCAAGCGGGCGCGGCAGGGGGCGCCACATACGCTGAAGATCGAAGTAGAGACCGCGCACCTCGGGGAGGTGCGGCAGGCGCTGGAGGCGGGGGCGGACATCATCATGCTCGACAACATGGACAATGAGATGATGGCCGAGGCAGTTCGGATCGTGGGTGGAGAGGCGGTTGTCGAGGCATCCGGCGGGATGTGCCTCGAGCGTGTTCGTTCCGTGGCTGAGGTGGGAGTTGACCTCATCTCCGTGGGCGGCCTGACGCACTCAGCGCCCGCGGTGGACATCAGCCTCGAACTCGAGCTGCCCGACTGACGGAAGCATCTGGAGGAATCGTGATGATGCGGATGCCAGCAGGCGGGGGATGGCAGGTGATGGCCGCGTTCGTGATTATCTCCGCAGGCGTGGCCTGTGCGCAGGAGAACGTTGCCCTCGGTCGCCCCTTCACCTGCAGCACCGAGATCATGGATGGCTGGACCGGGTTGGTGGACGGTATCACCGACAGCGACAGCGGCCCGGGCTGTTTCGCGACCAGCAACGATCACGGTTTTCCCAAGAGCGTCACCATCGACCTGCAGCGCCCCTGCAACATCAGCCATGTGGCAGTGCATAGTTCTGAGAACGGTAACACGCGCGGTATCATCATCTCATGCTCGCAGGATGGGGTGAAGTACGAGACGCTGCGGGAGTTCATCTTCCCGCAGGCTCAGCCGCTCACGCTCAACCATCGCTTCAATGCGCGTCCCGCTCAGTTCATCCGCGTGGAGTTCACCAACAGTTGGGGCGGCGGGTTGGGCGGGGACCACGCCATCTTCTGCCGCGAGGTGGAGGTCTTCGGGACGCCGACCGGTGCGGCGCCCGCGGTGGAGGTCGTGGAGCCACCCGACGGTGACCCGCTGGTGGAGACGCGCGATCTGCGGCTCTTTCTGCGCTGGGCGCTGAAGAGCGACCGGCCGCTCTCGATGGCGGTGCTGGGTGATTCGCTGGCCGGTTGCGCCGAGGCTTCGTGGCCACAGACTGCCGCTGAAAAGCTGCAGACTGCGCGCGATGATGCGCCGGTAGCGATCAAGTCCATGGGTGAGGCCGGGATGCTGCCCACGGCGCGCGCCGGGCATGTTGGCCTGACGATTGACGCGCAGCCGGACATCATCCTGGTCACCTTCGGCACAGACCTGCGGCGCTGGGATCGCGACAGTTTCCACGCGGGGCTGGCCGACCTGATTCGGCGGCTGCTGGACGAGACGGACGCGCTGGTCGTCCTCGTGGGCCCGGTGGCCGACGGGGAGAGTGCTGACTCGGGCCGCCGCGCGCTGCTGGAGATGGAACGGCTCGCGGCTCTGTTGTCGGTGCCACTCGTGCGCACCGAGGCGGCACTGCTGAGTGATGGGCTTGAGCGAGATTCGCTTTACAACGAGGACGGCGAGCTTTCCGACGCGGCGAAGGCGAGTATCGCCACTTCGGTTGTCGAACTGCTGCTGCAACCGTAGATGCGGCTGGGGTGATAGTCAGATGCGGCGCCTTGTCGGCGTGATTATTGGGTTTCTGCTGTTCTTCCCTGGGGCACTTGTGCTGCAGTGGCTGGTCGTGGAGGAACTGCATCTGTATCAGAACATGACGCTGACCGACGCACTGCTGGCGATCATCATCATACTCGCCAGTGTGCTGATCTTCGGTCAGCCGCGCCGACCGCTGACCGCCAGTGAGCTCGATGAGCAGGCGCGGCAGATGGAGCTGGCTTCGCGCCGGCTCGAGGCGGCCCAGCGCGCTCACGAGCAGGCGGTAAGATCGCGCCGCTCCGGCAGACGTGCCACGCCTTCGTCCGCGCGCACCGGAGGCACCTCCGCCGCTCCACCGCAGGCACGGGCAGGCCGTCCGACACGCGCCGAACGCAGTGATCGCACTGAACGTAGCGAACGCAGCGACCGGACAAGTCGCCGGCGGCGGTAGAGAGCGTCAGACTCAACCTGGAGCGGCCGGAATCGCGCTGATCCCGGCCGCTTATGCGTTCTGCGGCTGGCGTCTATCAACCCAGCCCGACACCGCTGACGGCTGCGCCCGGCTTCCACTCGATCTCGACCTCGAGGCTGAACTCCTCGATCTCTCCCGTCTCGTCATGCTCCTCTTCAGCCTTGACCTCCAGCGTCACCTGATCGGGGATCGACAGCGACACCTCATCGGTGCCCTGCTGGAGGATCACCTCGCCCGAGTCGATCTTGTCCGCCAGTTCGCGCAGAAAGCTGCTCACCCGCTGGCGGTCGGCTGTCTCTTCGCTTGAGAAGATCACTGTCTCCTGACCCATTGTGCCCACTCCCGTTCTTCCCTGTCTCGTGTGCCTGCTCGTTACCGGGCCATGGCCGCCAGCGCCGCCTCAATCTCCTCGGCGATCTGCAGCCGCGTGGCCCCAAGGACATTCATGTCATACTCGTAGTCATTGACGCCCCGGACCAGCGTCTCCGCCAGTTCGCGCACGTGCTCCCGCGCGACCGCCGCGGCGTCGTTCGCCCCTTCTGCCTTAGCCTTCCGCGTGAGAACCTCCTCCAGGATTGTGAGGTACTCGTAGTCGTCAATGCCCTTCTTCATGAGCTTCAGGCGCAGGCAGGATAGCGGTTTCCCCGGACCATCCGGGTTCGGGTAGAGCATGATGGCCTGGCCGGCGTCGTAGTGGTAGAGGCCGGTGCCGTCACGCCCCACGGGGTAGGGCTCGGGCGTGATCTCCTCCCACGGATCGATGCCGCGGTAGAACGTGGTCTGCCAGAGTTGAGCCCCGCGAGCGCCATAGCGGGCCGCGCCCCAGAACCACATTCTGTGATGCTGCGGCGTGATCTCCAGGCTCGCAGGGATGTTGTACACCCAGATTTCGTCGCCCGCCGCCCGCCTCTCCTCGACGGACTCCACGTGGAAGTGAGGCAGGCTGAAGGGCACCGACCACGCCTTCACCACGCCCCAGAACGGGCGGTGGAAGGGGCTGGTAGTCTCCCAGACCTTGAGATCCGGATCGCCCTGCAGGGCCAGTTGCTGCAGTTCGACGACTTTGTCGAAGTAGTCGCTCTCCGGTTCGTCCCACAGGTAGAGGTAGGCTTTATCCAGCCAGCCACGCTCACGCAGATGCGCGCCGACCTGCCGCATGTAGTCGGGGAAGTAGCGATTGAATTCCTCCGAAAGCGGCTCCATCTCCAGCCATTTGCGGTGCTTCTCCCACCCGGCGCTGGTGCCGCCGCCGAACATCGGGCCGAGGAAGAACGCGTTGAAGCCAAGCTCGTCGATCACCCACGCGATCCGCTCGTCCATCGCAGTGAAGTCGCAGACCACGCGGCCATCCTCTATCTTCGCCAGCGCCTCCACCGTCGCCCCATGGCCTCGCACACCATGCTCGTGGAGAACGCGGCAGATGTCCCTCTCGATCTCCATCAGCGGGCGGTCGTCCCACGGTCTGAAGGACTGGGGGCTGAATGTGATCAGGGTGCGGAAGGTCGGGTCCTCGGGCAGCTCAAAGTCGAAGACGTGCAGCGAGACCGGCGCCGAGGCGATGCGCCCGTCACCGGCCATGATCGCGATCTCCCCGCGGTAGTCACCCGCGGGTGCGTCGCGCGGCACGGTGATCCCGACGCAAAAGACCGTGTTCTGCTCCGCCGGCGCGGGGGTCGGCGCCGCAATGAGCAGCGGGTCCGGCGTTAGCCCCAGCCGCGTCCGTTCGCGATGCGCGGTCTTGATGTTCGCCTGCCCCACCGGCCACCACTCGACCGCCTCGGGAGCGATCGTCCCGGCACCGGTAAACTCAGTCGGCGCCAAACTGATCGCGTCGAGGTCCGCAGATGGCAGCAGCGCCACCTGGAAGAACTCCTGCTCCCCACGCGCGGCATGAAGCTGCCAACTTTCCGCCGGCTTCGCCCACTCGGGCATGCCATCGGGTGCGTAGATGCGTGCCGCCAGCGTGTCCGCCCAGACCGTCAGCCCGTCGCTCTGCTCGAGGACGACGGCCGTTTCCGAGATCCCCGCGGCCTTCCGCAGCCGCTCCTCATAGATGGCGTGGATCTCCGCCGGGAACTGCTCCTCGTAGATGGCGATGTCGTCAAACCACGCGAGCGCCTCGCCGCCGCCCATGTCGTGTGTGGTGAGCACCGGCGCCAGCGAGGTCTCCTCGGCCGTGGTGGTGTACTCGCTCAGGTGCAGCGTCCAGTCCGCTGTGCCGATCTGGTCGCCTCCAGTCAGCACGCGCTGAGCGTCGTTCGTCTGCAGCCACAGGTATGCCCGCGCGCGCTCCATCGCCTCAGTCCGGCACCACCATGCGACCATGTACCGCGTCTCGGGCTTCACCGATATTGCCGCGGTGCGGAAGGTCACGAACGAGCCCGGATTGATCGTCAGGTGCGCGCTGTGCTGGCCGGAATGTGCCACCTCGCGCTCCAGCAGCACGTTCGCCCCGGGTTTGCCGAACTCGCCGCC
The DNA here is from genome assembly GCA_012522765.1 of candidate division WS1 bacterium. Classification (GTDB taxonomy): domain Bacteria; phylum Armatimonadota; class Zipacnadia; order Zipacnadales; family UBA5352; genus UBA5352. Next base: position 74 of record JAAYJW010000319.1, on the reverse strand, counting down.
TGACCACCCCTGCGGGATGCCCTCCGCGTTGATCTCCTCGAAGCCGGGATTCGGCACCAGGTTCTGCGGCTCCT
>JAAYJW010000318.1 GCA_012522765.1 candidate division WS1 bacterium | reverse complement strand
ATTGAAACGCCGACAGGCGGTCGAAGCGGGCCTCTCTGACGAACTCGAGGAGCCGCTCGAAGTCCTCGTCCGTCTCGCCCGGATAGCCTACGATGAACGTCGTTCGCAGGGCGGCCTCCGGGATCGCCCCGCGGATGCGACCGATCATCTCAAGGTACGCTTCGGGATCGCCGCGTCTGCCCATGCTGCGCAGTACGCTGCCTGCCGCGTGCTGCAGCGGAATGTCGAAGTAGGGCACCACCTGCGGCACTGCGGCGACCGCGGCGATCATCTCGTCGCTGATGCCGTCAGGATGCAGGTACTGCAGCCGGATCCAGCCGTCCCAGCCACCGAGATCGAGCGACTCCAGCAGCCTCGCCAGCGTCCAGTCGCCCTCGAGGTCTCTGCCCCATGCCGAGGTATCCTGGGCGATCAGGCAGATCTCACGCACATCCTCGGCGATCAGGCCGCGGATTTCGGCGCGGACGTCGTCGGCCCCTCTGCTGCGGTAGGGTCCGCGCAGGCTCGGGATCATGCAGTAGGAGCAGCGATGGCTGCAGCCATCGGCGATCTTCACGTGCGCCAGCCACTGCGCGCCGCTCCGCAGGCGCGGCGTGTCGTAGCGGTAGAGCCATGGCACAGGGCTCAGCCGAAAGCTTCGCTCGCCCGCGAGACAGCGCTCCACGACCTCCACGACCTCCGCCACCGATCCCGGACCCAGGAAGCCATCAACCTCCGGGATCTCCTCCTGCAGCCGCTCGCGGTAGCGTTCGGGCAGGCATCCGGCGCAGATAACGCAACGGGCGCTGCCCTCGCGCTTGAGGTCAACGAGGTCGAGCAGCGCCTCCACGGCCTCCTCGACCGCCGGTTCGATGAAAGCGCAGGTGTTGACGATGACCACTTCGGCCTCGGTGACCTCTTCGACCACCTCGTAGCCGGCATTCTGCAGCAGCCCCAACATGACCTCGGAGTCAACGAGGTTCTTCGGGCAGCCCAGGGAGACCAGCGCAACCGTGCAGGGCATAATGCGCCGCCTTCAGTCTTCTCTGCGGAAAATCAGGCAGTAGTGATGATGGTAGTTGGGCACGAAGGTGGTCGGATAGCCCCAGATCCCAAGTTTCTTGCTGTCCTGGCACCAGATCCGCTCGCCCTGGAAGGTCAGTCCCGGCGCCTCGCTCACCCGCCGCGCGAGATCCCACGCCAGCGGCCGCACATACCCTTCGGGTACGCGCACGTTCTGCACCACGACGACCATGTAGCGCCGGTTGCGCAGCAGACTGCCGCAGGAGGCGAAGATGCCGCCAAGTTCCTCAATAAACGCGTCGTAGTCCTCCACGCGCCCGAGATTCCCCTCGACATCGCCATAGTCGGTGTGAAGGCCCTCCTCGGCGCGCTGCTTGTGCGTGGAATGCACACCACCACGACTCTTGCGCAGCATGTCCCAGTAGGGCGGCGAGGTCATGATGAAGTCGAACTGCGGCAGGCCGGCCTCCCCGCGAGGAAGGTCCGCAACATCGTCCCACAGCGCCCGGTCGGCTACGTCACGCGCGTCACCACGGACAACTTCGGCCCGTGTGCGCAGGCTCGCGTCCATCGCTGCGAGCCTGCCGCGGGTCATCTCGGCGTAGTGCGGCGTGATCTCGATGCCAAGGGCGTTCCGCTGCTCCTCCGCGGCGGCGACAAGCGTCGCGCCACTGCCGCAGAACGGGTCGAGCACCCACTCGCCGCGCTGGCTGAAGAAGCGGATGAACTCGGCCACAAGCTCCTCGGGATAGCGCGCGGGGTGCAGTTCGGTGTCGCGATTGGCGTGATAGCGGCGGGAGTCGCAGATCAGCCACGACTTGGTGGACTTGATCCACTCGGTGCCGCTGAGATCGTTGAGCGTATTGCGGGGATTCTTGCGCTGTCGCTCCTGCTTCGCCTCATCGGCGGGAGCGTCATCGTCATCCGGAAAAAGCGGAAGTCTGTCCTCTTGCGCAGTCATGGGTCAGGCCGATCGCCGATCATGCGCTTTCGGCGGCCGGTCTGTCATCCTCCTCGGACAGGTCCTCTATTGCGCCACCCTCAAGTTCCTCGGGCATTTCGTCAGATGATTCATCGAGATCGCTGCCGTAGTCATCCACGTCCTCAATATCTATCTCCGAGGGATGGGTGTAGCTGCTTCCGCCGAGGTGGGCATCCATCGCCATCGGGTTGAGCAGCACCTGGCGAGGCTTGGGCCCCTCGTGCGGGCCAACCACACCGCGCTGCTCCATGGCGTCAATCAGCCGCCCGGCACGCGCGTAGCCGATCTTGAAGCGCCGCTGCAGGCCGGAGACTGAGGCCTCGGTCTCCCCCACCACGAACTCCACGGCGGCGGCGTAGAGCTTGTCGCTGACCTCAAGATCGCCTGCGAAGTCTTCGCCATCCTCATCCGGCGCCTGCGGGATGATCTGAAAGTCCGGTTCGCCCTGTGTGCAGAGGTAATCCACGATCCGCTGCAGGTCCGAGCGCGGAATGAAGGCGCCCTGCAGCCGTCGCGGCTGGTTCTCATCAATCGGCGAATAGAGCATGTCGCCGCGGCCGATCAGCCGCTCGGCGCCCATGCCGTCGAGGATCGTGCGCGAGTCGTGCTGCGATGTCACCGAGAGCGCGATGCGCGACGGGATATTCGCTTTGATCGTGCCGGTGATGACGTTCACCGACGGGCGCTGCGTGGCCAGCACGAGGTGGATCCCCGTGGCGCGCGCAAGCTGTGCGAGGCGGCAGATGGAGTACTCGAACTCCGCGCGCGACTGCATCATCAGGTCCGCAAGCTCGTCAATGATGATCACAACATGCGCCATCGGCTCGAACTCCTGGTCGCGATGCTCCTTGGGCTGCGCGGCCAGTTCGTTGTACTCGTCAAGGTTCACAACGCCCTTGAGCGCGAACTGATCGTAGCGCTTGTCCATCTCCCGGATGACCTTGCGCAGCGCGTCGGCGGCCTCCTTGGGGCTGTAGACCACCGGCGACATCAGGTGCGGTATGCCATCGTAAAGCCGCAGTTCCACGCGCTTGGGGTCGATGAGGATGAACTTCACCTGGTCGGGCCGCACCCGCATCAGGATTGAAGTGAGGATCGAGTGCAGGCAGACGCTCTTGCCCGAGTTCGTCGCGCCCGCGACCAGCAGGTGAGGCATTCGTGACAGATCCGCCACCACCGGATGCCCGGCGATATCGCGCCCCAGCGCCACCGCAAGTGGCGACGGGTTGTTCTGCAACTCCGGCGATTCGAGCAGACTGCGCAGGCTCACGACGGCCCGGTGCTGGTTCGGCACCTCGATACCCACCGCGGATTTGCCCGGGATCGGCGCCTCGACGCGCACATCCACCGCCGCCAGCGCCATCGCGAGGTCGTCGGAGAGGTTCACGATCTTCCCGACACGAATCCCCGGCCCCGGCTCCACCTCGTAGCGCGTAATGACCGGCCCGCGCTCGTAGGCGACAACCTTTGCCTCCACGCCGAAGCTCTCCAGCGTGTCCTCGAGCTTGATAATGTTCTCCGTGGCCTCTTCGGTCCCCGCATCGCCGGTGTCCTCACCGTCGAGTTTGCTCAGCAATGAGAGCGAAGGGCGCGTGTATAGCTCACTGTCATCCAGCAGCACCGTCTGTTCGCCCTCGGCCTTAGGCGGCTTGCGAGGAGTGCGGACGGCATTGCCGCTCTTGCGCGCCGCTGCCGGCGGTTCATTGATTGTCCCCGTCACTGCCGCCGCCTCCTGCACCTCACTCTCGTCGAGGTCAAGCTCGACCACCGGGCCGCGGTCGGGGCGCACCGGGCGCGAGTTGTTCGGGCGCTTGGGCTTGCGCGCCGACTTCGGCAAGGACGGGCGGGAGGCTACCGTGGCAAGATCGGCAAAGCCCTCGCGGACCACACGTGTAACCGAGCCGAAGCCGCCGCCGAGCACCCTCGCGAGTCCCTGGATCATCTGCTTCACGGACGTCTGCACCAGCAGCACCACGGCCATGATCGTGAGGCCGGTCAGGACGATGTAGGAGCCGGCAAGGCCGAGTACCTTCAGCGCGGCGTGGGCGAAGCCGGCGCCGAGGTAGCCGCCGTTGAGAGCGACCCACTCGCGGTCGAAGCGCGATTCCTCGGGCACCTGCATGGCCGTGGCGGTGAGGATCACGAGGAAGAGCAGGCCTGCACCCGCGAGCGCGCGGCCGGAGACCATCTGCGGTCGCTCCAGCGCGAAGAGCACGCCGATTACGATGAGCACGACAGGAACGGCGAAGGCGCCGACGCCGAAAACGAGGGTGAACGCGCCCGAGATGAGGCCGGGCAGGTAGCCACCGCCGGAGGCGGAGCCGCCGCCGCTGGAGTACAGGAGGCTCGCGAATGTGAGCACCGCCGCGGTGATAAGCGCAATCGCGGCGATGTCACGCCTGAGCTTGTGCGTGTCATCGGATGCGCGGGCCACAGGGTGGACCTCCGATCGCTGGTTCTGCGTAATGATGCTGTGATGATGCGTCGGCGCGGCGATCTGCGCCACGCTGTGTGGGACCCTGTGATTAGCAGTCATTATAGCACAAGCGCAGCAGCGGCGAAAGGGGCGCCCCCTCCGTTTGAGGCTGTTGCGGCCCCCCTATCGCACCGTGGCCTCGATCATCTCGCTCACCAGCCGCACCCGTTCGATGTCGCCCGGCGGCGAGATCTCGTCCGAGATGCCGAGGATCAGCCGCGGCGCCTGCAGCTCCAGCAGCCGCTCCACGCAGCTTTCAAGATCGCTCACCGGAAAGTTCGGCAGGAAGTGGACGCAGGGGATGCCGTCGAGCATCAGCTTGCCCGCCATCGCATCGCAAAGCTCCTCAAGCTCAACATCGCCCTGCGGCAGCGGCGTCGGGGCCTCGATGCCATGCTGCGGGAGGCGGCTCAGCAGCGGAAGCAGCGGCTTGAGAGCCCCGTCCATGTGAATGTGGGTGAACTTGCCGGCCGCATGAAGCTGCTCGCAGCGTTTCTCATAGATCGGCAGCATGTAGCGCTCAAACAGCGGAGGGGGCGTGAGCCAGGCGTCAATGTTGTCGCCGAAGTTGAGTATCTGCACCGGGCTGGCGCAGAGCACCTCGAAGAGGCCGTCGTCGCAGCGGTCTATGTGCGCGAGGAAGCGTTCCATCCGCTCCGGCTCGTCGTGCAGCAGGTAGATGGTCTGCTCGAAGCCGACGTAGTTGACGATCAGGCGCATCAGGGAGGTGCGGGCAAAGTAGAACTGGCAGACCCCGCGGTCGCCGAGTCGCTCCTCGATCTCCTCAAATTGCTCTGTACTAAAGCGCACGCGCTGGTCGGAAAGGAAGTACTCCATCACCTCGATGTCATCGAGGCTCTCGATCGGAAACTTGCTGATATGCGCCGAAGTGCCCTCCTCGCCGAAGTGGATGACCTCCGTGAGCGTCCCCAGCGGCGTCTCGTAGGAGGTAACGCGGCCGCGGTCGTCACCCTCAACGCGCAGAGCGCAGTTGTCGTACTCGTAGACCAGCGGCCGTCCGGCATAGCGCACCGAGCAGCCGAGGTCATCGTAGGCCTCCAGCAGGTCCATCCCCGCGTATCGTTCAGGGAGAGTGCCGGTCTTCTGCCGGTAGCGGAACCAGTGCTCGAGGCGGGGCTGCCAGCAGATATGATCGACCGGCTCTCCACGCCATGTTCGCAGGATGCGCTCACGATCGGTCATCGTCGTCTCCCGGGGGTCTTCGGCATCGGTGGTGCCGCTCATTTCGCGCGAGTTTCAGCCGCAACCTCTGCGCGTGGTCCTTCGAGGCTGTGCAGGTGCGCGAATGGCCTCCGGGGAATATGCGCGCACGTTCAGGGCAGGCATTCTGCGGATACCCGCATTGCCAGGTTGCGCCGGCCCGGCGCACACAGAAGTGAGGAGGCTCATGATGCGCGAGACACTCAGAGTAGGATTCGTTGGCACTGGTGGCATCGCCCGCGGGCAGCACATCCCGGCATGGAATGCGTTGCCTGGCGCCGAAATCGTCGCAATCGCGGACATTGACCCGGACGCTGCGGCGAAGGGTGCGGCACTGGCGGGCGTGGAAGAGCAGCACCTCTACGACGACTATGAGAAGATGCTCGAGGCCGAGGAGCTCGACGTGGTGGATGTCTGCACGCCCAACTGCGTGCATATGCCGCCGACTGTCGCGGCTCTCGAGGCCGGCTGCCACGTCTTCGTGGAGAAGCCCGTGGCGATCTCGGCCGATCAGGTCCGCCAGATGATCGCAGCGCGCGATAAGTCGCAGAAGCTGCTGTGCGTCACGCAGAACATGCGCTACTCCGATGAGGCCATCGCGGCCAAGCGCTTTGTAGATGCGGGCGGCATCGGCGACATCTACTGGGGCCGTGCGGAATACCTGCGGGCGCGCGGTGTGCCTGCGTGGGGCGCGTTCATTGATGCTGAGAAGTCCGCGGGCGGCCCGTGCTACGACATCGGCGTCCACGTGCTGGACCTGACGCTCCACTTCATGAACTTCCCCGAGCCGGTGTCGGTCAGCGCCAACACCTGGCTGGAGATAGCCAACAAGCCGTCGGTCATGGCGCACGACCCGCGCAAGTACACTGTGCCCGAGGAGCTTGCGGCGGGCTTCATCCGCTTCGAGAACGGCTCCTGCATCTCGCTCGCGGCAAGCTGGGCGCTCAACGCCACCGGCAACAACAATAACATATCGGTCTTCGGGAATCTCGGCGGCGTGCAGATGTGGCCGTTCACGCTCGTGACCGAGCAGCATGGCATGATGCTCAACTGCACCCCGCAGGTCATCGGCAACAAGGGCCTTGGCGGGCATGCTGAGGAGATCCGGCGCTTCGTGGCGGCCATTCACGGGCGCGGCCCCGTGCCGGTTCCGCCGGAGCAGACGCTGATCACCCAGCGGATCCTCGACGGTATTTACAAATCCGGCCAGGAGGGCGCGGAAGTCAAAGTCTGAGGTAGCTGCAACTAACGGGTCCGGCCGGCTCAGCGGCGCATGCCGAGGTAGAAGCCGGTGGCGAAGCCGCCGCCGAAGGGCAGGTTCCACGTCAGGATCGCCCAGAGCTTCGCGGAGGCGCTCCCGGCGGCTGTGGCGGCCGGACCCATGATGAACTCGCTGATCTTGTCCCAGTGCCACTCGGCGATGCCGTAGTAGGCCAGCACCTGCATGAGGATGAACACTATCCCGAGCAGGCAGCCGAGCAGCCGCGAGACGCCCTTTACGGCGGTGCCGGCGAAGTAGCCGAGCAGCCCGCCTGCGCCGAGAGTGCCGAGAATTGTGCTGACTGTGACCATCAATCATGGACCTTTCCGATGTCAGTGCGGAGAATGGTAGCCCGTGGCGGGAGAGATGTCAACGAACGGCGAATCTGACCGTGAGCGTGATGAGAATCGAGCGGCCATTCCACCCGAGTGGCGGGCGCGGCAGCCCCGTTCCGTTGATGCGGTAGTGTTGGTGCCCGCGTGGCGCAGGGAGTGGGCGGCGCGCGTTCTCTCGGAGCATTGCAGGTCCGTCCACTTTGCGGATGATCTCGACGAACTGCTCTCCAGCACCGCCGAGATAGCCGTCCTCAGCAAAAAACTGCTGTGGGCGGCGCCGGAGGAGCGCTGGGTGGAGACTATGCGCCGATGGCGCGAGGAGCCTGACCCGCTGTGGGTGATAGTTGACGCACCTGACTCAGCGCGGGAGAGATATCCTCTGGCGGGCGTGGACATAGCGGTCGGGGCGGAGATTTCGGAGACGGAACTGAGCGCGCGTATCGCGGCGCTGCTGCGCCGGGCGCGGATCGAGCGGGATCGCAATCCGCTCACCGGGCTGCCTGGCAATCACGGGCTGCGGGAATACCTTTGCGCGAAGCTGGTAAGGGACGAGACGATCACGCTGGTGATGGCGGACCTTGACGACTTCAAGGCTTACAATGACCGGCGCGGGCATCTTGCGGGCGATGCGGCGATTATGCTGCTCGCCGACGCAATGACGGAGGCAGCGGGCGCCGTGGGTGGCGTGGTGACGCACCTCGGCGGCGATGACTTCTGCGCGATCGCAACGCCTGAGGCGGCTGAGGAATTGGTGCGGGCTGTTGAGGCAGGCTATGCACGACGACTGCCGGCGCTTGCGGGCGGTCACGGGCCGGGCGTGACGGTGGTGCAGATGACCGTCGCGCCGGAGGAGCTTGAGGCGCTGGAGCAGGTATTTGAGCGGCTCGCGAAGCTGCGCCTTGAGCGGAGACGGCGTGCAGGTAGAGGATGAACCGGCCCCTATTCAGTCGGCATCACGTCCCGGATGCGAGGCGATACGAATGGCCAAGCAGATACTCCTGGTTGATGACGAGCGGGACCTGGTCTTCTACACCAAGCTCTTCCTCGAAGAGAAGGGCTACGAGGTGCTGGAGGCCTACGATGGGCAGCAGGCGTTGGACGTGCTCGAGGAAGTCACTCCCGACCTTATCATCCTCGATGTCGCGATGCCTCGGCTGACGGGCTGGGATGTGCTCAGCCGCCTGCAGGACGAGATGGGGATGGTTGACATACCGGTGCTGATGCTAACCGCGCGCGCCGAAGACGCCGACAAGGCCCGCGGCTGGGAACTGGGCGTTACGTGGTATCAAACCAAGCCGTTCGAGCTTGATGAACTCGCGATGATCATCGAGCGGATCCTGGCGACGGCTGATGACACGTGGGGAGGAGATGACGAGTAGGCGGCAGTTCGCGCGGGCTCGTCAATAGACTATGCATAGAGCGATGCTGCTTGTTGTTTTCGCACTGACGGCTGCCGCGCCGCCCGCCATGGCGCTTGACCTCGCCCGTGGCGGCGAGGCGCTGGTGCCGATTGTCACCGATGGCGCGGAGGGAATCGCGCCCGCGGTGGCCGACCTGAAGCTCTACCTCGACCGGATCACCGGTGCCGAGTTCACCATCAGGCCCGTCGCCGAGCACGATGGCGGCCCGGCGATCCTCGTCGGCCCGAGTCACTTCATCCCGCGCGACCCGGCGGTGACGCGCAGCCGCTGGCTGCAGGAGCAGGTCGTGCTGGTGCAGACGCGGGGCGACTCACTGGCGATCACCGGTGGCGGCGCCAATGGCTGTGTCCATGCCGTCTACGCCTTCCTCGAGGACCTCTGCGGCGTGCGCTTCTTCCATCCGGGTGAGCTTGGGACGCACATCCCCAGCACCCCCGATCTGAGCTTCAACGACGTCTCGCTGCGGCAGGTGCCAAGCTTCCTCTATCGCCGCATGTGGCCGAGTTCGCAGACACCCGACCGGCGCATGTACCGCGACTGGCAGACGTGGTTCCGCCGCAGCCGGCAGGGCGGCCCGGCGATCAGCATGGGGCACAACCTCTTCCGCATCGTGCCGCCGGAGCTTTATGACGAGCACCCGGACTACTTCCCGCTGCTCGGCGGCGTCCGCCTCGACCCGCGATCCGGAGCCGGCTGGCAGCCTGAACTGGCCAATCAGGGCGTGATTGACCTCGCGGTGCAGGCGGCACGCAGAGCGTTCGATGCGAACCCGGACATGTTCTCGTTCTCCCTGAGCATGAACGACTACGAGGGATGGAGCGAGTCCTCCGAGGCGCTGGCGCAGGACCCGCCTGAGTTCCGGGCGACGCAGACGCGCGGCAAGGCCCGCCGCATGATCATCTTCGCCAATGCCGTCGCCGAACAGGTGGCGCAGACGCATCCCGATCGCTACCTCGTCTTCTACGCCTACAAGAGCACGCTCGAGCCGCCGGATGAACCGGCGGTGCATCCGAATGTCATCCCGTCCATCGCACACTGGGGCATCGCCGGGGACTCATTCCACCCGATCACCGCCCCGCGCGAGATCAGCCCGAACAACGCACTCTTCCGGCGCGCGATCGACGGCTGGGACCGCCTTGCCGAATCACTGATCGCCCGCGAGTACTGGACCGCCCCCTACGCCGACCCGCTGCTCAAGGCGGGCGTGGCGCCGATCCTTTTCGAGGACATCCCCTACTATCACCAGCGCGGCTTCATCGGCTGCAACTCGGAGGCGAACATCCACTGGGGCGCGCTGGCGCTGAATCACTACATCGCCGCAAGGCTGATGTGGGATGTCACGACCGACCCGCAGGAGTTGCTGGACGACTACTTCACGACCTACTACGGAGACGCCGCGGATCCGATGCGGCGCTACTTCACGCACGTCTGGGAGTTGGCCTACAAGTTCCATCTGCCCGAGGAGCGCGCGGTGGCGATAACGGAGGATGACGTGACATGGCTGCGCGCGCGGCTTGCCGAGGCCACCGAGGCCGCCGCTGACGACGACCTGCGGGCAGCGCGGGTGCAGATGGCCAGCGACTTCTTCGACGTGTGGAACCTGCGGCGGGCGCTCAAAGATGAGGCGCAGCCCTCAGCGGCGGCCATCGCGGCATACATGGAGCGACTTGACGCGCTGGCGGCGCAGCAGACCGACGCGCTCGTCGTTCGCTCGTTGCAGGAGGAGTTCATGGCCGCGATCCCGGAGGCACGGGCATACGACGGACCGCAGATGGTCCGCACTGATCCGGATGCCGAGATTGACACCTCCGAGGCGGCGCCGCTGATAGCGCGTGGCTCCGGCCGCTGGCTGGCGCTGGTTGGCGAGGATCGTCGGATCATAGCCGACGTGACCGGCGTCAGAGTTGGCCCGCAGTATGCCCACCATCCCTCGTGGCAGGTGGTCACCACTGATGGCGAGGCGGTGGCCTCCGGGCATATGCCGATGCCCGGCACCGCTGAAATCGACGTCGAAGTGCCCGCGCCGGGACTCTATCAGATCGACATGAACGCGGGCCGCAACGGCTGCGGGCTGGTCGTACACAACTGCCCGGCGGTGATGATCGGTCCCGGCTACAAGCTATGCGAGAATCCGGGGCGGATGTACTTCTATGTGCCGGAGGATTGCGAGGAGTTCACGGTGACGCTCTTCGCCGGCAAGGGCGAGAGCGCGCTGATGCGGATCATTCGGCCCGATGGCAGCGTCTGCTTCGAGGAAGACAGCCTCACCAACGACATCGTGCCGGCTGTGATCGCGCCCGAGGAGGCCGAGCGCGGCGCGGCGTGGTGTGTGGAGATCGCGGAGGCTCCCGAGGGGGTGCTGGAGGACTACTCGCTGCTGCTGAGCGACGACCTGCCGCCGCACCTGGCGACGACGCCGGAGGGGCTGCTGGTGGCGGAATAGGGCTGGCCCCTCCCCCTCGGTCCCCCTCCCCCTTTGTCCCGCCTAAACGGCAGGCGGGACAGGCGGGAGAGGGGGAAGAACGACGTGGGCCGGGAGGTCGGGAAGTGCGCGAGAACGCCTGTAGGACCTCTTCGGAGGCATTAGCCGTTCCTCCCCCTCTCCCGCCCACCGCGCGAAGCGAGGTGCAGGGGGAGGGGGACCGAGGGGGAGGGGCCAAACGGTACGGCGCCGACCGCCATTCCGCTGGCCCCGCAGGGAGGCCCCGCCTCCATCTATCGCGAACTTCATTCCATCAACGATTCATGAGGAGGGCTCGACGTGGCTGACAACGGACCGGAGAAGAAGAAGAGCGATTTCCGCTACGCAACCGGGGACGCGAAGGTGCCCTGGGCCGCTATCGGCGAGCACGTGTGGCATGAGGACATGATGGGCATCGTCAGGATGCTGGTCAAGCCCGGCGCCGACCGCCCCGCCTTCGACAGCGCCATGACCGGCGTCGAGGAGGCGCTGATGAAGCTCTGCGGCTGCGGGCAGCCCACCGCGAAGCTCAGCCTCGGCGACACCGTCAAGGCCCTCGAGGAGGAGGTCGCGCAGTTCCTCGGCAGCAAGTACGTGTGCTTCGTCACCAACGCCACCGCGGGCTTTCAGATCGCCCACCAGTTCGCGGACCTCGGCCCGGGCGACGAGGTCATCCTGCCCGCCATCACCTTCATCGCCACCGGCGTCTACCCGCCGCTTGTCGGCGCGAAGTGCGTTTTCGCCGACATCGACCCGCGCACCGTCAACATGGACCCCGAGGATGTGGCGCGCAAAGTTACCCCGAACACCAAGGTGATCATGCCCGTGCACATCGGCGGCTACCCGGTGGACATGGACCCGATCATGGAGATTGCCGAAGAGCATGACATCACCGTGATCGAGGACGCCGCGCACGCCTTCGGCGGCAGGTACAAGGGCCGCATGACCGGCACCATCGGCCACTTCGGCGCGTTCAGCTTCCACGAGGTCAAAAACATCACCGCCTTCGGTGAGGGCGGGATCGTCTGCACCGACACCAAGTTCGGCGAGTACTTCAACCAGGCGCGCTTCTGCGGCGTGGACATGAGCCGGCAGATCGAGAACTGGCTCTACGACGTAGTCGCGCTGCCGACGAAGACCGGCGGTCCGCAGGTGCCGGGCAACCACTCATCCACCGAGATCCAGGCCGCCTGCCTGCTCGGGCAGCTTGGGCGGCTTGAGGAGATCATCCGCATCCGCCGCGAGCGCGCGGAGTACCTTGCAGAGCGCTTCGAAAACGTGCCGGGGCTCATCCCCGCGCCGCTCGACACCGACGAGATCGAGAGCACCTACCACCTCTACCTGCTGCAGGTGGACCCGGAGGAGCTTGGCGCGGACATCCGCGTCTTCAAGCAGCGGCTGACGGAGAAGGGCGTCACGAACATCCCGCACTTCGCGCCGCTGTATCACTTCGAGCTATACCGGCAACTTGGCTACGACACCGACGCGATCGCGCAGAGTTGCCCGAACGCCGAGAACGCGTTCTGGCACACTTTCACGCACCTGCCGCTGTATCCGCTCGCCGACGAGCAGGTCGAGATGATGGCGGACCTCGTCATCGAGGCGGCGGAGGAGATACGCGGGGCGTAGACGGGGGTCGTAGCGGCCCATTGTTCTTCGCAGGAGGGGCCGCACGAGGGTAGTTTGCGGAGCAAGCTGCACGAGGTCGGCCCATTGTCGTGAATAGCCGTGGGCCGACCTCGCCACGCTCTTCGTCCCGCCGGCGGCGGGAGCGGTGTCGCCTGGCTCGTGCGGCCCCTCCCGGTTGCCACCCGTTCGCGGTCCGTGCACAGGAGGCAAAGATGGCGAACCGGCGCCCATCGCTGAAAATCTGTGGCCTGACGCGCGTGGCGGATATTCGCTGCGCGGAGGCCGCTGGCGCGGACTTCTGCGGCCTGATCGTTGAGATTGAGCGCTCCCCGCGCTGCGTCTCGCGCGGTCAGGCCGCACTGCTTGCGCGTGCCTGCAGGGCACGGCCGGTGCTGGTGGTCGAGAGTATGCCGCCAGAGGAGATCGCGGCGCTGGTAGTCGCTACCGGGGCTCATGCCGTGCAGCTTCATGGCGGCGATGGTGCATACGTGCGGCAGGTGGCGGAGGCCCTCGGGCGGGAACGTAGTCCCGCCCCTGCAAACGACCGGACACCGGTGCCCGCCGCTGTGATCTGGCGCCCCATCGGTCTGCCTGAGCGCACAGACGACCGCGAGGCGCTGGTCGAGCGGACGCTCGCGCAGATCGAGGCGGCGCTCGATGCCGGCGCGACGGCGATAGTGCTCGACACGCGCACCTGTGATGGCACGGGTGGCTCCGGACGCACCTGCGACTGGGAGACGGCCGCGGAGATCGTCCGGCGGACCGATGCGCCGGTGATCCTCGCGGGCGGCCTCGGGCCGGAGAACCTGCGCGAGGCGCTGGAGGCGACCGGAGCCGCGGGCGTGGACCTGTCGTCAAGCCTCGAAGCCGCACCGGGCCGAAAGGCGCCGTTGCGCCTGCGGGAGCTTGCGCGCGTGTGGCGGGAATTGCCGCGGTAAACGACCGCTGGTCGCCTGCAGATGAACTGAGCGCGAATTACGGATTCGTCCGAAGCAGGTATTCCACCCGCTTCGGGGAATGTAGTGATTCCACACCAGAGAACATGACTACAAAAGCCTTGCGCTTTGTGTCCAGGAGGAGATGCACGATGTCAGACGAGAAGCTTGCTGTTGATGGCGGCAGTCCGATCCGAACCGAGCCGTACCCACCGTGGCCATACTTCGAGCAGGACAGTATCGACGCGGCGATGGAGCCGCTCAAGACGGGTCTTGTGAACTACTGGACCGGTAAGGTCGGAGTGGAGTTCGAGAAGAAGTTCGCCGAGTGGCAGGGCTCGAAGTTCGCCATCTCCACCGCGAACGGCACCACTGCCCTGCATAGCGCCCTTGGCGCGATGGGCATCGGCCCCGGCGATGAGGTCATCGTCCCGAGCTACACCTTCATCGCGTCGTCCATGTGCGTGCCGCAGGCGGGCGCTATCCCAGTCTTCGCGGACGTTGAGAAGCTCACGCATACCATCTCGCCCGAGTCGATCAGGGAGAATATCTCGCCGCGCACGCGCGCGATCATCCCCGTGCACCTCTACGGCTGCATCTGCGACATGGACGCAATCATGCAGATCGCCGACGAGTTCGACCTCCTCGTCCTCGAGGACACAGCGCAGGCTCATGGCGGCTACTACAAGGACAAGAAGGCCGGCTCCATCGGCCACATGGGCGCCTTCAGCTTCTGCCAGTCGAAGCACTTCACGACCGGCGGCGAGGGCGGCATGGTCGTCACGGACAACGATGAGTGGGCATGGAACTGCCGCTCCTTCCGCGACCACGGCTACGACGTCTCCGAGCGCATCCGGCTGCTCGAGCTTGAGGAGAAGCTGCCCTACATCCACCAGCGGATCGGCTACAACTTCCGCATGACGGAGATGCAGTCGGCGATCGGGATCGTGCAGCTTGAGAAGATGGACACCTGGAACAACCTGAACCGCCGCCGGAACGCGAAGATCCTCGACGCGGCGCTCGAGGGCGAGGCGTACATCGAGGCGCTGCCGATCGACACCGAGGAGCGCAAGAACGCCTACTGGCAGTACCCGATCATCCTCAACACCGAGCGGCTGTCGGTGGATGCGCGGGACTTCTTCAAGGCCGTCGGCGCCGAGGGCGTCCCTGCCGGCCCGGTTATGTGGCCGCAGAGCTACAAGGAGGCCTGCTACCGCAAGCACGTGGGCTTCGGGCGGCTGAAGTACCCGTTCCGCGACCCGAACGTGCGGGCCGAGGCGACGGATTACATCAACACCTTCTGCCCGAACGCCGCGTGGGCGGAGTCGCGCACGTTCTTCGTCCCGGTCCACCCGACCTACAGCGAAGAGGACATGAACGACCTCGCCGCTGCGATCAAGAAGGTCGGACGCGCGTATCTGAAGTAACGACGGGTTGCCGTTGTCCAGTCCGTTTGGCGGGGCGGGGCTTTAGCCGCGCCGACCTGTTGGACAGACAACTGCAGAAGGCCGGGCGTGGCTGAAGCCACGCCCCTCCAGAACGACACACGGCGGGCGCGGCGATTTCCGCCGCGCCCGCCTGCACAACACGCATCCGAAAGGATCACCCACCATGCCCGAAACACTCGGCGTAGGCATCATCGGTCTGCACATGGGCGCGGGGCAGCTTCGGCAGATCGCCAACGTCCCCGGCCTCAAGATCGTCGCCATCTGCGACCTCGAAGAGGATCTGCTCAAAAGCCTTCAGAGCGAGTTCGACATCCCCTTCGCCACCACGAAGTATGAGGAACTCTGCGCGTATGACGAGGTGGACATCGTCTCCGTCGCCACGCCTGACTACGTGCACCTTGAGATGGCCGAGGCGGCCTTCGCCAGCAAGAAGCACGTGATGATGGAGAAGCCCCTCGCGCGCACCAACGATGAGTGCCAGCGCATGATCGACGCCCAGCGCGCCGCCGGCACCAAGCTCATGACCGCACATGTCGCGCGCTTCTACGACGTCTTCCGCAAGGTCAAGGGCTGGACGCAGGACGGCACGCTCGGCGAGACCTACAACCTCTACACGAGTTACATTCACAACTACGAGAACATCCCCGGCTACAACCGCTGGCGCTTCGACCCGGAGCTTCGCCACCAGCTTATCGGCGGCGGCTGCCATGCGCTCGACCTCGCGCGCTGGATCGGCGGCGAAGTGGCGGAGGTCTCGTGCTACTCGAACCACTTCAACATCCCGGTGCTTGAGACCGACGATCACTTCAACGTGAACCTCAAGTTCCAGTCCGGAGCGGTAGGGATTACCGTCGGCTCCTTCGGCTGCGCCCACCCGTACAACATCGACATGCACGTCTGGGGCACCAAGGGCAGCGTCATCGCCACCAACACCTTGCCCGAGGCGAAGATTTGCCTGCGCACGATCGACCGCAACAAGTGGCTGGACATGCCCGCGGGCGCTGCCCCCAAGGGCCTCGCGGCGGAGTTCCAGGTGCTCGCCGAGGCCATCCGCAACGACACTGAGATCGAGAGCGATGGCATCTCCGGCGCACGGACGGTCGCCCTCGGCTGGGCGGCGATTGAGTCGTCCCGCGAGGGCAAGCCGGTGCAGCCGAAGCTGGACTTCTGAGCGCGACTTCTCGATGTCACTGCCACACATGGCACTCCAACTGCAGCAGAACTATCGCAGGAGCGGGAGATAATGGACCTTACACCGCTGATGAAGCTGGATCCGCGGCAGTTGATACTCGGCGGCATCGCGCTGCTGCTGATACTCGTACACATGGTGGCGCCGGGCGCGGGGATAGATGACACGTCACTTGTGCTGCTGGTCTTCCTCGGCATCGTGCTCTACGGCGATGATCTGACGCTGTGGCTGGCTCAATGGCAGGTGGCGAGGCCCGGTGGGCCGAAGCCAGAGTCGGAGCTTCCCGGGCGCGTGAGGCAGGTAGCCTACCAGGTGGAGCATGCGCGAGTGGCAGCCACCACCGAGGGCATGGCCGGGGGCGGGCCCGTCAATCGCGCGCTGGATCGCGTCGTCGAGCACTCCGCCGGTCAGCCGCGGGCGGCGCTGCTGCTGGTGTGGGGCGCGCTGGAGGATCGGCTGCGGGCGGTCACAGGAGCCCCCGACGGGCAGCAGGCGGCGCGGAGACTGGCGCAGGAGGGCAGGGTGTCGCAGCAGTTCGTGAAGGCCTTCGAGGCCTTCCGGAGCCTGCGCGATGATCTGGCCCGCGCCGGGAATGGCGACGTAACCGACGAGATCCTCTAGAGTCTCGTGGATATCGGCGGCGGCCTGCTGCAACTTGCGCCGATACCACGCAGTGAGGAGCAGAGCCGGTCAAGCGCGTGATGGATGGGAGCGAAGCGTATGGAGGCGCATGAAGTCGAAGCAATTGTGCTGGACATTTCACCGCGCGAGTATGCGATGGAAGGCGACCCCACGGGGCTGCTCTACGGCGACCCGGAGACGGAGGTCACGGGCGTTGCGGTGACGTGGACGCCGACGGTGAAGGTGCTGCGCGAGGCTGCGGTGGATGGGCTGAACTTTGTCCTCACGCACGAGATACCGTTCTTCTCATACGCTCCGTCGAACTGGTACCGCACGGTGCCGGAGGAGGAGAAGGCCGCGAACATCGCGCGCCGGCGCATCCTCGACGACAACGGCATGGTCGTCTGCCGCTGCCACTCGAACTGGGACGGCACGCCGGGCGGTGTGATGGACTCGTGCGCCGAGGCGCTCGGCTTCGACGAGATCGCCGATGGCGGCGACTACTGCCGCACCTACGCGGTCGATCCGCTGACGCTCGCCGAACTGGCCGATCACGCGAAGCTCGCGCTGGGGGTGCCGCAGATACGCGTGGCGGGCGACCTGGCGCGGATCGTCACGCGCGTGACGGTCCTCTACGGTGGCCTGCTGCAGCACTGGCACGGGGTGGACGAGGCGGTGCTCGCGGGCGCTGATGTGATCATCTGCGGGGAGGCGCTCGACTACAGCTTCCGCGCCGCAGTGGATGCCGACGTGGCGCTGATCGAGACCTCGCACGTGAATTCGGAGAACCCGGGGATGCGGGAGTTCGCGCGGCTCTTGCGCGGAAAGCTGAAGGACATCCCGGTGCGGTTCATCGATGCCGGAATGCCGTGGGTGTTCATGTAACGCTATCTGCGGCGGACACAGCCGCGCTGAAGGTGTAACGCGACGCATATCAGAGCAAGCACACGGAGGTGCTGATAGATGGCTGTGAAGTGGGGAGTAATCGGGTGCGGAGGTATTGCCGACCGGCGGACGATCCCGGAGGGCATCATGCCTGCATCATCGGCGGAGCTGGTGGCGGTGCAGGATGTAGTTGCGGAACGCGTGAATGAGGTCGCGGAGAAGTATGGCGCGACGGGCTATGCCAGCGTCGAGGAACTGCTGGCCGATGACGCGGTAGAGGCGGTCTACATCGCGACGCCGACGCATCTGCATCACGAGCAGACGGTGGCGGCGGCGCGCGCGGGCAAGCATGTGCTGTGCGAGAAGCCGCTGGCGCTCACGGTCGAGGAGTGCGAGGAGAGCATTCGCGTCTGCGCCGAGGCGGGCGTCAAGTTCGGCACGAACTTCATGATGCGCTTCCACGCCTGCCACAGCGCGATCCGCGACATCGTGGCCGCGGGCGATCTCGGCACGCCGGTGATGGGTCGCGCGGAGTTGACCTGCTGGTACCCGCCGATCGAGGGCGCGTTCCGACAGAGCCAGGCGATGGGCGGCGGCGGCTCGCTGATCGACATGGGCAACCACTGCATCGACCTGCTGGAGTTCATCTTCGGCAGCCGCGTGGCCAGCGTATCGTGCTTCACCGGGCATCTCGTGCAGGACTATGAGACCGAGGACACCGCGCTGGCGAGCCTGCGCTTTGAGAACGGTGCGGTCGGCATCGTCGATGCGCTCTTCAACGTGCCCGACTCGGCGGCGCGCAACATGCTGGAGGTCTACGGCAGCCGCGGCAGCATGGTCACGAAGGGCACCATCGGCCAGGGCTCAACCGGCAGCATCTCGGCAGTCATCGAGGGCGAACTGCAGGGCTACGACGCCCAGCAGGCGCGCGGCGGTGCGGCTGAGCAGATCATAGAGCCTGACGTGGTCAACATGTATCAGGCGGCGATTGAGGGCTTCTGCGCGGCGATCGAGAACGACACTGAGCCGCCGGTGCCGGGCGAGGATGGCCTGTGGAGTCACAAGGTCATTGACGCCTGCTACGAGGCGGCGCGGACCGGGGTCACCGTCAACCTCAGTTGATCGGCGCGCAACCGGAAAGATGGTCGCATAGCAGAAGGCGGGCCGCTCAGGGCGGCCCGCCTTCTTCGTAGCTGTGGGTTGTCCGACCGTCAGGCCTTTGCGGAGGCGCTTTCTTCGGCCTCGCCGGTGAGGGCGGCCTCGAACTCGACCTGTTCCTCGTCGGATGACTCGGCGGCCTTCGCCGAATCCTGCTCCGCGTAGGGGTCAACGACCTTGCGGCCGATCAGGTCCTCGACGGTCATCTCGCGCCGCGCTGCGACCTCGTTCGGGTCGTAGAGCGAGTTGAGTGCGTCGAAGCAGGCCATCGCGCGATTGAAGACGTTGCCGCTACCCAGCGACTTGGTGAGAATGTCGCGGATGCCGCTGACTTCGACGATCTGCCGCACCGCGCCACCTGCGATGATCCCCGTGCCACGGGAGGCGGGTCTGAGCAGGATAACTGCCCCGCCGACCTTGCCCTGCACCATGTGCGGGATAGTGTAGCCGTCAAGCGGCACACGGATCATGTTCTTCCGCGCGGCCTTCATGCCCTTCTCGATTGCGGCGGGGACATCACGGGCCTTGCCGACACCGACGCCGACACTGCCGCGGCCGTCCCCGACGACGCAGACCACGCGGGCGCTGGAGATGCGGCCGCCCTTGACGGTCTTGCGCGTACGATCTACACGAACTACTCGCTCTTCGAGTTCCTCTGCGCTATCAAATCGTGCCATCCGTGCGGCTGTCCCTTCGACAAACGTAATCACGCCCCCGACCGGACATCCGGGGGCTAGGGTTCTGTAACCTAACACATATCCGAATCAGAGTCAACTGCGCCACGGTGGGAATCGAAGGCAGTGAGGGCGAATTCAGAAAACCAGTACCGCGGCGACGGGCGCAGAGGCCAGCTTGTGCTTGACAGCCCTCCGTCTCGGACTGCAGACTCCACCTGTCACGCGGTGATTGATCCGCATCGGTCACCCGAGCATTTTCAAACCAGGGAGCGTCGAATGAGCGTGTCAGATCGCTATCCTTCGCTGCACCTCGCGACCAGCCTGATGGCTGCATCACTGCTGCTGCTCATGATCTGCGGCCATGCCTCGGCGCAGGAGACGATCAGCGTCGATCCGCAGCACTGCCGCATCGTGCTTCCGGAGGCGCCTGCGCCAGCACAGACAGCCGCCGCGGAGCAGTTGCAGAGCCATCTCGCGCTGATTACCGGCATGGAGGTGCCGCTTACTACCGCTGGCGATGGGGCGGTCGGGTATCCATTCTACATCGGCGTTAACGCGCGCGGCGACCTCTTCCCCATGGCGCCCGAGGAGGCGCGCTGGGCGGTTACTCCGGAGGCCACTTACCTCTACGGCGAAGACGAGCGACATGCCGGTTCGCAGACCGCAGTCTTCGCGTTCCTCGAGGATCAGCTTGGTGTGCGCTGGCTGGCGCCCGGTGACCTCGGCCTCTCATACGTGCCACAGGAATCGCTGACGCTGAAAGTCGGCGCATCGAGTTGGCTTCCCGTGCTTGAGCTGCGCGGCATCCGCACCAGCGCGCGCCCCGGGCGCTACCCGGAGCGCAAGCCGGATACCGAGGAGTTCTTCGACCTCTTCGCGCGCAGCAATGAAGAGCATGATGACCATGCCGAGCAGGTGCGGCTGTGGCGCGCGCGCATGAGGATGGGCAGCCACACGCAGATCAGCTACGGCCATGCCTTCACCGACTGGTGGGAGCGCTACAGCGACACGAACCCGCAGTATTTCGCGCTGAACGTCTGGGGGCGGCGTGAACCGGAAGCGCTGACCCGCCCGAGCGGCGTCCGGTCAACTTTCACCCAGCGGGAGCGGCAGAGCGTCAAGCTGTGTGTGAGCAATCCGGATGTGGCCGAGCAGATCGTTGCGAACTGGGTCGCCGAAGGCATGCGCAGTCCGTGGATCAGCGTCTGCGAAAACGACCTCACGTGGGGCTTCTGCCGCTGCGACAACTGCTGCGCGCTGGATGTCCACCGGGAGGGGGAGGAGTTTGTTGACCACCTGACGGACCGTTACGTCTACCTGACAAATGCCGTCGCCAGGCTGGCGAAGCAGCACAACCCCAACGCCGGGGCGGTGATGTACGCATACGAGGCCACGGAGCAGCCGCCGCGCCGCGAGCGTGTCGAGCCGAACGTGGTGGTGGGCATTGTGCCGACCACGGTGGACCTCGACAAGCTGGAGGAGCTTTACGGCGGCTGGTCGGCGATGGGTGCGAAAAAGCTCTTCCATCGCCCGAACCTGCCGCTTTACTTCCACTCGACCGCGATCCCCATCGGCGCCGAGCGACAGATGTTCGAAGTGCTGCAACTGGCGGTGAAGCATGGCGCGGTCGTGGCCGACTACGACTCACTGAACGGAATGTGGCCGGTATGCGGCATGGCCGACTACATCCTCGCCCGCGCGATGTCGGAACCGGAGAAGCCTTTCGAGCACTGGGAGGACCACTACTGCGCGGCCTACGGTGCCGCCGCCGATGACGTGAAGCGCTACCATCGCTACTGGCGCGAGGAACTCTGGGAGGCGCGGCTGCTGCCTGACCTCGACGCGATCGTCACTCGCGGGAAGTACTACAACTTCGCCCGCGGGCTGATGTGGTCGCT
>JAAYJW010000317.1 GCA_012522765.1 candidate division WS1 bacterium | reverse complement strand
CGCGTGTGGCTGGAGGGCGAGGAACTTGAGCCGACCACCATCGGCTGGGCGGGGAAGGCCGGGCGCGTCGGCATCTACACGGAGACCGCCTCGGCGTACGACTGCGTCCGCATTGAGGGGGCGCGGCCGCTGCAGGTGGCCGAGGCAGAGCGCATCGAGGGCACGCCGAGACCGGTGGTCGAGTTCGCCACCTTCCAGCCCGATCCGGTTGCGCCGGGGCATGCTATCCCGGTGGCGGGACTTGTCCACCTCTACCTGCGGAACGAAGGCGATGGGCCGGCTCTGCTCGACCGCGTAGAGTTCAACGGTCGCGATGCCAACGGACTGATACTTGACGGCATGCTCGACTGGTGGCAGCAGCTTCCGCGACGCATCGAACCCGGCGGCGTGGGCCGCGTCACCGTGCGGGTGGCTGCACTGCCGGATGAGGCGGCGCAGACTCTGATGAGCGGCGAGCGCTGGCAGGCTGCCGTCAAGCTGGAGCACCTGCAGGCTGAACCGGTGGAGACGCAGGTGGAGATCGGCCCCGACACCGAGCCGCTGCGCATCAACATCCTGACCTTCGGCAATGATCTGCGCACCGTGACCGCCTATCTGCAGGCGCCGGATGCACCGGCCGGCGGATTTGCCATCACGAACGTCGCGGCGAACGGCCGCGACCTGACCGGCAGCAGCCGCTTCGGCGCGAGGAGTGTCGGGGAGACGGTCGTGCCCGTGCAGATAACGCTTCCCGAGCCGCTGACCGAGGGCGAGGATGTGACCGTGACCTTCGCTACCGAGCAGGGCGTGAGGGCGGGCCACTGCCTGCGCGCCTTCCCGAGCGAGTTCCCGATCCAGGTCTGCCTCTTCGATCAGATCCGCGAGGACTACCTGCAGGACATCGCCAACCACGGCTTCACCACCATCGCACCCAACAGTGGCGTGCAGATGGAAGAGGTCGAGGCGCTGGGGATGAACCTGCTCTCCTTCGGCGGCGGCCTCGAGGCGATCATGCGCTGGTGGCGCCCGGAGTATCCGCGCGTCATCGCCTTCTGGCTCGACGAGCGCGACGAGCGGCCGGTGATGGAGACGGTGAGGCTGCTCGACCAGGCGCATCGCTACTACGAGGCCGAGGGGCGGCGCATCCCGCGGCAGATGATTAACCTCGTGGGTCCATGGAACTCAGGCGGCGTCTCGTTCATGGACTTCATTGACGTCGCCTCCCACGGCTACGGGATGGCGGGCGCATCCAACGGCGCCGAGTTCCCGCTGCTGTCAGGCCTGCCGTGGCGGGAGTTGCGCGCAGCCCGGCGGCCGTGGTGGCCCTACTTCCGCAGCGCCGAGGTATCAGTCGGCATCAACCCCGAGACGCGCCAGGTGCTGGAGCTTGCGCCCAATACGCAGCGAGTGATCGAGCCCGCGCAGGAGCGGATGCTCACCTACGGCTGCCTGCAGCTTGGCGCGAAGGGCATTCTCCACTGGGCCTACGGCGTACGCGGCGGTGAGGGCGAGAGCAGCGTTTACTACCTCGACGGCCCCGGCCTGCGGCTCTCGATGGGCGGCATCCCCTACCCCACCACGCGCACGGTGCGCGGCTACGAGGTGCCGGAGGAGATCTGCCGGGCGCTCAAGGACACATTCGACGAGATGGGCCGCATTAACGCGGAACTGAACACCATCGGGCCATGGGTGGCCAACAGCGACCCGTCCCCGCTGGCGCAGGTGACGCGGTGTGAGCCGGCGCTGGGCCCGGCCGGAGGTCCTGCGGCACAGGCTTCGGCGCTGGTCAGCGGGCTTGACACGATCATTCTCGTGGCGCTCAACCTCTCCATCGACGCCGACTGGAGCGGGCGCGAGGCCGAGGGCATCCGCGCATACCCGCCGGTGGACGCGGAGGTGGCGCTGGATCTGCCGG
Organism: candidate division WS1 bacterium; assembly: GCA_012522765.1. Classification (GTDB taxonomy): domain Bacteria; phylum Armatimonadota; class Zipacnadia; order Zipacnadales; family UBA5352; genus UBA5352. The sequence goes on along the minus strand of JAAYJW010000317.1, from coordinate 3,580 downwards.
AGTGGCTGGAGCCCGCGGAGATCTTCAGCGTGGACTGGCGCGGGATCGAGGATGTCGCGGCACAGCGCGACGGGCGGCGGCTGAGCTTCGACCTGCCGGGGCTTGAGGTGCAGCGGCTGATCGTCATCACCAGCGACCCGGCGGTGCGGGCGCAGATGGCCGAGCGCATGGCCGCCGAGCAGGAGCGCCTGCGGCGGATGGAGGCGCACCAGCCGGTGCCAATCGCGGAGTAGAGCGCGTTCGACAGGAGGCCGGGGCGATGAAGTGGGCGATCGTCTTCGACGTGGACGGCGTGGTGGCCGATACCGAGGCGCTCAATGCGCGCGCGAGCGTGATGATGTTTCGGGAGCTTTATGACACGCAGGTGCAGCCGGAGGATTTCCGCGACTTCGTCGGCACCGGCGATGAGCGCTACGTCGAGGGCGTGGCGGAGAAGTACCGGGTCACGATCGACACTGATCGGGCGGTCGAGCGGCGCAGGGAGAACTTCTTTGCGCTCCAGCAGCAGCACCCGCTGCCGGCGATGCCGGGGGTGCTGGCGATTGTGCAGACCGCGCGCGTTTCCGCGGATGTAAAGCTGGCGATCGCCACCTCGGGCAACAAGGACAAGCAGTTCCCGGTGATCGAGGGCGCGGGGCTGAAGCTGGAGTGGTTCGACGTGGTGGTGACGGGCGATGATGTGACACGCAAAAAGCCCGACCCGCAGATATACGAGATCACGACGGAGAAGCTTGGCCTGCCTCCGGCGCGATGCGTGGTGCTGGAAGACGCACCGGCGGGCGTGGCCTCGGCGAAGGCCGCAGGCGCGGTCTGCATCGCGGTCACAAGCTCAGTGGGCGCAGAGAAGCTGCAGGACGCGGACCTGGTCGTCGCCAGCCTCGCTGAGGTGAGCGTGGCGACGATGCGGAGGATGGTCTGACGGCGGCAGATGTCGTTGGTAGAACAGGCTTTCCAGCCTGTCAATCGTTCCCTTCGACGATCGCCAATAGCCGCGTGACGATCGGGTGGAGCCAGTGGTCAGGCGTGATCTGGCCGCCCCCGAACAGCGTAGGCAATTGGTCCTCAATCGCGTTGAATTCCGGCCAGAACTCCAGCGCCAGCAGCGCCCAGATTGCGGCAAGGTCCCGGTCGTCAACGGTGGGCTGCTCGATCACCGCCAGTGCCGAGAGCGACCGCGAGGCAAGCATCGCCATCTCGTAGCGTCTGCTGGGCCGATCAGCGGGGAGGAGGCTGACCTCCGGGACGACGGCGGGGCACAGACGCATGGCGGACTCATAGGCCCAATGCCCAACGGGTACATCATCCGCAGGTGTGACGTAATCTGGCTCAAGCACATCGGTGTACTTCATCCCGGCAGCCGCCCACAGCACTCGCTGGGTCTCCGGGTAGAGCCAGTGGTCGTGCGGGACGTCGCGGAGATCACGGATGGCGAGGTTCGTTGGCTGAGGCTCGTCCGGCACAGGTGACGGCCACGGCGGATCCGGCCCCGCGCTCATGTATGCCACCGGCTCTCCGGCGATGATGATCTCCGGCAGGAACTCCAGCGCCAACTCCCGCCACACGTCACGCAATGTGCCGGACTCGCCGAGGGGACCGCTTGCGTTCAGGTGGAGTGAGCGCGGGGTGCTGGCCTCCTCAGCGGTGATGTCACTCTCCTGCATGAGCTTCACGGCCCATAGGATGCCGATCGCGAACTCGTAGCGCGTCAGAGGTGGGTCGCCCCTGAAATTGCCGTCAGGCCAGAATGCACGCGGCAAAGCACCGTCAAGTGCCTCGACCAGAACCTGCGCGTAATCATACGCCCAGTGATCGAAGGACAACCTATCCGCGGGGTGCGGCTGCGCGAGCGCTGCGCCGATAAGGAGCACCATCAACAACGCCGCAAGCATGGCTCGCATGTCAGCTCCCCCTCCCATCGTGCCGTGTCGGGTTCCGTGATATTGGACAGGCCAGCGGGTGGGGTGGTTCCGAGCCAACGAGTAAGCGCCGCGGGGGGGCGACGGTCCCCACCCCCTTCCGTACGGCATGGCGCACGGGTGAGGGCACCCGTGCGCCATGAACGACAACGAGATACGACAGCGCCACTTCGCGCCTCCCCCTGCGAGGGCGCAGGGGCCACAACGGCAACGAGACCACGGCCCCGCTAAAGCAGCACCTTCACCACCAGCTTCTCCACCTTGCCCTCGCCGACCATCGGCGCATGGGCGTCCTCGGGGAAGAAGAGCACGAACATGTTCTCCAGCAGCGGGAAGTACGCCTCCGGCTCGTCATCGAAGAGGATGACGTCTTTCTCCGGATTGTAAGGCGCCTGCGGCTGCACGCAATCGCTCGTCAGCCGCCAGCCGAACTCCTCATTGCCGCGGTAGACATACTGGATGTCAATGTAGCGCTCGTGGGCCTCGAGCTTCGCGGCATCCTTCGTCTTCAGGTCGCGGCGGAGCATGTTTATCGTGAGCTTCTCCCCGTCTATCTCCGCCGGACCATCCGGCGTTGCATCGAAGTCGAAGTTGCGCAGCAGTTCGAAGGCCGCGGCAAGGCCCGGGGTCAGCGACACGTAGCGACCGGCGTTCTCCATCCTGTCGATGATCATGATCGTATCTCCTCGCGTATGTCCGTAGTCCCTGCTGCGATGTTCGCCCACGGGCGGCGGAGACCTCCGCGGTGGGAGGCTGCTGGCCGCGTCGTTGCTTTGCCCCTCCCCCCTCGATCCCCCCTCCCCCTGCACTTCGCTGCGCGAAGTGGGGCGGGAGAGGGGGGAGGAATGGCAGCGTCACGCCGTTGTCCAGCCGTTTGGAGGGCGCGGGATTACATTCCCGCCCGGTCGTTTGCCGTGCCGGTCAGAGCGACGCATCTGGCCGCTCGCACCTGCCGACTTACTTGCAGGAACACCGCCGTTGACCGCAAAGTACCCATCATGAGAGAGACTACGTGGTGGCGTGCAAGCTTGCACGACCGGGGTGATCGTTATGTCAGATACAGGGCAGCAGACGGCTATCAAGCGCGAGGTCCGCGTGCAGACCCAGCACGGGCCGATTTACGGCAACCTGAGCATCCCGCCCGGCAGCAAGGCAATCGTTGTCTTCGCACACGGCTCCGGCAGCGGCCGGCACTCTCCGCGAAACAACTTCGTCGCCGAGCAGCTCCAGCAGGCGGGCCTCGCGACATTCCTCATGGACCTGCTCACCGAGGAAGAGGAGCGCGTGGACATGGTCACGCGCCAGTTCCGCTTCGACATAGACCGCCTCGGCTGGCGCCTCGTTCTCGCGCGCGAGTGGCTTGAGGGCGACGAAGAGACCGCGCACCTGAAGGTCGGTTACTTCGGCTCAAGCACCGGCGCGGCCGCCGCGATTGTCGCTGCGGCGGATCGCGAGGACATCGGCGCCATCGTCTCCCGAGGCGGCAGGCCCGACCTGGCGGGGGATGCACTCGGCAGGTTCAGCGCGCCGATACTGCTCATCGTGGGCGGGAATGACGTGCAGGTGCTGCAGATGAACCGCGACGCGATGGAGCGAATGAAGGCGCCCGCTGAACTTGAGATCGTGCCCGGCGCGACCCACCTCTTCGAGGAGCCGGGGAAGCT
>JAAYJW010000316.1 GCA_012522765.1 candidate division WS1 bacterium | reverse complement strand
TCTGGATCTGATCGGCCAGGTCGCGCAGGTAGGCGCACAGGTGCGCCACGTCCTCGGGCGGTGCCGTGACCGCCCATGCCCGGACGGCCTCGGGGCGCCGCAGGTCCGGCGGTCCCCCCTGTGCGAGGGCCTGGCCGTAACGCTCCTCCAGCAGCTCCGCCGCGCGGCGCTGCAGCTCCGGGGGCACGAAGTCCGCCGCCGCTGCCGACACTAGCCAGCGCAGGTAGTACTCCGGCAGGGCGTCGAGCGGCCGGCCGCGGTGCTGGCCGAAGGCGAGAATCACCGTCCCGCCCGCATCGAGGCGCGCCGCCTCCCTGTTCGCGTGTCCGGGCTGATAGTAGACCATCATGTCGCTCCCTCCAGATTCTCGGCGCCTGCGTAGCCCAGCTCCGCCAGGCGCCGCTTCCAGTCAGCGAGGACCTCTTCTCGTTCGCGCTCCGACCACTCCGAAAAGTGCGCCAGATCCTGCGCCAACTCGCCAAAGACGGCGTGCGCGGCGGCGATCCCGCCGATGGCTTCCTCCACGGTCAATCCCGGCGCCATCTCCAGGTCGAGCGGCACGTCGTCGCGACATTCGACCGCCCGCAGCTTGCCGAGCGTGAAGCGAAACCACCCGGGGTCCGCTGCGGCTCCGTGCTCTCCTCCCTCGATGTCCAGCGGATCACTGCTCATCATCGGCCGCCTCCAGTTACGCGATCTCGCTCGTCGCAGACGATGCGCCCGGCCTCGATCAGTTGCTTGATCCGCGTCGGGCTCTGGCCCCGGCGCCAGGCCAGTCGCACCACAGCCTCCGGCCGCACGACCGATCCCCTCGGCGGGATTGCAAAGTCCACAACCGCCGTGAAGTCAGCTTCGAGAACGCCGGCATCAGCTTGATCGTCTCGTACGTTAATCACCGATTCTACGCCGCCTCTCGATGTGGGCCCCGCGGGACCCGGTCTAAATCCACATCCATGCGCGCGCGCGTTAAGCACTCCTTTAACGCGCGCGCACGTGCAAAAGGTAAAAAAAGGTGGGGCCCACGGGGCCCGGCACCTCCTTGGGCCTCTGAGACCTCTGTACGTCGAAAATTGTGGGACCCACCCCCGGGGCCCAGCTGGGGCCCACACCGGGGCCCGGGACCCGCGGGACCCACCGATTCGCAGTCGCTGTTGTGTGACATGGTCACCTGTGACGGGCCTGGGACCCGGGTGGGACCCGCCTTGGGCCCCACCATTTCCCCACACCGGGGCCCACGTGGGACCCACGGGACCCGCCAATCAAAACTCCTGCGACGGAGCTTCATCCGGGATCACCCCAATCCCGCGCCAAGCCTTCACGCGGCCATCATTGGTGCGCGGGCGATAGCGCTTCGCCCCGAGGTCTTCGAGGCGCTTATTGAAGTCATACTGCGGCTCAGCAGTGAGCCCCTGCGCCTCGGCCCAGCGCGTGTAGACGTTGTAGACCTGCTGACGGGCGACGGTGGCGTTCTCGTCCCGAAAAAGGCACTCGTCGGCGAACCAGGCGACATTATCTGTCTCGCGCCGAAAGCGCTTCTGCGCAGCCTCGACCGACTGCGGTTCCGAGTAGCGACCGCCACGCTCGGCCACGTCTTGCGCAGCGTGCAGCGCGCGCGCCAACAGGCCGCGAAGCTCTCCGGGGTCAGTTAGCTCGACCAATAGCTCTTCGCGAGGGCGCGCAGGCCGGTGGTCCGCCGGCGAGAAGGCTTCGTCATACCCCGCCGGATCGACAAACTTATGTGGAAACTCTATCGGCATCCAGCGCCGATAGAAGGCGTGGGAGTGGTCCCGCGTCGAGGGGATCTGGTTGCAGGAGAAGACGAACTTCGCGAATGGTGTGAACGTGATCGGCTGGACGCCCTTCCACTCGCCCTCGATTGGATCGCGCGAGACCGCACGTTTGAATGTACTCGTTTCGCGCAGCGTGGTCGCCGGGAGGTCGGCGCAAAAGTTGGCGAGTTTGCCCAACAAGTTGATGGCGTAGAAGCGCCCCTCGTCGAGTTGCTGAGCGGTAATCGCAGAGTAGTTGTGGGCACCGACGAGTGCCTGGAGCATTTGAATGAACATCGATTTGCCATTCTCCCCCTCCCCCAGCAGAAGCAGGACACGCTCCGTGTTGAGGTCGCGGCGGAGAATGGTGCCTACGAACTCATACGCCAGCGGCACGGCGTCGTCTGGGAACACCTCGTTGAGGAACCGATCAATGCGCGGGCAATCTGCGTCAGCGTCGAACTCATGAGGGACTTGAAGTGTGCTGAGGTATTCCGGATCGTGAGGTCGGAGAGTGAGGTCAGTTACGTCAAGGAGGCCGTTGGCGACGTTCAGCAGGTGGGGGTCTGGATCAAGAAAGTCAGTTGCGTTCTGGTGGCCGTCCGGCAAGAGCGGGAACCGATCTAAAAGGTAGCCGACAACCTCCCGTCTCGCATGAACGCTGTGCCGTTCGCGCAGCAATCCAGAGAGCTGCGCCCGGATACGCGCCTCACCGTCTGGTCGATAGACGCCGCCGACGTATCGATACAGCCGATCGCGCAGCCCGAAGACCGGCGCCTGGCGACGAAGATGTTCCGCGATGCGAGGGTAGATCAGCTTGCCGTCGTCGTCACTGAATACCGACAACTCCGCGGCTTCGTCCGGCGGCTCATAGGGTTCGGCGGCTTCCATCAGCGCGACCAACTCGGCAGTCCCGTCGCCAGCTCGACGCAGGCGGTCATCAAGATCACGGTCACCGTCGGCGATCAATAGGCGCACTTCACACCCCGCGTTCCTGAGCAAGCGGGTCAGGCGGTCACGCCATGCGCGACCCGCAGCGTCAGGGTCTGGCACCACAACGACGCTCCGGCCTTTCAGGAGAGCCTGCAGCCACTGCTCGGACTTTCTCCCCGCGCTAGCTCCTGCGGTTGCGACGACCGCCTGGTGGCCGGCGCTGATGGCGGCTACCGCATCCGCCTCGCCCTCTGTGAGCAGCACCGGGTCCGGGAGGTGGGCAAGATCGTCGGGATAGATAAGGGCGTTCCCGTCGAGCGACTGGCTCTTCGTCGTGCCGCCGCCGGCGAGCGTGATGAGGGCGTTGTCGGCACGGCGCCGCTTGCGCCCGACCTGCCGGCCCTCGGCATCCTTCATCGGCCAGACCACGAAGTCGCCGTCCTCCCTGCCGCCGAGGGCGCGGATGGCGTCCGGCAACCAGCCGCGCGCCATTGCCAGTTGCTCAACGGCACTCAGATCCACGTCGTCCATCGTCCAGTCCAGATCAACTGCGGGCCTGGGCGCCACGCCCAGCCGCCGGGCGAGTTCGGCGACGGCGTCACGGGTCAGGTCCTCCGGGCCAGGATTCTCCGCGTTGTATTCGAGGCGAAGAAAGAAATCGATGACCGAGCCGGAGGCGCCGCAGCCAAAGCATTTGAAGCGCCCGTCCGGGAAGATGGTGAAGCTGGGGCCTTGTTCATCGTGGAAGGGGCAGAGCCCGACCAGGTTGTTGCCGTTGAGCTGAAGGTCACCGGGATAGCCGACGGCAATATACGCCGCCTCGGGATCGCGCTCAGCGACCGCCTTCAGGTCGTCAATATCGTAGTGCGTGTTTCCTGCCACTGTTGCCACAGTTGTCTGCTCCTTTCACCCACCGGCCGGCCACCGGCTGAGGGCGGGAGGAGCAGTACCCGCCCTCGCCGGTGCCGTGGTGGGCGCCCGGGCAAATGAGCGGAGGCGTGATGGTGTCGCCCTCTGCCCGGGCACAACTCACTGTCTGACTCG
>JAAYJW010000315.1 GCA_012522765.1 candidate division WS1 bacterium | reverse complement strand
CCTCGTGTTCTGCTGTGGCGACCAGAGGGATCAGAAGACTGCCGCCCTGGCCGGGAAACAGCCACGTCGTGTCGTCGGTCCTTGTCTTGTCCATCGCCAGCAACTCATCTGCTTCCACCTGCGGCAGATCGCTGTCAGACATGAACGACCCCCGTTCTTGGCTGTATCGTGCTCCGGCTGGGCGTTCCACGGCGGCAACCACAACTCCTCCACCACAAAACGGCAACGACCCGTGCGGGCGTCGTTGCCGTTGTTGTTTGCAGTCGGTCGCCATCGGGCGAGCAGGGAAGCTCGCCCCTCCTGAGTGGGCGGGCAAGGAAGCCCGCCCCTCCGGGATTCTACAGCACATGCTTGTCGGGGCCTTCCTGCGCCTCGCCCTGCTGGCGTGTCCGCTCGCGCATCAGCAGCGCGTTGACGGCGTTGAGGTAGGCCTGTGCGCTTGCCTCGATCACGTCGAGCTTCGCGTCCTGCCCAACCGCCTCCTCGGCGCCCATGCGCACGCGGATCGTCGCCTCGCCGAGGGCGTCCTGGCCCTTCGTGATGCTCCGCACGCTGTAGTCAGCCATCTCAAGCTCCGGCATGCCGACCGCGTTGCGGATCGCATCCGTCACCGCATCCACCGGCCCGTTGCCATGCCCAACCTGCGTGATCGTGTCGCCGTTGCGGCGCAGCACCACGAGCCCCATCGGCTCGAGGTTCGTCCCGGTGGCCACCTGCACGCGCTCGAGGTGCCAGACCTCGGCCATCATCGCCGTGGAGGCCTGGCGCATGATCACGTGCAGGTCCTCATCGTAGACGCGCTTCTTGCGGTCCGCGACCGCCACGAAGCGCTCGTAGACCTCGTTCATGTCCTCATCGGCGACAGCATAGCCGAGCTTCTCCAGCCGGCTGCGCAGGCCATGCTTGCCCGAGCGCGGACCGAGCGTGAATACGGACTCGGTCAGCCCGACGTCCTCGGGCCGCATGATCTCGTAGGTCTGGCGGTCCTGGATCATGCCGTGCTGGTGGATGCCGGCCTCATGGGCGAAGGCGTTCGCACCAACGATGGCCTTGTTCGGCTGCACCACGAAGCCGGTGAGCGTGGAGACCATCCGCGAGGTGTTCATGATCTCCTCAGTGTTGATGTTCGTGTCCGCGTCGAACTCATCCCCGCGTGTGCGCAGGGCCATCACGATCTCCTCGAGGGAGGCATTGCCCGCGCGCTCGCCGATGCCGTTGACGGTGCACTCGACCTGCCCGGCGCCGGCGCGGATAGCCGCCAGTGAGTTCGCTACCGAGAGGCCGAGGTCGTCATGGTTATGCACAGAGATGACCGCCTCGCCGATATTCGGCACGTTCTCGAAGAGGTAGCTGATCGTCTCGTACATCTGCCACGGCGTCGCGTAGCCGACGGTATCGGGTATGTTGACGGTCTTCGCGCCCGCCTCGATGACTGCCTCGACGACATCGCGCAGATACTCCAGCCGGGTGCGCATGGCGTCCTCGGCGGAGAACTCCACGTCGTCGCAGAGGCTGCAGGCGAGCGTGACTCCGTCCACCGCCATCTTCAGCACCTCGGCCTCGGTCTTGCCGAAACGCTTCTCCACGTGGACCTTGGAGGTGCCGATGAAGGTGTGGATGCGCGGCTTGCTGCCGTGCTGGACGGCCTCCCAGCAGCGCTCGATGTCCTTCGGCAGCGCGCGGGCGAGTCCGGCGATGGACGGGCCATCTATCTCCTGCGCGATGGCCTTGACGGACTCGAAGTCCTCGGGTGAGGAGATCGGGAAGCCCGCCTCGATCACGTCCACGTTCAGGCGCGCGAGCTGTCGGGCGAGCTGAATCTTTGCGCTGTGGTCCATGGAAGCGCCGGGGGCCTGTTCCCCGTCGCGGAGGGTCGTGTCGAAGATTGTGATTGTCCTTGGCATGAGAGTGTCTCCTGCGTGTCAAGCGTTAGATGCACGTGCTCGTGCCGGGTTCGGCTCTGAGTGTCGCGGGAAGGTGGCCGGCACGGGGCCACCAGCCCGCTTGAGCAGGGCGAGATCAAGCTCAGGATCGTCCACTGCGGCCACCTCCTTGCGACTGGAATGCGCAGAACTGAAAAAGCCTCCATCTCAAAAAGAGACGGAGGCGTGACACGCTTATCCGCGGTACCACTCTTGTTGGCTGCCCGGGGCAGCCCTCTCATCCGGCACGGCCGGAACGTGTATGTGAACACGGGCCAGCGATGCCGTCCTCAGGGCAACGGTCGAGGTTTCCGGCGCCACCTACTCGGCGAACGATGTCTTCTATCGCTCACCTTTCCGCGCGCGACTCCGGGGCCAGTTCAGCGGTTGGCGGCGATCGCCTTCCAGCCAGGGCCATGCGGGCCACCGGGCGATCTCTCTACAGCCGCGTCCGCGCCTACTACTCCCCATCAAAGTCTTTGAGCGCACATCCATGCGCTTGCGTCCGCTTGTGGGCGTATTGTAGCGGGCGGGGCGGGTGCTGTCAAGGGGCAGAAGACCCCGGAGGCGGAACGGCCGGTGGCACGGACACTCCTGTCCGTGCGTCGTACGCAAGATCACAATGGCGAAACGACCGACGGGCGAGGGCGCCCGTCGCACATGACGTTCGTCGGGGGGCGGAACGCAGCGGCGCTGCCGTTCCAACGGCTACCTCCCCCCGGCCCCGCCCGCGGGCGGGGCGGGAGAGGACGGGGAGGGGCAGCCGTCCGCACACGACCGCGGCGCTTCGCGCCGCCCCCTGCGAGGGCGCAGGGGCCACAACGACAACGGCTGACGGCAACGGCTGACGGCAACGG
>JAAYJW010000314.1 GCA_012522765.1 candidate division WS1 bacterium | reverse complement strand
CGCTTGCTGATCAGCGCCCGGTCGGATACCGCGATCCACGTCCGCTTCTCTACCCCGCCGCCAACCATGCGGATCACGTAGACGCCGGGGCTGAGCCGCGGGGCCTCGATGTCGCGATCGAGCCACGAGTCCTCGTAGATCTCCTTGACCGCCATCGCCCAACGCGCCGACGGACGCCTGCCGGACAGGTCGAGATGCTTGATGCGATACGTCACGCTCCGCTCATCATCGGCTTCGCTTTCGTGGATGGCGTAGGCGTCCGGAGCGATCTCCGAGAGATCGACGCGGTAGGCCTCCAGCACCGCGCTTTTTGTGTTGTACAGCCACGCACGAAGCTGCGGCTTCTCAGTCGTCGGCCAGATGCGGACGAAAGTCTCAATGTCCACATTCGGCGCAAGGTGCTCCTCCTGTGCGAACGTATTCGCCGTCAGAGCACCGCTCAGCAGGGCGACAAGGGCGGTCATCAACGCGATCCGGTTGCCGTGCCTCATCTTCGGCACCTCCAGTACCTACGGCTCTGACGGTGGCTCGACTATGCGGAACGCCCGCACTCGGTAGTAATCCACTGGCTCTTCCGGCAATGCCCCGGCTCTGATGCGCGCCCACGGCTCGATCAGTTCGGCCCGCGGCGTCTCGCGTGGAAGCACCACTCCCCAGCCGCGCGCGCAGCGAACCGCCAACCCATCCGCCGCCGGGTCGAGGCCCTGCGCATCCGCAACCGGCACCGGTGGCTCCACGATCGAGACGATCACCCGCAGTCGCGGCAGTTCGCCGATGGCGATGGGCGCAAAGCGCAGGTCCATCGCCGCCGCCCGCCATGCGGCGTCCACGATCTGTTCCGCAACAGTGGGAAGTGTCGGGTGCAGCGAGCCCATGCAGCAGCGCGGAGCGTCGCCAAGCATTGCGCTAACGAAGACCCCTGAACGCTCCCGCAGGAGCGCGGGGAGATCGTCGGGAGGCGTGACGCGCTCATGCCGCAGCACCCATGCATCCATGGTGTCGCGGGCCAGTTCGAGTGCAGCCTCGGCTGCCGGAGGGTCTGCGGCGAAGCGATCCGGTACTGAGGGGGCGGCGTCTGCCGGAAAAAGGGACACGGAGACACGAATGAGGACGAAGCTCAGCATCCCCACCAGCCGCAATGCCGCCCCCGAAGTCCGGCTCGAAGTGCTCATTGCGCCATGCTTCGACGCGCGGGGAGCTTCACCTTCATCAACGGAGGGGCGTCACGCGCGAGGGGCGGGCGCGATGCCGTTCACCACGACTTGCACGAGCGAATCGGTGAAGTCGTCGCGCATCGACTCCCAGCTTTCATCCCCTGCACGACGGGCACGTCCGATGAAGCCGCGCAGCGCCACGAGCAGCACTTCCGAGGCCGCCTCAACGGCATCGGGCCGAATCTCGCCGCGCTCCGCCAGCCGTTCGATCAGCGCCCGCAGGTCATCGCGCATGGCCCGGAACTGGCTGCGCAGTTCCTCGCGCGCCTCGTCATCGCGCTCAAGCTCCTGGCGGAGGATGCGGCCGAACTGGCGGTGCTCCCACCACAGGTCGAGATGCTGCTCGATTGCCGCGCCCAGCGCCTCGGTGAGCGGTAGTTCGCCGAATCTCTCCGCTGCTCCCGCAAAATGTCCCGCTGGTCCGAAGCGCCGCAGCACCTCGAGGAAGAGGTCGCGCTTGGTGGGGAAGTACTTGAACAGCGCGGCCTCGGTGACACCGGTGCTCTCCGCTATCTCGCGCGTGGTGGCGCGGTCATAGCCACGCTCGGAGAAAAGCTCCAGGGCGGCCAGCAGGAGTTGCTCGCGCCGCTGTGCTCCTCGATCGCCCATGCGAATCTCCGTTTCTCCTCCCGCTGTCATACGAACCCTGCACAGCCACGCGCTTCGGACCGGGAATCGTCTGGAAGTTAGCTTTTCGGGCGCCACGGACCTCCCTGACCGCGCGCTTTCGGCGTCGGTTGATGCCGCCGGACCGGATGACGCGTGTCGGGATGAAGGCCCTTTGCCGTCCACGGGCGAAGCTTGTCCGGGAACCTGACGATCCGCCGCGGAGGTGCATCATGTGCCGCCTTGTGACACTGGCCCTGCTGGTTTTCGCCATCACGACTGGCGCTGCTGAGATGATCCCGCTGGAGGAGCCGGGCTTCGTCCTGCCGTACGGGGAGAGCGCGCGCTGGGAGTTCACGCCCGAAGGCGACTACAACTCCGTGCGGCTGGTCTACTCCGTGCGCATGGAGTTTCCCCGCGCGGCGGGCTCCACCTACGTGATCGGCTGGGACGTCAATGACACACCGCTGGAGGCTGCCGCGACGCGCACCGACGTGCGGCTTCTCAACAAGCCCCTGCGCTTCACGATGGCCTCGGGCCTCGAGCTTGACTGGGCCTCCGGCAACACCTGGCGCACGGTCTACTCCCCCGACTTCGACCTTGTGCAGGGCCAGGGCGCGGGCGGCATGCAGGTCGACCAGGTTGATCCCTACCGCTTCGTCATCGACATCACGGACATGATCACGCGCGGCGAGGAGAATGTCGTCAACCTCCTGCATCGCGGCGAGGTCATGAACCTGAGGCGCGCTTTTCCCGATCAGGACGCGACGCTCGAGCTTGTCTTCAACGAACTTGCGATCGAACTCTCCGATGAGCCGCCCGCGGTGACGGAGGTGTCGGAGGAGGAGCAATTCTCCGCCGATCGGCTCATGCTCCAGCCCCCGGCGAGCGTCTCCATCGCTGAGGTGGCTACGCTGAGAGACGGCGGCGGCATGGTGATCAACCTCCCCGACCTCGCTCTGCGGGTCACGTCACATTTCTCATGGGAGGGCGGCGGCTTCAACAGCATGACCGCCGATGGTCCCGCGCCCGATGGGCCAGAGTGGCGCGTCGTGCCTGCCGACGGGGCTGCGGGCGCCATCGGCTACGCGCGAGACTACCGGGTGGAGCGGACCGTTCGCTTCGCGGATGATCACGTGCAGGTGGCCGACCACCTCATCAACACCAGCGGCCGCGACATCGGCCTTCGCTTCGACAACCGCGTGGAGCCGGTGGAGAGCCGGGTGCCACAGGCGTGGCTTGGCGGTAATCCCGATCCCGCCACGATGAGCCTCACCGGCTACGAGAACCCGACCTGCTTCCTCCAGGGCACCGCGTCCGGATGCGGCATCGTGGCGCTCGATGACGTCTACCGGATGCAGGGAACGGTCTACTGGCAGGACGGGGGCGGCATCCGCAGCGATGTCTTCTGCCTGCCCGCGGGCGGCGAGTATACCGTCGAGTGGGCGATCTACCCCACCTCGCGCCCCGACTACTACGACTTCATCAACCTTGTGCGCGAGGACCTCGACGTCAACTTCACGATCCCCGGCCAGTTCCAGTTCGGCATGCAGTCAACGGCAGCTATGACGCCCGAGCAGATCCGCACGCTGGTGGACGTGGGCGGTCTGAGCGTCATCTCGACCGGCACCTGGTCAAACTCCGGCGGCGATCCGCCTTACTATCATGGCGCACAGTCGCTGGAGGCCACGCACCTGATCGAGCAGTTCCGCAAGGCCAGCGAGAACCTGCGCAGCGCCGCCCCCAAGGTGGCCTCGCTGGTTTACATTCACACCTTCATCAATCTGCACGAGGACACGCCGGAGCGCTTCCCGGATTCGCTCGTCACTAACACAGACGGAACGCCCTACATCAACCCAAGCTACACCGAGCGCATCGGGATGCCGTTCTACTACTGCTACATGACGCTGGAAAACTCTTACTTCGACGCGATGAAGCAACTCGTCGACGTCTGCCTCGATGATGACAGGATCGGCGCGGATGGCATCTACTGGGACGAGGTGGAGATGATCTCGCCTCGGCGCACGTATGACCGGTGGGACGGCTACTCCGCGGAGCTTGATGAGGAGCATCGGATCGCGCGCAAGTTCGGCGACCCGCACCTGCTCTCGCTGAAGGCGAAGGTGGCGCTGGTGGAGCATATCCGCAGCAAGGGCGGGATGCTGATCGGCAACTCCTGCCCGCGCACGCGCACCATGCAGGACCTGCATTTCCCGCGCTTTGTCGAGACCGCGCACGAGTGGTATCCGGCGCGCTCACACCTCTACACGCCGATCTCGCTCGGCGATCACAAGACGGTGAAGGACTTCCCGACGCTGCTCGACGACATCCGCCTGAAGCTGATGTGGGGCACGGTCTATTACTACTACTCGCGCCCCACGCACCCGCATCCGACAATCACCCAGCACATGTTCCCCTTCACTCCGGTGGAGCTTCATCGCGGCTGGGTGCTGGGGCAGGAGCGACTGATTACGGCCGTCCCGGGCACCTTCAGCCTCGGCGATGACGATCCGGTGACGGTCTACTGGTACGATGCGGAGGGCAAGCTGAAGCCGGACGTCGTGTGCGAGGAGCGCGTGGAGGACGGGAAGCGCCTGATCCGCCTGCCGCTGGCGGAGAAGGAGATGGCGGTCATCGAGCGGCGGTAGGGCACGGCGATGGCGCAACCGACTCGTGGAGTAGTGCGCGCGATCACGGGGACGGCAACGGCTCCTTCAACAGGGCGGCGCTATCGCGCCGCACAGGTGGCGGCTTCGCCGCCGACAGGCACGGCACAGGCAACGGCAACGACTGGAAAGATGACGGCAACGACTTCGCCACCACCCACAGAGGGGGCGAGGGCCTCATATTCAGGCGACCATGTCAAAGCTCGAATGCTCGGATATTAGGCGGGCGCCCGCTCTACGTATATTGTTGGCAGATGCACGTCCGCGTCCGCTGTGTCCGCAGCGGCAGGCATTGACTTCCCCGCGGCGAAATGCCCACCGCGTTCATCCAGTCCAACTCGGGGAGCGATCAACATGACCCGCCTCATAGCTATTCTACTTGCGCTTACCCTCGCTGTTGCCGCCTTCGCGCAAGATGCGCGCATCTACACGGTGCGCGATGACGACGGAACCGCTGACGAGGGCCGCGCCCAGACAGGCAGCCCTCACTACATCGCGCGCAAAACACTCAACCTCGACCGCGACCCCGCCGACCTGCAGCGCGCATGGGTGCAGTACTACATGAAAGTCCGCCCCTACGACACGACCACGAAGGCGCTCTACTCAGAGCCTGTCGAGGGCGTGGAGTGGACGGATCTCGTGGTGACCGTCAACGGCACGGAGATCCTGCGCGACGAGTTGATCGAGGTCGCTACCGAGGGCTGGCACGAGGTGCAGTTCGACCCGGCGCTGCTGCAGCGCGGAGAGAACCACGTGACCGTCACCGTCTCGGAACCCGGGGATTACATCTACCTCGGCATCGACCGCGAGAACGACTACGGGCGTTCGGCCTCCAGCCGCGATGCTGGGAAGACCTGGCGGGAAGGCTGGCTGTCCTTCAACACCGAAGAGCCCGATGGTGGCGAGTACATGGTGCGCCTCAAGTACGAGGCCCCCGAGCCTGAGCAGGTCGGCTTCACTGAGCGCGCGGGCAAGTACTACGGATGGATCGAGATGGAGGACCTGTTCTCCGCCACCGACGTCCACGCGTCCGGCTTCAAAGCGATCGAGTGGAACAAGGGCGCGAACCAGCCATCCGCGGACATGGTCGCGTACAATCAGGAAGGCCGCGTGAGTTTCTCGCTGCAGATCCCGGCCGACCGCGACTGGAAGCTGTGGATGCGGGCGTGGGCCGATGGCTTCCGCAACGGGACATTTACCTTCAGCGTCGACGGCCGGCAGATCTACGACTCCACCGGCCATGAGTTCACCTCCGACACCAACCTGCGCCTCGACTGGCTCGACCTCGGCGTCGTCCATCTCGGCGAGGGCACTCACACCTTTGAGATCATCACCGATGGCGCGTGCGGACACTTTTTCGACGTGTTCGTCCTCAGCACGGACATGGGCCTTCTGCCGGATGTCGAGAACCCGCTGCCGCGCATGACCACGATCGCCAGCCTCGTGGCCGGGCCCGGCATCAGCGACCTTGAGCCGGGGCTTTACATGACGGAGAACCCGATCCCGTGGGCGACGCCGCTTGCGGGCGGGCCGCTGCAGACGCTGTGGGTGTGCGCGGACATCAATGAGCGGGAGATCGTGGAGCTTCAGCAGCGGATAGACATGGAGGCGGCGGCGGTAACTTCACCCTCGATGTACTTCCGCGACGAGGGCACCTTCGGACTGGACCTGTCGCTCGATCAGGGTGACGCGATCTACGACCGCCTGGTGAGCGAGCCGCCGGTAGATGTCATCGTGCTGGCGCGGACGAAGCTCGACCAGCTTCCCGAGCACGCGACGGAGGCGATCCTCTCGCGCGTCGAGGAAGGCGCGGGGCTGATCGTCGTTCGCTCGCGCAGGGACGATGCGGAGACGCGGATCGGGGCGCTGCTGGAGGAGACCGAGCCGCTGGACATCTCAGCGCTCCCCAGTCCGATCGACTTCTACTCGCTCGATCACCCGTCCATCCGCGACTACGGAGAGGGACGGATCATCGCGCTCCCGTGGTCGATGTGGGGCACGATGCACTCGCTTGAGGACTCGCACACGCTCCGCTATCCCTACTGGGAGTACATCTTTGCGCGCTGGATGGACTACCTGCTGACCGCGGCCGGTCGAGATACCGCGGAGGCCGCGAGCGTCAGTTGCCCGGAGACCGTGACGCCGGGCGAGACGCCGACGGTGACCGTCACGCTGGCGGGCGAGGCCGCGCAAGCGCGCGCTACCTGGCTGGCGCCCTTCAGCGATCCCATCGCGCTCGACCCGGTCCCGGTCGCCGATGGAGGGGCCTCAGTCGCGCTGCCCGCCTCCAGCAAGGACGGTCTGCACCACGTCGCGCTGACGTTCACCGACGCTGACGGCGCCGCGGTCGGCGTCGCCTCGGCGCAGTACGAGGTCCGCCAGCCCACGCGCATCACCGAAGTCGTCGCCGAATGCACCGAAGATGGCTCCGCGTTGACGTTCACGGCCACCACGGAAGGTCCGGGCCAGCTTCCGGTGCAGGCGGAGGTCTACGGCGCGCGCGGGCGACTGCTGGGGAGTGTCGATGCGACGCTCGGCGACGGGGCAGAGCTCCGAGTGCCGCTGATCGCCTCGTGGGAGCGCCTCGTGGAGCTTCGGCTGACGGTCGCCGGTGAAGATGCGCCCGCGCAGCGCGTGTACAAGCTCACCACGCGCCCGCAGGACGTCGTGATGGATGACTACCTGCCCTACTCCGGCGTCTGGACCGCCGTGGAGTTGCCGAACTACCTGCAGAGCGTCTACCTGCGCATCTGGGACGACCTCGGCATTCGCGTAATCCAGCCTTCGGCGCCAGTCTGGGAGTCGCTCGACCAGGGATTCGCGACCGGCCACCCCTACCGTCTGACGAGCGTCGGGAACGGAACCATCGACGGCGAGGGCATCCGCACCCCGTGCCTGCATGATGACGAGATGTGGGCGGAGGAGGAGCCGAAGATCCGCGAGGCCGTCGCGAACAGGCGCGCGTTCTCCCCGGTGCTGCTGGGCCTTGGCGATGAGCAGTCGATCGGCCGCGAGGAAGCGTGCTTCAGTGAGGACACGCGCGCGGCCTTCCGCGAGTGGCTGCAGGAGCAGTACGCGTCACTCGATGAGCTGAACGCGACGTGGGAGACGGACTTCGCCACGTGGGATGCTGTCGAGCCGTGGCGGCTTGCGGACGCGAAGCAGCGTCCGGGCAACATCGCGCCCTTCCTGCAGTTCCGGCTCTTCATGGCGCACACGTTCGTCGAGAGCACGAAGATGATGCAGTCGTGGGCGCAGGAGGAGGCGGGCGATACGCAAATCGGCGGCGTGAACCCGTGGGATGAGGGCTGGACGACCTGCACGGTCATGTCGAAGCTCTTCCCGGTGCTGGAGTACGGGCAGATCTACCCGCGCTCCCACGACCGCGCGCGCTCGTGGTTCCGCGACCCGCGGCTGATCGGCACGTGGTCAGGCTACGCGCGGCCGGAGGCGCAGATCGAGCGCGAGGGCTGGATCCTGCCGACCTACGGCGGCACCTTCATGGGCTGGTACGGCCTCGGCCGTCAGCTTGGATACAACACGCTGACGGGGACGCTGAACCTCGGCGAGCGCGGCGAGTGGATCGGTCGCGTCAACCACGAACTCAACTCTGGCGTGGGCAAGCTGCTCATTGAAACGGAGCAGGTGCAGGAGCCGGTGGCGATCCTGCACTCGTGGCCCAGCCGCTGCGCATATATCGCGGCCCTCAGCGCAGAAGAGGACACGCCGGCCGGCGCCCTCGACCAGCGCTGGGACGAGTGCGAAGAGACCTTCGTGCGGCTGCTCAAGGCGCTGCGGGTCCCCTACCGTTACGTGGACGAAGAGCAGGTGGCGGAGGGGGTGCTGGCGGACTACGAGATGCTCATCGCGCCGCGGGCGTGGGCGCTGCCACAGGCCACGCTGGAGGCCATCGCCGCCTTCGCGGCCGAGCATCCGGTGATCGCCGATGCGGGCCTGGGCCGGTATGACGAGTTCGGGCGCATGCGCGACGCCACTCCCATCGAGGGCATGAACGTGACGATCTGGGACGATCTCCCCGCGCCGCTGAGCGATGAGACGATTGCGCGGATGCGGGAGCAAATCGTGGCGGCCGGTATCGCAGCGGGAGATCAGTACATCACGGGTGACGTGAACTTCTGGGTGCCACGCAGCTTCGATGATGCGCAGGTGGCAGTCGCCTTCGGCTCCGGTCAGTTCACCTGGACCGTTGTGCCTGCGGGGACGTTTGTGTATGACGCCCGTACGCACAGGGCGCTCGGGCAGGTAACAGAAGCCTCAGCGCAGATGGAGCACGGACCGGCGGTGCTGGTATTCAGTCGCGAGGAGATAGCGGGCCTCGGCATCGCCGCCACTGACGCAATGCTCGGCGAGGCGGTGCGCTACGACTTGACCCTCACGAGCGGCAACGACACGGTGGCGCGAGTGACGGTCATCGGCCCGGATGGCGAGGAGCGCGAGTGGTACGCGGATAATGTGCGCCTGACCGATGGCGCGGCCTCGGGGAGCTTCACGCCCGCGCTGAACGATCCGGCGGGCACATGGACGATTCGCGCGCTGGACATCATCAGCGGCGAGACCGTGGAGGCGCCAGTGGAGGTGGGCGGCTGAGGGCGGCAGTCTGGCACACGTTCTTTTGCTCGATCACCCCTACGAATCCCGTAGTGCGGGCACCCTTGCCCGCACGTGATGACTGAGGCGTTCGTCAGTGCGCCCGAAGTCGATGACGCCGTCCTGCAGACCCTCGAGCCGGTTCGAGGGGTGGTTTTGTTCCTTGTTGTGAGCGAGCGAGGGCGCTCGCTCTACAGAGTTATCTGGTGTGTGCGAGGACAGGCTGACTGAGTGCCATGAGCCGCTCAGCGCCACGTAGACCAGCAGCAATTCTCCACGGCTGAGAGGCCGCACGAAGCGCCCCCCGCACATGACATGGGCGATGCTTGCGATCAGGCGGTTGATTGCCACGAGCCTAAGCAGTAGGATAAGGGCAGGTACCGGAGGCACGGGCCGCTTGAAGCCCAGTGGCCGGTTGACCAGCTTCCGCAATCTGGCCGCTTCCGGCTGCGATGACGTCGCCATCTGGGCTCATTCGGTCACCGATGTTCGCCGTTGCAGGGCGAGATGTGCCGGGCGGGCAGCAAGTTCCGCAGTGACGCTCAGGTCACCTGCGGGCGCAGTGAGGACTGCGACAGCCGTTCAACGCGCCACCTGCTCAAATTGAGGCAGCACGACATCGGATGGACCCCGGGGAGGGTGAAGGATGAGCCGAAGTGAACCAGGTGCAGCGGCGGCGCGCTCCAACGTGACATCGAAGGCGGGGAACCGAACACTCGTGCTTGAGTCAATCTTCAACAACAGCCCGCTGTGCCTCGCATTGCTGGATCAGGACCTCACGTTCCTCCAGGTGAATCAACCCTTTGCACGACTTTGTGGTGGTGTGCCCGAAGATTATCCGGGCGAGAGCTTCAAAGCTCGCTGCCTCTCGGACGCACTGCTTGACCTGTGCCGTGAGGCACTCGACACAGACAACACGCAGCAGGTGAAGGGCTCCCCGCCTGTATTCTGTGACTCTCACGATCGCCCCACCTCGTTTTGGGACATCTCGTTCATTCCCATTGACGACGATGATGGCGGAACGCGCCGGCTGCTGCTGTCACTGCAAGACGTGACCGAGCTAACGCGCCTTGAAGCTGAGCGGCGCGCGATCATCGAATTTCTGCAGATAATGAACCTCACGCACGACCTCCATGAATTGGCAGCGGCACTGATTTCGCATGTCCGACAATGGACAGGATGTGAGGCGGCGGCACTGCGTCTGCGCCACGGCGAGGATTTCCCGTTCTTCGCCTCAGAGGGCTTCCCGCAGAAACTGCTCATCATAGAAGACAGCCTCTGCGCCTTCAACGAGGATGGTGAGCTGCTGCGTGACGAGGCCGGCCGACCGATCCTTGAGTGCGTCTGCGGGTGCGTTCTCTGCCACAAGTTCAGGGGCGACAAGCCTTACCTCACCGAGCAGGGCAGCTTCTGTGTTGAGAGCGCGACGGACTTCCTCGAAGCGCACGATGGCAACCTTCCCGATCATCTCCGCGGCAAGTGTGTCGAGGAGGGCTATCAGTCCATCGCCATCATCCCGCTGCTGCTCCAGGAAGAGCCGTTCGGCCTGCTGCACCTGTGTGACCATCGCCGCGGCATCTTCGACACCAGCACGGTGACGGTGCTGGAGCGGCTGGCGGGCAATCTCGCCGTGGCGCTTGCACACAGTAGAGCGGAACACGAGCTGCATCGCCATCAGGGTAGACTTCGCGCCCTCGCCTCTCGTCTCGCCATGACCGAGGAGCAAGAGCGGCTGCGTATTGCCACCGTACTTCATGATGACCTCTCCCAGTCGCTGGCGATAGCAAAGCTGAAGCTCGGTAGCCTGCGGCAGACAGAGCTTTCGGAGAAAGCGCGCAACATGACGGGCGAGATCGAGGAGCTTGTCTCCGAGGCCATCGACTTCACGCGTGATCTGACCGTCGAGTTGAGCCCTCCCGTTCTGCAGCAGTCGGGGCTTGCGGCGGCGCTTGAGTGGCTGGCGGATCGCGTGGAATCGCGGTACGGTCTCTCGGTGTCCTGCAGTTGCCACGAGGACTGTTTTGTAGATGCCGAGGTTGACACTACCGTGTTCCGATCTGTCCGGGAGCTGCTGACCAACGTTGTGAAGTACGCGCGGGCGAAGACGGTGCGAATATGGATGAAATGCGGCGACGACGTCGCACGGATAGGAGTCTCGGATGACGGGATCGGTTTTGACGCCGAGATGGCCGGTTCGGCCACCGACGGCGGCGGCTTCGGTCTCTTCAGCATTCGCGAGGCGCTGGCGCATCTCGGCGGCCATCTGGAGATCCAGTCGGCTCCGGGCGCGGGCACCACTTGCGTGCTGGTCGTGCCGCGGACTGAAGCAGCAGCGGGATCGGCCGACGTGAAGACCGCCACCTGAGAAGGTTTGCGGCGGCTGCCCGGTAAACTCTCCGTCCGAAGTCGCCGGATCGATCACTGCTGCGGTCGGGGAGTGAGCTTCATGCTGCGAATCACCACGCTCGCTACGGTCATCCTGTCACTGGCGCTGAACTGGATCGCCTTCGCTGAAGAGCCGATGGAGCTGGTCAACCCCGGCTTCGAGCAGACCGAAGGCGAGACGGTCGGTGAGCCCTCGCCGGACTGGGAGCAGGCCAGCGCGCCTCCGGGCTGGAGCGTCTGGTTCGGCTCCACCGCCCGCGCCTCCAACGCTGAGCTTGCCTGGACCGCCGAGGTCGCGCACTCCGGCCGCCGCTCGATCTCCGTCCGCAGCTCCGACGGCCCCACCGTCGTGATGCAGCAGGTGCCCGTTGAGCCCGGCAGCGCCTACGCCGTCAGGGCATGGGGGCGCGTAAGCGATCCGGACTGCGAGGTGCTGGTCGGCGCGCGGTGGAAGCAGGCCGACGGTGCATGGGCCACCAGCGCACACCCGCAGACGAGGATGCCGGCCGATGTCCCCGTCGGCGAGTGGGCGCAGATCGAGTGCGTCGTACAGGCGCCAGAGAACGCGGCCTTCCTCGTCATCATGCTGACAGGGCAGGGGCAGGGGCCCGAGGACGCCTGCTGGTTCGATGACATCAGCGTCTCGCAACTGACCGGAGAGGACCTCTACGTCGGCCCCGTCACCTCATGGCTGCACCCCATGTTCCTCCCGAGCGAGGAGCCGCCGGTGACCGAGCATATCCCGTGGGCGCACCCGCGCGCGGGCGGGCCACTGAACGTGCTCTTTCTGCTGGGCAACGATCACAACACGCGCGAAGCGGACGAACTCGCCCAGCGCCTTGAGATGAACTACGACGTCGCTTTCTGCCACGAGTACGACGGCCTGCTTTTCTCGCTCAATGACAAAGAGGTGCGGCGCAAGTTTGCGGAGCGCGAGTACGACGCGGTCATCGTCGGCATGAAGATCAGCGACTCGCTCGCGCCTGCACTGATGGACTACCTCAGCGATGGCGGCGGCGTGGTGCTGATCGGCTGGCCGGGGATGGAGCCGGTGCTTCCGGAGGTGGCGATGAGCGAGACCCCGGACGGTCACTACCTGCGCGAGGCGCTCGACGCCTACCCGCAGTACCCCACCGACCCGACCATCTCACTACTGAAGTCACTGCAGGTGGGCGAGAGCGGGGAGGGCCGCGTCGCGAGCATCCGCTGGTCCATCCGCTCGCGCTGCCTGACGCCGCAGCTTACCTTCGCCGAGCACATGCAGATGCCGCACAACTACTGGGAGGCATTCCACGCTACACTGGCCCGCAGCGTTATATGGGCGGCTGGCGAGGAGCCGGAGGAGCCGCTGGTGGTGAATGCCGACGGCGCATCCATCACCGCCTCCCCGGTGGCCGATGGATCGCTCGACTGGAAGATCTGGAGCGAGACCGGCCTCTCCACCCTCACACGAGATGACAGCGATCAGACCGAGGGCGAGTTGCCGGCGTTCGAAGCCGGCCCGGTCTTCTCCGCCGCGGTCCTGAAGGACGCTGAGGGCCGCGTGACCGACTTCGCCTGCACCCTCGCGCAATCGCCGACCACGCAAAGCATCACCTCCGTCACTCTCGACCGGGAGTGGTACGCCGAGGGCGACACCGCGCTGGTGACGGTGGGCCTCGAGGACGCGGACGGCCTGCGCGTAAGGGTCACGCCCTTCGATGCCTTCGGCCGCGAACTGCCCGGCGTTGAGGCGTCCGCCGCGGGCGACGAAGTCACGCTGACGCTGCCCGTCCCGGAGGCCATCACCACTGCGCACTGGCTCACCGTCAGGCTCAGCGATGCCGACAATACGTTCGACATCGCGCGCGCGCCGATGCTCATCCCACAGCCGCATGAGGACTACTTCGCAGACTGGCGCCTCAGCACGTGGGGCTCGGGCAACGCCATGCCGCCCTACCTCGACATGACGTTCTGCCGCCAGCTTGGCCGCACTGGCGTCAGCTCACAACTTGTCAGCGGTGATGCGATGCTCGCCAGTGTCACCGGCCTGCAGTGGCCAACCGGCTATGGCTACGGCCTCCCCGGCACCGGCCCCTACGCCGGCGACAGCACCGTGCGCGAACCGTGCTTCAGCGACCCGGCGGTACGCGAGGAGATACTTCGGCGCGGCGGCGAGATTGCGGCAGCCCAGCGCGGCTACGGGACAATCTGCGCCTACCTGCGCGACGAGACCTCGCTGGTGAAGAACGATCGCGACGTCTGCTCCGGGCCCTACTGCGCCGAGCGCTACGAGGCATGGCTGCGCGAGCGCTACCCGTCCATCGAGGCGCTCAATGCCGCGTGGGGCACGGACTTCGCCGACTTCACCGAGCCCGGCTTCATCGCCTACCGCGATGCGCGCGGGCAGGATACATGGGCGCCGTGGCTGGAGTTCCGGCGCTTCATGGACTGGACGTGGACCGAGTCGGTCGAGCTTATCCGCGAGAGCATCCGGCGCGGCGACCCGGAGATCCCGGTCGCCTACCCGAACACCTTCGGCCCCAACCCCTTTGCCGGGCGCGACTACTGGCAGCTTGCGCAGGTGAGCGAGTACTCGATGGAGTACATGACCGAGGTCCGTGGTGGCGTGGACACGAGCGGCCACCGCATGGCCTACGAACCCTTCGCGCAGTGGACGGCGCCCGGCACTCCGCACCTGCCGTGGGTCGGCTATGTGCATGAGCCCGCGGACATCGAGTTCATCCCGTGGTGGGCGAGCCTGCATGGCGCGAGCGGCGTCACCATCTACGGTTCGATGTCCACATTCGCGGGCCGGGCATCGTGGGCGCAGCTCTTCCCGGACCTGCGGATCACCGAGCGTGGCGAGCTCTATGAGGAAGTCACGCGCGATCTGCGAGAGGGCGCGGGCAAGCTCCTGATGAGCGCCGAGCGCCCGCAGGCGAAGATCGCGTTGCTGTGGTCGCAGCCGAGCATGTACGTCGGCTGGATGCTGTCCGACTTCGAGGGCGATCCGGGAGGCCCCGGTGGCCGCGCCGATGACCCCTACGGCTCACATGGCTGGT
>JAAYJW010000003.1 GCA_012522765.1 candidate division WS1 bacterium | reverse complement strand
GCCGCTGATCTGCTACGATGCGTGGGACGCTGAGCTTGCTGCGAGGCTTGTTAATGAGGGCGCTCAGGTGCTGCTTGTGCCGTTGGCCAATCCGGAGCCGTGGGATGAACGGGCCATCACTGAGCGCAAAGAGGGCATGTTCTCGCGCGTGCGGGAGCTTGGAGTGCCGGGCGTGGAGGTCTTCGGCGTTGGCAGCCTCGCCGGATTGCCCTTCGAGGGCCAAAGCTGGATACTTGCAGTTGATCCCGATGGCCCGGAGGGCGTGCGGGTGCTCGCTCAGGCCGCTACTGCCACCGATCCGGAGATCATCGTCGCCGATATCCCGCTGCTGTAGACGAAAACCGCCAACGTCCCGGACAGAGACGCCCGGGACGTTGGGGGGCGGGTAGCGCGAGAGTTTTGCTCAGATGTAGGCCTGGTCGTGCTCAGGGCCGGACTGACCGGGCCCGAGATCGCCGGTGGCCTCTACCGTGTGCTCCGCGAGGTAGTCCTCCATCCACTGCTGCATCTCGGAGGCGATCTCCGGATGCTCGTCTATCACATTCGTCAGTTCCTCCGGGTCGTTCTCCAGGTCATATAGCGCACGTACTTCCCCGCCGGGTGCTTTTTCAGGGATCGGCGCCCATGGTGCGATGTAGTTCCATTTCCGATTGCGCACTGAGGCGTGCCAGCCGAAGCAGCTAATGATCTGCTCGACCTCACTTGGCCGTCCCTCCACCGCCAACGGCCACACGTTCCGCCCGTTGCAGCGCTCCGGGATATCCTCGCCCGCGATCGCAAGCATCGTCGGCATGATGTCGTGATGCTGCACAAAGCCCTTGACGCGCGCGCCTGCCGCCTCTCCGCCAGGATGGCGAATGAGGAGCGGGACCTGCGTCACCTGGTTGCGGAGGCGAGTGCCGGACTTGTGGATCTCGCCATTTTCGCCCATCATGCCGCCATGATCTGACGTGAAGACGATCAGCGTGTCATCGAGCAGATCGCGGTCAGCGAGGTTGTCGAGGAACCGCCCCACCCACGCATCCACCAGAGAGCACTCGCCCGCATAGCCGGCCTTAACGCAGCGGAACTCCTCCTCGGTCATGTCCTGGTTGTTGGAGGGCGGGAATGCCGACTTATACGGGTCGAAGTTCGGGTCATACTTGCGGCCATACTCAACAGGAGGGTCCCACGGCTCGTGCGGGTCGAACATGTCTATCCACATGAAGAATGGGTAGTCGCCGTGAAAGCCATTGACCCAGTCCATAGCCTTAGTCATCACCCGGCCGGTGAAGCTGTCCTCCTCGCTCTGCCACTGGACGCGGCCGTTGATATGCTGCACCAGCCAGTGGTGCGGATCATTGATGGCGGTCTTGCCCCAGCTTGAAACGGTCGGCCAGACATCCTGCACGCGCTGGAGATCGCGCCAGTTGTACCTGTCGTCCTCCACGCCACGGACCCAGTACCAGTACTCCATCCCGCGGTGAAAGTTTTTGCCGGGCTTCATCATGTGATAGACATCGGTGACCATGCAGGTGGCGTAGCCTTTGCCAAGCAGGTGCTCGGCCATGGTGACGTCCTCGAAGAAGAGCGGATGCCACCCGGGAAGGTTGACCTTGTCAGTGTGCTGGGCGTGATACTGCATCGGGATAATGCCACGGCCGGTTGCCATCACCCGCCGGGCCGGCAGCGTGGGTAGTCCCTCGCCGAATGCCTGCTCGTAGAGCGCGGATTCCTTCGCCATGGCATCGAGGTTCGGCGTCTCGATCCACTCGTTGCCGTAGCAGCCGAGGTAGTCCCATCGGAATGTGTCTGAACAGATCAGCACCAGGTTCATCGGTTGGCTCCTTCTGTGTCATTCACTGATCCTGCGCAAGCAGTCCTGCCTCCACCGCGCAGCGGTAGAAGCGGGCGATGGGCGGGAAGGCCGACGCGAAGGCCTTCGGCCCCGGACCTCGAGCCTCTATCACTGCATCGCCGTCAACATATTTGCCGCCGGTCCAGCCCGGACTTTCCTCCTCCAGCGACAGTTCGAAGCTGTCCATGCCCGCGCGCAGGTATCTGTCATCCGCGGTGAGACTGTAGGCATACGCAAGTCCCTGGAGCACCTGTGTGCCCGCACCGCGTTTCTGCAGGCTCGGCAGCTCCTTGTAGTAGAACCGCCCGTCGGGCATCAGGCAGTGCTCGATGAGATCATCCATCGCCTGCACCACCATTCGCTCCACGCGTGGCTGCGGGCGCACTCGGTAGTAACACATCAGGCCATTCACCGCGACCGTTATCATGAACGGAACTCGCACGAGGGTGTGATCGGTGTACGGCGAGAGCCACGTGTCGTATTCGCCCATCCACTCCTCGAAATGCCCCACAATCACTTCCGCGGGCGCAAGCCAATCTTCATCATGTGTCTCTTCATAGAGCGCCACGAGGGTTCGAATGGCCCAGCCGGTCTCGCGCGCGGCAAACGCGCCGACACCCCGCGACATCATCCGATCGAGGTGCCGCAGGACGTTGCTGCCGATGCCCAGCGCCGTCTGCAGCGCAAACTCATCGCCCGTCTGGTGGTAGTAGTCGAGGATCCCCTCGACCCACTCATGCGAGATCGTCACACCGCCCGTGACGTGGCAGGCGGAGTGGCAGACCATCCCCTGATGCCGCAGCGGATCGTCGCTGTGGTGGCAGACATCTACCTCCATCCAGTGCTCGGCCGAAACCAGCAGATAGTCGAGCATTCTGCGTTCGCCGGTGCGCGCGAACATGACCATGGCTGCGCGCGGCAGATCATATTCCATGTTGCACCACACGAGCTGTCCGCGACCGCGACCCTGATGCGTGTAGCCGATCTCCGGTGCGTCACCCCAGTGGAGGGCGCCGTATGCGCGCGTTCGATTATCCGCCAGATCGAGCAGCTTGCGCTCAACACGCCGGACGGGCCGATCGACGAACAGGTTCGGAAGGACCTTTGCGCGGCGATAGGTTTCGGCATCCAGCAGCGGCCGGTCCGGCATCTGGTACTGAAGCCCGCGGATCACGAGTTCCTCCACCGGCTCGGATCCGTCGTGCGCGTGGAGGAGGAAGCGGTAGCCCTTCGCCATGCCGGGCATCAGACTGAGGCCGCAACTGCCTTCGGGCACAAGCTCCACCGCGAGTCCGTCGGCACCGGCACTGAGCCCGGCCGGGAAGTTCTGATAGGCCTGGAAGATGGTGGCTGAGAGCCCGCCGCGTTCAGGGTGTCGCCAGTGGCCGGTGAAGGTCCCGTAGTTCACTTCCGGGACCTGTTCGTTAGAGGTGTAGAGGAGGTATTCGGCGTCAATCGTCCGCCTGACTGTCGTGCCGGGATCGGCGCTCTGGGTTGAGGAGCGGTAGTTGGAGACGGTGATTGCGCCCTCGGATCGCTCCCGTTCAGCGATCTTCGGCTGAAGCCGCCAGTTCAGTGCATCAATCTGCACGGTCTCGGCCTCGCGGTTGACGAGACGATGATGCACCTGCACCCACGGCTTTCCCGCCCATGCCGTGACGCGCACGACGAAGTCGAGGGACGCTCGGCCCTCGTCGGAGATGTGGCTGCCCTGCGCCTCAAGTACGACGCGAACCGGTCCGGGTTCCACCACCCGCCAGCTTTCAGCATCAACCGAAGCGACGCACACCTCGCCACCGACCATCAGTTCCGGGCCGACCATCTCATCCGCGTCCGCGAAGCTGGCGCCATTGAGGGCCATCTCCCGAATCAGGCCGCGCTGACCGGAGTGGCACAGGCGCAGTGACAGGCGGCCGCTGTCCACGCCGGCGGCTCCGGCAGTGCTGATGGACAGCACTGATTCATCCGCAGTGGGGGAGACGCCCTCATCGAGCGTGAACTCAGCAGACGCGTTGCCGGGCAGGTCCAGGAGGGCGTCAACAAGCAGCCACTTGACTGAACCATCGGGCCAGGTGGCAGTTGGGCGCGCCTGCGTGGGATATGATCGTCGCTCATCGCGCACCACGACCGGCGTGTCGGGCGCGAGTCCACCTGCGGAGAAGGGGACAGCGACCGTGACCGGCTCAGCGGGGCGGTCGAACTTCGAGAGCTTCGGGACCTGCAGGCGGACGGACATTGCGATAAACACCTCAGGCGCGCCGGATGATGACGCGCCTGTGTTTCGCCCCTGCCCGGTTGAGACCTCTTCACTTACATCATGATGGCTCTCGACTGTCGCTCTGTTACGACGCTTTGCGCGCACTGATGGTGAGAGATGTCACGATGCCCTTCAGCGGATTGGCCGGCGCACTGCAGGCGCAGCCGCCTGCGGTGGAGCAGCAACCCGAGAGGATGTCGCTGGCATCCCGATCGGCCTCGATCACAATGTCCACGAAGCCCGCGGATTGCATCGCCATCAGGTAGGTCTCGCGGCTCACAGCGCCACCGACGCATCCGACGTAGGCCTCGGTGCTGCCGGCCAGCGCGGGAGGAAGTGGCCCATCAAGCACGATGTCGGACACGTGCAGCCGTCCTCCGGGCCTGAGCACCCGGAAAGCCTCGGCGAAAGCCTGCTGCTTGCTGGGCACAAGGTTGATGACGCAGTTGCTGATGATGACATCCACCTCAGCGTCTTCCACGGGCAACGCCTCGATCTCCCCATGCCGGAATTCGACATTCGTATACCCGGCTCCCTCTGCATTTCGACGCGCGCGGGAGATCATATCTTCGGTCATGTCCACGCCGATCACATGGCCCTCAGACCCGACCGCGTTCGCAGATAGGAAGCAGTCGAAGCCACCGCCCGATCCCAGATCGAGCACGGTCTCACCGGGCCTGAGATCGGCGATGGCCGTGGGATTGCCACATCCGAGACCGAGATCGGCGCCCTGCGGCACCGCCTGAGTGTCGGCTGCCTCGTAGCCAATCTCCAGCGAAGGCGAACTCGAACAGCAGCTACTTCCGCTGCAGCAGCTTGACTCGGACTGCCGGGCGATGTTGCCGTATCTTTCACGTACGCGACCCTTGACGTCGTCCATCTCGATCTCGCTCCTTGTAATTCGACGATATACGATTGGTCGGGACAAAAGAGAAGCCGCCAGCAGCGTCTGCTACAGGGCGGCGAGCAGTTCGCGGAGTCGCTCGAGGCGATCGCTGTCAATCGAGTAGCAGATGCGCGGGCCGTCCACGTCGCCCCGAATCAGCCCCGCCTGCTTCAGCATCTTCAGGTGTTGCGATACGGTAGACTGGGCAAGCGGGATGACCTCGCAGATGTCGCCGCAGATGCAACTGCCCTCCCCATGCCGCATCAGCAGGCGCACGATCTGTACGCGCGCGGGATGAGCGAGCGCCTTCGCCATCGCCGCAAGCTCCTCGTCCTGCTCCCGCCAGGCACTATCTCCTGGCGAGGGACCGATCTCCTCACAGCACTTGCTGCCGTGTCGCGCGTCGTCTGCCTTCATCGTATTTTTACGATAACACAGCGACGGGCTCATGTCAACACGGCGCCCGCCCATCTTCCCGCTCAGGCGGTGTAAAGCATATACAGCCCGCCGAGGATCACCAGCGCGCCGCAGACTTTCTTCACGATAGCGGCACCACGCGTTTCCTCCGTCCATTGCAGATAGCCCTGCACTGCCTCGGTGGATGTACCCGCCGCTACGATCACCGCACAGTGGCCGATGCCGAAGGCCAGCAGTAGCAAAGCGCCGTAGAGGAAGCTCTCCACCGCCGCCCGCAGCGTCACAGCGAGCATGGGGGCCATGTACGCGAATGTGCATGGCCCCAGCGCCACACCGAAGATGAGGCCGAGAATGAGGGCCGCCACCATGCCCTTACGTTGCGTCTGGCTCGGAGTCGCGCCCCTGAAGTCAAGCGGGATCACGTCCATCAGATGGAGGCCCACGATGAAGAAGACGACCGCGACGAAGTAGTTCCCCCACGGCCCGACATCCCCGACCATGCGCCCGAGCGAGGCCGTCACGATCCCGATCAAAGCGATCGTCACGAGAATTCCTGACGCGAAGACGGTTGAGAGCCAGAACGCGCGCCGCGTCGTGACGAGGCCTTGCCCGTCGATGAAGCCAACGATCAGGGGAATGCTCGCGAGATGACATGGACTGAGCACGATGCTCAGGATGCCCCATACGAAGGATGCGCCCAGCGCAACCATCGGAGCACCCTCGATCGCCTGTGTGAGCATCACAAACAGATCCTGCACGTCAATTCCGCTCCAACATGCCGAGTTCAGTCAATGATGCCGAGCTCCTGCAGCTTCGCTTCGATCTCCTCTTTCGGCCAGAAGCCGATGTGGCGGAAGACTTCCGTGCCCTCGCTATCATAGATGACCTGAGTGGGGATCGTGCGCACCTCATACAACTGTCCCAACTCGGGGTTCTTCCAGACGTCGGCCATGACCACTTCAAGCCGCCCGGCGTATTCCGACCGAAGCTGGTCGAGGACCGGCTGCATCATCTTGCACGGCACGCAACTCGCCGCGCCGACTTCCACGAAGCGGGGGAGTGCCGTGGCCTCCTCGGGGGCAGCTTCGGCGCTCTCCGGCGTAGCCTCCGACGGCCCGGCAGATGCCTCCTCGGGCGGAGTCACTTCAGCGATTGCGTCGGCGGACGGCTGCAGCTCGGCGGGCTCATCGACCGGCTCACGAGACGGCCGCGAAGCTATCACCACGCCGATGGCCACTACAAGCGCGATGACTATTCCGATCTTCCAGGCCTTGCTCAAAGAATTGCCTCCATCCAGCGAATATGAGGGATAGGCGGTCTCTCCAACTGGTCGGAGAGCACCGACGCTCACGTACTGTACGGCAGTAGTCAGTTACGCCTCGAGGCACTTCTCCGCGGCTTCCATCGCACAGGCGACTTCGCAGCCATCAAGCTCGAGACTCGGGCACTTTTCGATGCCGAGGCTCGTAAGCTCCAGCCACTCGTGCTCGATGCCGTGGCGCTCGAGGGTCTTCTTCGCACAGGCGACCGGGCAGCCGTCGATCACCAGTACCCGACCTGCGCTCTTGGTGCGCTCGATCAGCGGCTCAACGTCCCCGCCGAGGCCCGCCAGGCAGAACATGACACCCTTGTTGTCTACCGTGAGCTTCCGCGCCACCTCGTTGCTGATCTGACCGACGTTCGACCCGCCGGAGCAGGCGAGAATCATCGTGATCGCGCCACCGCATGAGCATCCGCTTTGCATCGTCTTACGCTCCCTTCAGCATCTCAGTGATTTCCGCTGCCGACAGCACCTTGCCGGACGCCTTCACTTCGCCATCAATCGCCAGAGCCGGCGTCATCATCACGCCGAACTCCATGATCTCCCCAAGTTTGTCGATCTTGACGATCTCCGCATCCACGCCACTCGCCGCGATAGCCTCCTCGGCATTCGCCGCCAGCTTCTTGCACTTCGGGCAACCTGTGCCCAGTATCTGCACCTTCATCATCTCACCTCCCGGTTCAGAAGATACTCCCATAGACCAGCCCGGCGATGGTGGACAGCACGACGATGATAGACACGAAGGTAACTGTCTTACGTGTGCCAAGCACGCTGTGAATGACGAGCATGTTCGGCAGCGAAAGCGCCGGACCGGCGAGTAGCAGTGCCAGCGCCGGGCCCTTGCCCATACCGCTACCGAGCAGCGACTGCAGGATCGGCACCTCAGTCAACGTGGCAAAATACATGAAGGCGCCCACTACGGATGCGCCAAGGTTCGCCCAGATCGAGTTGCCGCCGACGATTCGCGACACCCAGGTGTTTGGGATGATGCCGTTGTCGGTGCCGGGCATGCCCAGCAGGAAACCCGCCACCAGGACACCGGCGAAGAGCAGAGGCATGATCTGCAGCGCAAAGGTCTGAGTGGCGCCGAGCCACTCGCCGATCTGCTCAGAGTCGAACCAGCGCCAGAGCATCGGCCCCAGCACGCCCAGCAGCGGAATAACGATCAGCCACTTCACCTGATAGACCTCCCACCACAGGCCGACCTCGTCCTCGGGCCGGCTCCAAGCGGCGAAGATGAGGATCAGCACCATGACGCCAACGTAGGATGCCATCCTCGGCAGCGGCAGCGTGTCATCCTGGGAGGCGGTCGGGTCGAACGTCGCCGATTCCGCCGCCCGCTCCTCCTCCGACTGGCGGAAGAAGTACGACATCAGCAGCCCTGTGACGATCGCGAAGATGATCGCGCCGATGGCGCGAGCGAGGCCAAGCTCGATCCCGAGCACCCGCGCGGTGAGGATGATAGCCAGGATATTGATCGCAGGGCCCGAGTAGAGGAAGCAGCAGGCGGGGCCGATCCCGGCGCCGCGCTTGTATATGCCCGCGAAGAGCGGCAGCACGGTGCAGGAACATACTGCGAGGATCGTCCCCGAGACCGAAGAGACACCGTAGGACAGCACACGGTTCGCCGCCGGTCCGAAGTACTTCATCACCGCCGCCTGGCTCACGAAGACTGCGATGGCGCCAGCAATGAAGAACGCGGGCACAAGGCAAAACAGCACGTGCGCCTGCGCATAGTCCTGCAACATCACGAACATGTCGCGGATCGCACTCTGAACGCGGGGGTGTCGCAGGGGAATGAAGTAAGCAACCAGGAAGACTATGGTGATCAGGAGCAGTTTGATCCGGTCTGACACTCGATACGCCTCCGTCCGTTTGGGTGGGAGTGACAACTCTCCGCAGCAGTCGCGGGGTGCTAAGCCTCAACGACTTCCGCAGCGCGCAGATGCTCTCTCTGCAGCACCGCATCTATGCAGCCGAACATGTGCAGTATGCAGGGAACGACGAGGCGATAGTAGATTTGATTGCCGTCGCGGCGGCTGTCTATGATCCCCGCGTTCTTCATCTGCGCGAGGTGTCTCGATACAGTCGGCATGCTGGAGCCGACAATCTCCTGCAGCTCACAGACACACATCTCACGGTCGGCGAGCGCATCGAGCATCATCAACCGCGAGGGGTGCGCCAGTGCCTTCATGACCTCAGCGCGCGCTTCGTATACCTGGTCCATCTTATCAAACCTCCCAACATTGTCTGTTTAGCACAATAGCTAAATACGCAATGTGTGTCAAGACCCCGGAGGCACGGATCGCATGAGCATGAGGGAGTAGGGGAGGGAGAGAGGCGTGCTCGGGAGGTCTGCACCTGCGCGTGGTGAATGCCCTTCGTCGTCACCTGTCCGTGCCGATCTTCAATCGAAGGGACAGTTCGCCGTTGCCTGACGATCATGACGACCGCTCGCGCGAGATGCTCGTCGAGTTCAACCCGCGAACCTACCGCCTCGGGATAGCCAACGGCATCTTCGGCTTCACAGGCAGCCGGTTGGCGGACCCTACGGCGCTGATTCCGCTGCTGATACACCGGCTCTCGGGGGCGGCGTGGGTGGTCGGCGTCGTCCTGGGCCTGAAGGGCATCGTGGAGGCGCTCGCACAGGTTGCGGTTGCGCGTGGCCTCGATGCGCGCGACAGAAAGAAGCCGGCGTTCATTGCCGGCTCGACCATACAGACGCTCTCATACATCACATGCGCCGCTGTGCTGTGGTTTGCCGATAGCATCCCCAACGCAATCGTGCTCATCGTCCTCCTGGTGGCGCTGCTCGCCTACCGGGCAGGACTTGCGATCTCCGGCCTTACGCTGCAGGACATAGTGACGAAATCGGTCCCGACCACTCGCCGCGGCAGCCTGCACATGTGGCGCAAACTCGGGGCGCTCGTGCTGGTGTTTTTCGTTGTGACGCCCTTCGTCCAGTGGATGATCGGCGATGACGGTCCGTTCGACTTCCCACGCAACTTCGGAGTGCTCTTTGCCGCCTCGGTAGTGGCCACGGCTATTGCCTGGCTGCTCTTCGCGCAGGTCAAAGAGCCTCCGTCAAGGGCCGCCAAACAGCAACTCACGTGGAACGAGCATCTGCGCCGCGGCGTCACCTTCTTTCGCAGCGACAGCTCATATCGCCGGGTGGTGCGGATCCGCCTGCTTGTGGGCGTTGCCGCGGGCGTCAGGCCCTTCCTGATCGTCTTCGCCACGGATGTCTGGAACCTTGCTGATGAGGTCGCCGCCATCTTCATCGCGGTGCAGATCTGCGCGGAGTTCGCCGGAGCGCTTATTGCCGGCTTCATCTCCGACCGGCAGGGCAACCGCAGGGCGATACTACTGATGATCTGGGCGATGACGCTTTGCTGCGCCGCGGCGGTGATCGCTGCCGCCGGCACATGGGATGTGCCTCTGATGCTTCTCGCGTGGGAGACGAACCTGCAGGTGGTCATCCTCGGAGGCGCATTCGTCGGTTCGGGGCTCTTCCTCGCGAGCATGCAGATCGGCTACGCGAACTACCTCATGGACATCGCACCCGAGCATCAGCGGCCATCCTACATCGGCTTCAGCACCGCGTTCACCCTTCCACTCGCGATCGCCCCGATGCTCTACGGCTGGGGCGCCGACCTCTTCGGCTATCAACCGGCATTTGTCACCGCTCTTGTGCTGTCACTGGTCGCGCTCTACCTCTTCCTTCAACTCCCCGAACCCCGTGATGACCTGGAGATCACGGCACTCGAGCAGCCTCGTCACCCCACCGGTAACTGACTGCTTCCGACCAGCGTCAGGAGGTAGCGTCGGCCTGCGGGCGGAATTGCATCAAAAGGAGTGTGAGTCTTCATGCGGACTGTTGCAGTATTGCTGATGATGACGGCCGTCGGTTATGTCTGGGGCCAGGAACTGGGCGAGAACCTTGTCGTGAACGGCGACTTCGAGGGCGAGGGCGGCTGGACTCAGAATGAGCAGCGCCGCATTGTTGAAGTCGAAGATGCTCCGAGCGGCTCGCATGTGCTCATCATGGAGTGCGCGGAACCGCAGTATTACTTCGCTGTCGCGGGCCCGAACGTGCCGATCGAGCCGCGGACGCTCTACCGCCTGTCGCTGAAGATCAAGCGCACACAGGGCGGTGGACACCTTCGTGTCGGCGGCGGTTTTCAGGACGCTGAGGGAGCGGGTCTGAAGCGCGGCGATTGGGCTCTCGGCACCTATCCCATAAACCTCCAGCCCGGCGAGGGCAGGGATGACTGGCGCGAGTATGAGGGGCATTTCATCACCCAGCGCACCGATGCAGCCGCTCTCGGCCTGCGCATCATCCTCAAGAACGGCGTAGACACAATCTACGTTGACGACGTGGCCATCCAGCGGGTCCAGAGGCCGGAGGCGCCGCTGCTGAGCTTCCCGGATGATCTGCTGTGGCCGGGCAGCCCCAGCGTGATGGGTATGCGCGTCGAGGACGTCGCTCAGGCTGACGATGCGATAGCGGTGACGACTACAGGTGCGAGGATCGAGTTTGCCACCGGCGGCTCATCACTGGTCGCTACACAGCGGATCCCGGAGGAGCGAGCTCTTGTGCGCTTCGACTTCAACCCGCCGCTGGGCGCGCTAACGGTAGGCCGCTCTGATGAGGACGTATGTGTGCTGCAGGGCGATGAGTGTGCGCTTTCGGTCAATCCGGACGGCCTCATTGCGTTCGGCACCAATCGACGCATCGAGATCACGGCCACCTCAGCCATCGTTCCCGAGCACTACGTCATGATGAGCGACAATCTGCTGGCGATAGATGAACTGGGTGGTTTCTGCATCTATCCGGAACAGCGCCTTGAGTTTGATACAGAGCCGTCCGTCTTCACGGTCGTACCTGATGACAGATCGGAGCCCGGATGGACTGCAACGCTCTCCGCCGAGGCGAGGAAGATCGTCGCGCTGGGCGTTTTCCCACCCCGCCCGTTCCCATGGGAACAGTCTTTCGAGGATCGCATCGCTCATTCGAACCACTTTCCGACTGACGAGGCGATTCGGTGGATGGCGCAGTACTGCAACATCATGGTGCTGCACCAGAGCATCTACGAGGGCGCCTCAAGCAGCGGCCCGTACATCATCAAGGACGACGCGGAGTATGCTCGCGTGATCGCCACCGCACATGATGCGGGCATGCAGGTGCTGCCTTACTTCAACCCCGGCGCCTATACCGTGAAGGACGTGGATAAGCAGCTTGAACTGCTCCGCAACCACAAGGAGCGCTACGGCACCGATGGCTTCTACTTCGACGGCCTCGGGCGCGGGAGCGAATGGCCGTGGAGCTACTACTTCATCCGCAGCATACGCGAGATGGTCGGTGATGCCTGCATCTACACGCACACGACGCTCAACCCGCCCGCAAACACAACCACGATGTACTGCCCGTTCATCGACACATACTCTGACTTCCAGCTTCGCGGTGAGGGCCAGACGATCAAGGGGCCTGACGACCCTTATCTGCGCTACGTAATCAGTGGCTTCAATATCAGCAACAGCATCGCGACGCTCAAGGGCGATAAGATGGAGGGCGTCGATCTCAAGCAGCAGCTTCAGATCATGCTCGACCTTGACGGTCGCGCCCGCTGGCCGTACCCCGGTAACAACCCTGAGCAGGATCTGCTCTTCACCGAGTGGTACTTCCCGACGCTGGATGCGATGGAGGCGGAGTGGAGGGCGGAACAAGGAGAGTAACGGCCGGAAAGCGGCAATCGGGAATGGGCAACTGATAGTGTCCCGGCCGTTGCCTGTGCCGCTACCCGCTGGCGGCGGAGCCGACATCCTGTACGGCGCGAAGCGCCGTCCTGTTACAAAAGGCCGTAGACGTTGTCATGTCGTTCGCGATTGCCTATTGCCGACTACCGCCTGCCGCCATTCACCCCACCCAGACCGGGCTTGACCACGCCATCTCGCCGTCTGTCTGGAAGACCCGGAGGTAGTAGAAACATGGCTCCTCCGGGCAGCCCTCCTCCACCCGCAGCGTCTCGGTCATGCCGCTGCAGGGCTTCGAGCAGATGACCTCGCCATCGCGCACAAGCTCAATGCGGTCCACCGGTGCCGTTCCGGTCACATCGGCCTCGATCAGGTTGATATCATCAGCGGGCTTCTCGATCTCGCTGCCCATGATCGCGCCGTTGACGCGGAAGTCCAGCACAATGCGCGTGCCGGTGGTGGCATAGCAGCGGCGGGCGTGCATGGCATCCCAGACTGAGCCGCGCGTCAGGTCGTCAGCCAGCACCGCGATGAAGCCGCTGCCGAGGCGGTGATGGATGTGCGGCTGCCGATTCGACCACTGTGCATTGCCCGGATTACCGTCATGACCATCGCTTGAGGCCATCAGGCCCAGACGGTAGCCGCGCTTGAGTGCATCCAGCGCTCCGAAGCCGGGCAGACGATCCGAGGCCGTGCCGGAGAATGGCGCCCCCAGATACTCCGAGTTCCCCCACGTGGAGTAGACCTCCACGAGGCGGTCGAACTCCTCGTCCATGTAGCTCCAGTCCACCGGAAAAAAGCCCGTGGAGGGGTGGTGGGCGATCGTGAGCGCCTTCGCGCCACATTCGCGCAGAGACCGCCAGAGATCCTCCGGCGATCGGCTGTCAGGGCCGATGGCGTTATGTCCGGGTCCGGGGTTGTTGTCGAAGTAGGGCCAGCCGGTGCCGCGGTAGTAGACGTTGCGATGGCCGTACTTCGCCGAGGTCCACTCGTAAGCCGGGATGACCACGTAACGCCCCGGCTCGTCCCACTCGTCCATCTGGGCCATCCGACCCTCCCAGTCCTCCTGCCCCGCGAACTGCCAGTCGTGATCGGCAATGCCGATGAAGTCGAGGCCGGCCACATCGCGACCGTAGCCGTAGTTCTCCTCCAGCGTCCCGGTTCCGCAGCTTCGGCCGGAGCCATGCTCCTCGCCTGTGTGAACGTGCAGATCGCCGAAGTACACGTTCCAGTCGTCGACCGATGGGGGAGTGGGGCCGGCGGTTACAGCCTCAAGCGCCGGTTCGATGTGCGACTTGTAGATCGGGCGGGTGAACATGTCCACATCCAGCTTGAACCAGCGCCGGGAGGGCTGACGGTTGAAGGGCACGATGTCGATCCGCGCGGGCTTACCTTCGGGTATCAGCTTCCGTGGCACACGCAGCGCCATGATCCCGAAGGTTGCCGCGCTTTCCTCCGTGATATGAGCATCCAGCTTCATCGGCGCGTTCCCACGCGCCCACTCCTGCCGCTTGACGTCGTAGGCGAGCGTGACATCGCCATTGCGCCAGACGCGGCTCTCCTTCGTCACATTAAACGAGACGAGATGGGTCGTTATGCCCGGCGGAACGTTGAGGACGATGTCGAAGCGGCCTGAGGGCTGTGGCAGCATCGAGCCCATCCCCATGCCGACGGAGAAGACGAAAATTATCTGCTCGGCGCCCGTCTCGGATGGTGTTGGCCCAGTCCAAAACTGCAGGTGGTGGTGCCCCTCCTGGTGGATGTAGTAGGCGCAGCGCGCGTCTGTGAATGACGCCACCCACTGGCGTTCACGATCCGCCCGCGCCCACTCAGATATCTCGCCGAAGCCCTCCACCAGATCGGCGTTGTAGCGGCGCAGTACCTCAGCGCGAATCTCCGGATCTGCCCGCCTTCCATCGCCATCGCGGTTCATAGACAGCATCTGCTTCACCCTTCCCGCCGATCAGCTACAACGCCGGGTTTATTACGCCTGGAGCACAACAGACTCCTCCATATTCGGCATGATCCGCCTCGGGGTTAGGAGCAGAGCACTCTGGGTATGAATGCCTACAGGAGAGGGAGCGGCGGCGAGGCATCATGCGTGCCAATCCGAGAGGAGGTGCGGGAGATGGCGCACCAGATACTTTACGACTACATTCCCAGACCCGGCGACTACTTCACCACATTCAGAGTGCTGTGGGAGCCCTACACCAACCGCGTGTCCCTGCGCTTCCGCAGCGGCAGGGAAGCCGCCAGCGGTCTGGTGGGTACGCCCGAAGAGACCGTCCGCTATCTCGACATCCGGGCTCGCGCGGGGGCGCCATGGAACTCCGGTGCTCCACGTGAGGCGCGGGAACGACTCGTTCGCCTCAGCGACATCGCGCGAATATCCTCGGTCAGCGATCAGGACTGAGGCTTCCTGCCTCGGCGGGCTCTATGGCAGGCAGGCAGAGGGGGCCGATGACGTCCCCCGGCAGTGGCCGCGAGACACGCACCGCAG
This sequence comes from candidate division WS1 bacterium, assembly GCA_012522765.1. Lineage (GTDB taxonomy): Bacteria > Armatimonadota > Zipacnadia > Zipacnadales > UBA5352 > UBA5352. Next base: position 8,061 of record JAAYJW010000003.1, on the reverse strand, counting down.
TTCCCATCAGCCGCATCACGGCCTCGGCGTCCGACATTTCACCATCTGATGTCAGATCAACGAGAAAGCTGTCCTGCAGCATAACCAGCCACAGGTCGCCATCAAGTTCCGAGCGAAACGCCTCCTCACCCAAGCGCGGCACGTCCCAGGCCTGACCTCGCTCGAGCCCTCGACCGAGTGCCTCCGTGTAGAGCCGCGCGGCCTCATCTTCGTCCGCGGCGGGGATAACTCGCACACGCATCTGCGCCTTACCGATCTCGCGGCGAACGGCTGCCGCCATCGGCGCGGCGCCGTTGCCCAGTATCTCCACCGGCTCGTAGCTCACCGTCAGTGAGTTGATCCAGCCACGGGGCATGATGCGCAGGGGGCGGGGGAGATCAGGACGCTGCGGCAGTCTTACTTCAAAGCGTGCTCCGAGGTACTGATCGGCAGGAAGAGCCTGTTCAGGCACACCGGTGACCTCGATCCGGAAGTAGTAGAAGCTGGACTGCATGTGCAGCACTCCCGCATCCCGGTAGGCGGCTGAGGTCACCAGCACTCGTGTGGCATCTTCGGTACGCTGCGCGCCGAAGTATCCGACTGCGTCGAGAAAGCTGGGGAATGCAAGGATGGTAACGAAGCCCTCACCGGGGCCTTCGAGGTTGCGGTACTGCGCTCCGGCAGCGCAGACGGGCCGGTATATCTCGAGCAGGCGGGGATCTTCGGGGGCGAGTTCAGGCAGCAACGCCGGATCACCCTCGATCACTGACCCCATACGCTCCCACGTCCCGATCTGCGCGTCAAGCACGTGGAGCGCGACATCTTCAGCGCACGAGCCTTCAGGCGGCGGGCATGGCTCGAGTGCCGCGAGATCCTCCTGCGCCCACAGAGGGACGCATAACCCCGCGATGACCACCACCCACACTATCCGCCTGGCCCTCATCACAAGCTCCCGTCGTTGCTCTCCCGAGAACGTCCCTCACTGATGTACTGTTCGATGAGAGGCGCTGTAGGCCCTCGTCGAATTATCGTGCCCGCCTCCATCCACAGCACCCGATCGCACAGGAGTCGCACTTCCTCCATGTAGTGAGAGACGAGGAGCACGATTCTCCCGGCGTCGGCCTCTTCCCTGAGCCTGCGGCGCACGCGCGCACGGAAGCCCTCGTCACCTGTAGCGAGAATCTCGTCCACGATCAGGATGTCCGGCTCCATGTGCGCCGCCACGGAAAAGCCGAGGCGCATCAGCATCCCGGAGGAGAATGTGCGTACCGGCGTGTCAACCCACGCTTCGGCCTCGGCCCAGCCGACGATGTCGTCGAGTTTCCCGGTGATCTCAGCGCGGCGCATCCCGAGCATGGCGCCGGAGAGATAGATGTTCTCGAGGCCGGTGAGGTCGTGGTGGAAACCCGCGCCGGCCTGCAGCATGGGGCAGACCCTGCCTTCGACGTGAAGATAGCCCCGTGTGGGGCTGAGCACGCCCGCGATGAGCGAGAGCACCGTCGTCTTCCCGCAGCCATTCGGGCCAATGAGCCCGACCACCTCGCCGGGCTCGACCTTCATCGTCAGTTCCCGCACCGCCCACGTCTTCTCGACCTGGTGGACATGCCCCAGGAAGCGCGCCATAAGAGCGTCCTTGAGCCGCGCCGGCCGGTCGTGATGGCGGCGATAGGCTTTCCAGAGGTCGCGCAGGTCAACGACCGGGGGCATTCCGGAGGTCGCCACCTACAACACCTCCGGAAGCTGCGGGCTCATGCGGCGGAACAGAAGAAGGCCAATCACGAGGCAGAGCACGCTGAAAACTGCGGTGAAGATCAGGTGCTCGGGGAGCGGGAGCCTGTGTTCGAGTGTGATGCTCCGAAAACCCTCGCAGATGGTCGCCATAGGGTTGAACATGTACCAATACTGATAGCGCTCGGGAATCTCACTTAGCGGATACATCACGGGAGTTACGAAAAAATACATACGCAGAATGGCTGTCAGCGCGTATTCGACATCCTGATAGTACGTATGCAGCAGCGAAAACGACAGCGCAAGGCCCGCGAGCATGACGACCAGCATCAGTGTGAGCGGTATCATGTAAAGGAACACCGGGCTGAAGGCAACCGGGACGACCAGGAACACAACAAACAGAATGATCATGGACAAGGCGAAGTGAACGAACGCCCCGCCGACGACCGACACCGGCAGCGTCCAGCGCGGGAAGTAGATCTTCTTGACGACGTCCCGGAACTTCATGAAGGTCGGGCATGCGGTGAGGACGCTGTCGTTGAAGAAGGTCCATGGTATCAGCGCCACGAGGAACTTGATGGTGTAGTTGGGGATGCGGTGCTGAAGCAGGCCCTGAAGGACGAAACCGATGACCACGATCTGAAACAGCGGAACGATGAGCGACCACAGAAAGCCGAGCAGCGATCGCCGATAACGCGCCTTAAGCTGCGCCACCGTGAGAACGCCGAGCAGTTCGGCCCATGTCTGCCATCGAGTGGTGGTCGGCGTTCGCCTGACTTCGACAGGTGTCTCCACGATACTGGTGGCCTCTCTGCGTCGGGAGGATCTGCTCGCGCCCGTCATTCCACAGACTGTAACGGTTCCCACCGCGGACGGAGTTCCAAACGCCACGTAGGGCGCGCAGGTCTGCCGCATTGCCGAACATAACATAATGTATCTTATGCGAACTAATGCCCGCCCGCCACTGCACCAACCGCCTGCTGGCCCCCACCACTGGCTTTCCACGCAATGAGCGGCCCCCGACCGCAATTGATCGGGGGCCGCAACCGCATCGTCGAACCGTACGACTAGAAGCAGCCGGTGACGCCGGCAAGAATCTGATCGTCACCCTCAGCTTCGGACCACGCCAGGCCGACTTCGAAGTTCGTCCAGCGGTAGCCCAGGCCAGCGCTGAAGTCGCCATCGTTGCTGCCGGCCCGAACGATCAGGCTCGTCAGCGGAACACTCCACTCCGCACCGATCGCTACGACGGTGTCAACCTCGTCTGTAATGTCGAAGATCGAGGCGGCAACGTCAACACCGGCGGGGAGCTCAACGGCCGCGCCTGCATGGAAGAACGGGCCACCATACTCGTCGGCGACGTCTTCGAGCCATAGACCTGCGCGCCAGGTGTTGAGCGGCAGGGCCCTGCGGTACATAGCGCCGAGGTCGAACGAGGTGCTGTCACCGTCGTCGGCCGCGGTCTCCCAGCTCTCGTGGTAGAGCGATGCGCCCACGGTGAAGCCGTTGTCCAGATTGTGTCCGTAGCCAACCGAGAATGCATCTGAGTCGGCGCCGTTGTCGGTGCTGATGTAGCCTGCGCCCCAGCCGTAGCTGTTGTCCGCTGCGCGACCCGCATAGAAGGCCGAAAAGGCATCCAGGTCATCCGGCCCATCAACAAGAATGTTCGCCGATGCGCGGCTGGGCCACGGCGACAGATTCATGCCGAATGTGTCCAGCAACGGCAGGCCGGCCGGGTTGTTGAACGAGGCCGTCTCGTCCACTGACGTGGTGGCGAAGGCGCCACCCGTCGCGTTCATCCGGACATTCTGTGCCATTGCAGGAAGCGCCAGAAGCACCACCAGAACGATCACCAGTACGACTGTCCGCGGAACCATCATCTTTGTTGCCTCCCATTTGATGCGACTGTGTTCGTCCCCCTCAGCGTGCTCTTTCGCTTAGACAGTCGGCGGAACCTCCTGTTGCCGATGAAATGTAATTCATTCTGACTCGGGATGAAAGAGCCGGCTGTACTCCGACTGCAGCCGCTCCTGCCGAGTGCGGTACTCAGTCCACGAGCCCTCCTGGGCCAGAATGTTCAGGTCGGACAGGCGAGGTCTTCCCGGCGGTGGATCAACGTCATCTCGCAGCGAGTAGCATCCGCTGATCTCAACAATAGCCCGCTGCCCCTCCTGCGAGAGTGCCCACTCGCTGAAGACGATCCCGGCGTGAGGATGCGGAGCCCGACTCAGTACCGCTATCGGCCCCACCGTCATCGGAACGCCGTCAGCCGGATAGATTGCCTCTACCGGCGTCCCCTCCTTCTGCGCATTGTAGACGCTGTAGCCGAGAATCCCGCCCGCGACGTCTATCTCACGACTCGCAAGAGCCCGCAGGGTGTCGGCTGAGGAACGATGAAGCTGCGGGCGCTGCTCCGCCATCGCGCGCCAGTAAGCCAGCCCGTACTCCTCGCGCAGCAGGTAGTACTGCGAGTAAGCCGAGCCACCGGTCTGCGCGTCCTTCAGGCCGATACGCCCGCGCCACTTGGGATCAAGCAGGCCGGTCCAGGTATCCGGGACCTCCTCCGCGCTCATGCGTGTTGGATCGTAGGCGATGCACACCGTCACCGCGCGCATGGACGACCAGCCACCGGCCTCGCGGTAGTCCGCCGGGAAGTGCCTCGTTTCTTCCGACTCGTAGCCGTAGAGCTCTCCGCGGCGGCGCAGGTCATCGAAGACCGCGGGATCGAGAACGTGCAGCGTATCCGCCCGAACCTGCCCACGCGCGAGTTCATTGTCCACACGGCGCACTATGTCGAAAGTGCTGCCTCGCACCAGATGCGGCGTGATCGCGGGATGCGCCTGCTGGAAGCGCCGCAGGAACTCACGGGCTTCGCTCTCCGGCAGAGAGGTGTACCACCACACCTCACCCTCGCGCTGCGCGAGTTCGAGGATCTGCGCGCTCGACAGTTCCCCTGCCCCACGCGCGTCTCCGGTGACAGTCACCCGGATCTCATTGCTGGCCGGAGGCGGGCAACCTGCTGCTGTTATCAGCGCCAGAAGCGCGGTATAAAGCACGGCGCGTGCCATGAAAGCCACTTCTCCCTTACCGGTCTCCTCCCGCGGTGTTGGGTCTGCTGGTCCTGTGGCCTAATCCTCGGGTTCTCGCACAACCCCTGCCAGTTCCGGCGCCTCGGCCTGCCCCTCGATAAGCATGAAGCCGTCGCTGCCATCAAGCGGCCGCGCCTGCAGATGATCTCGCGCGAGGGCGAATGCCGCAGGGCCCATGATCACCGGGATGAGGCGTTCGTCGCCGGCCTCCGCGGCAACCTCAGCCGCCTCGCACCAGCCATCAGCATCTCCGCCCGCGCCTATCACGATCACGGGAACTCCGGTCGAGGCCTCCCCCACCATCGCGTCCTGCAGTCCTGCCGCTGCCAGTGTGGCTCGTAGAGCGTCATCCCGTTCGCCGCCCCAGGTAGCGAGCGCGCATCGTGCCGCGGCCTCTGTCAGCAGACCGCCCTGCCGCGCCGCCTCGCGGGCAACCGACTCCAAAGCAGCGGCGGCCGTTGATATCCCCGCGCCGGGGGGCAGCAGTAGCGCAAGCCACACACCGTCAGGCCCGGGAATACAAAGCTGCTGCTCCCGCGAGCGCGCGCGCTCGGCGAGCACCAGCGACAGCGAAGCGATCGTGCGTCGCTCGAGCCCAATCGCCTGCCCCACTACTCCGAGGGCCCGGCGGATCTGCTCGACCTCGTCCATATCTTCGGATTTCTCCGCCCCCTCTGCCGCTCCCCTTCGCGCCCACAGTTGCGCTGTGAGACGCTCGAGCGGCTCCACCATCCCGCCTACCACCAGCGTGGCAATCGCAGCGGCGAGCAGAAGCACCGTGAGTGCGGCCACCGCGCTGCGACCCACGATCTCCCCCACCATCCCCTCGGATAGCTCGCGCCGCGCTCCCAGCTTCAGCGTCCCAACGACGCGACCCTCGCTGATTAGCTCAGCCGTGGCGGTGATGATGCCGTGTTGAGCCGCGCCTCGCTCCATCTCAACGAGCAGTTGCTGCATCTCGGCGCGGTCCCTTATCTGCAACTCTCTGCCATCGGTGACAAGCTGCAGTTCGGGCGAGATCGCCCAGGCGCCGATACTGCCGCGGGGGTCGAGCGCCGCCACATAGACGACCTCAAGCGCGTAGATGTCACCTTCAACGCGATGCCCGACCACGCGCCGCAGGTACTGCTGGTAACTCTGCCACGAGGGCCGCTCCTCAATCCCACCGAACTCGACGAGGATCGCGGCCACCTCCCCGACAGTCAGTTGCACCTGCTGGCGCAATAGCTGAACGCTGTGTCGGATGGAGAGGTACCACACGACCGATACGGACGCGACAACCAGCAGCACCACAAGCCCGACCAGCCTCGGGCGCAGTCGCGCCCACGGCCGCCGCCCCGGGGAAACCGGTGCAACCGTCTCAGGCGCCGGTTGGGCGGATCGCATCACCAGCAGATAGGCGCCCGAGATCAGCACTGCTATCCCCGCGATGTGATAGGGCGTCAGCGCTTCACGCAGTACAATCCACGATACGATGACCGTGACGACGGCACCCAGCAGCTTGAGGCTCACGGCGACATGCGCAGGAATCTCCGCGAGGCCACGGTAGTAGAGCGTCATGTACAGCGCGGTGCTGACCCCCGCGAGCAGCAGCATGATCGTCCAGCCACTGATCCCGAGGCCGCCGAGCGTCACCCAGCCACCGGTGCCCGCGGAGACGCCACCCGCAACCGCCAGGCCGACTCCGAAGCGCCAGAGGGCGACCGTTGAGGGGGTGAACTTGCGCAGCGCGCTCTTGCCGAGGATCTCGGCAGCCGCGCGCGTCATCCCTGCACCGAGAGCCAGCAGATCGCCCAGCAGCCGCGTGGAGACAAGCTGCCCGCTGAAGCTAAGCTCGCCAGCAACGATGAGCAGGTCCGCGGCCACCATCACCGCGACGAGAAGAAAGCGCAGGTAGGTCACACGCTCGCGCAGCGTGAAGTAGGCGAAGAGCGCCACGAAGATCGGTGCGGTCTTCGAGATCGCGTTCACTACGCCCGCAGAGGCGAGATCCACCGCTGCGGTGAAGAGCAGCGAACCGAGGCCGGAGCCGAAGACGCCGACGAGGATGAGCGTGATCCATGCCCGGCGATCGGGCTTGCCGCCCTCCACCGGCCGGTGCTGGGGCACCCCGAAGGGCGCGAGGAAGATCACGGCGAGCAGGTAGCGGGCCGCAACGAGCGTCGGCCCCTCCACACCCTCGAGCAGGAGCAGTTTCGTGAATACCGGAGAGAGGCCACCCAGCATCACGCCGCCGAGGACGAACGCATACGGCCGCAGATTGCGGGGCGAGCCTGTGCTATCCATGGCACCCATTCTTGCCGTGGGGTGTCCTGCTACCGCTCGAGCATCACTGTTCCCGGCACCGACATGAGCGCATCCGAGGAGATCCAGCCGTGCGTACCACTCTCCCCCACTACCTCCGCCCAGCGCGCGTCACGCCTGACGACGCGGACGACCACGCCCTCACCGGCCGACTCCACGACCTCGAAGCTCTCGCCGGGGCCGGTGCAGATCTGCCCCGCCTCCGCCACGATGACCGCTCGCTCCAGATGATGATAGCCCCACCATCGCCCAAGCGCCAGCGCGATGAGCAAGGCGGTGATTACACCGAGGCCCCAGACCAATCGCCTGACGCGGTGAGGCCTCCTCACGCCGAGGATCAGCAATGCAGCCGCGCCCACGGTCGCCCACCAGCAGACGGCCGCCGCAACCGCAAGTTCAGAGAGCGTGAAACGCCCGGTCAGGTGCTCGAGCATCGCGTGGAGCCATGATACCGGCGGAGCAGGTGGGCCGACGCTCCGCTGCGCGTAAGCGCGTTCGAGGTTCGCCCGCACATCATCATCTCGCGGGGCCATCCTCACCGCCGCCAGGTAATGCGCTATCGCCTCGCCCGGCCGTTCGCTCAGATACAGCGCATTGCCGAGGTTGTAATGTACGCGCGGGCCATCCTGCCCCTGCTCGATGGCCTCGCGATAGGCCTGAGCGGCAGCCGCGAAGTCACCCGCACGGTAGAGTTCATTGCCCCGAGCCACGGCATCGGCCTCTTCCTGGGCCCGCAGCGGCAGCGCAAGCACGATGAGCATGAGAACGGTCGCCACTACTCTCATCGCAGTGCCGCCTCGATTTCGTCCACCAGCGCCCGCACGGTCGGAACAATCCGATCGGGCTGAAGGCTGTCCTGCGTCCCTGGAGCGTATGCCCCCGCACGCAGCCGCCGCAGTGTCTCCTCAGCGCGCTGCGCAAGCTCACTCTCCGCGCCAACCGACTCCAACCGCTGTCGTGC
>JAAYJW010000313.1 GCA_012522765.1 candidate division WS1 bacterium | reverse complement strand
GGCGTAGACGCCCGCCTTCGACAGCGTCTCGGCGAGCGTCGGTGTCTCGTCAGAGAGCCTTCCGCTGGGGGTGTTCGGGACGCAGTGGAGCGTGGCGACTGCGCCGGTCTGAAAGGGCGTCAGGCCGCTGACCATGCTCGTGAACGAGGGCAGCGTGTGGGCACACTGGCCGATGAAGGTGTCGATGCGCACACCCTCATCCGCCAGCGCCGCGAGGTTCGGCGAGGTCTCGCGCCAGTAGCCGTAGGCGCTCATGTGATCCGCGCGCAGCGTATCGGCGGTGATCAGCAGCACGTTCATCCCGGATCGCTCCCATGCACGGCATGTGCTTCAGCGAGCTGGCGCCCTCGGCCTTAGCGCCCGTAAAGCCGGCGCCCTGCGCCTTAACCGCCCGTAGTGCGGGCGCCCTCGCCCGCACGCAGTTCCTCGATGTACGCCCGCGCCCTCGCGAGTTCGTCCGGGCTGACGCGGGCCGTCATCTCGTCCGGCGGCACAAGGTGGTTCCACCCGCTCGCCCACTCGCTGATGTTCATCCGCCGCACCGGGTGATCCCACGACACCTGGCCCGCCACCTGGCGGCGCAGCATGACATCGTAGGCCACCAGCCCAAGTCGCGGTGTGTGCGGCGCCACGCTCGGCCCGTTGGGCGAGTCCTTGCTGAACAGCCACGTGCCCGCGGTCCAGTCGAATGCCTCGACGAGGTAGGGGTACTTCGGGATGCCCCCGTCGGCCGTCCCGTCCACCGCGGCGACCCTCGCGGTCACCACGCGCTCATGCTCCTCCGGCGAGGGCGGAGCGGGGCGGGGCTCCTCCGCGCGCTCAATCTCCTTCAGCAGCGATGTCAGGCTCCTCTCGCTAACGGCCTTCGGATCCGCCGGCAGGCGCTCACCCTTGACAGTTCGGTATGCCTCACCTGTCGCGGGATCGTAGTAGGTATGCCATCCCCACTCGGTCTTCTGATCGTTGGTGAAGACCCGGTTGTCCAGCATCCACTCGCGCCACCTGTAACAGGGCTCGAGGTACTCCGTGTCACCGGTCACCCGGTACGCCAGCATCAGCACCCGGGGGATACTGTGAACGCCCTCAGAAAGCGAGATCGCAGGGGGCTCGAAATGCCGCGCGGGGATCGGATTGTTGTCCTCGTCATACTGCTGCGCCCAGCCCTTCGCCTTCTCGTCTATGAACGCCGACTTGATCCAGTCCGCGGCGCGAAGGAACGCGGCGAGATACTTGATCTCACCGGTCATACGCCAGCCGGCCAGCATCATCTTCATCTGGTCCTGCGTGGCATCATCGTTGAGTTCGCCCGCGTTCTTATACTGGCTCTGGGCGGCCTCGCCGATGTTCTTTTCGAGGTTCCAGTGATGCGACCACGAGCCTCGGGGATTCTGCGTCTCGAGGATGAACGCGAGGCCGCGCTCCGCCGACTCCCGGTACTCTTCCTTTCCGGTCAGCTTGTGCAGCAGCATCAGAAGCAGCGTCGGATGTGCCTGTACGTGATCCTCAAGCGGCGCCACGTGGGGGGAGACCCGGGTGAATGTGTCGGAT
>JAAYJW010000037.1 GCA_012522765.1 candidate division WS1 bacterium | reverse complement strand
TGAGCGAGGTCTGCGGATCGATCACGCCCGCGCAGGCGCTGATGGTGCTTGCGAGCGAGGCGCTGGGCCGGCCGCTGCCCGCGGATGAGGCTCGAGCGGCGACGGTGGACGCGATCCCCGGCGTGCGGGAGGCGCTGGAAATCGCACGGAGCTTCCGAAACTGGCGGCCGCACGGGCTGGGCTTCCGCCAGACGCCGATCCTTGAGCACACGCGCAGCCAGTGCTGGACGCTCAAGCCCGCGCTTCTCGCGCATGAGTATGCCGATGACGTGACCCTCGGCCGCCACAGGAACCCGATGTTCGCGCGCAGAGAGGACGCCTCGGGAGGAAGCTGACCATGCCCGACACACCGAACATCCTGCTGCTGTTCACCGACCAGCATCGTCTCTCAGCGCTCGGCTGCTACGGCGAAACGCCATGCCTCACGCCGAACATCGACCGCCTCGCGAAGGAGGGCGTGCGCTTCGAGACAGCCTACGCGGCCTGCCCGGTGTGCTCCCCCACGCGGGGGACGATCATGACCGGCCTCTATCCGCACAGCCACGGAATCTGCTCGAACGTGGGCAACCTCGGCTGCTCGCTCCATGAGCTTCCCGACCGCGAGGACCTGCTCTCATACCGACTGCGCGACGCCGGCTACCGCTGCGGTTACACCGGAAAGTGGCACCTCGGGACCCCCGACAGGAAGCGCTACGGTATGCCGAATCAGCCCGCGCTTCCGACCAACCGCGGCTTTGAGGGTCAGGACTTCCCCGGCCATGGCGGCGGCGGCTTCCACTACCCGGAGTACCAGCAGTACCTCGCCGAGCGCGGCTATGAGCATCGAGTGCTCGACTGGCCGGAGGGCAAGCCGATGCCGGTGCCTGCCGGTGAGCTTGCCGGGCCGGTGGAGAGCACCGTGCCGCATTTCCTCGCAGAGAATACCATCTCGCTGGCGGAGCGCTTCCGCAGCGATGGCGACCGCTGGTTCATCTGGCACAACAACTGGGGGCCGCACGGGCCCTACTACGCGCCCCGAGAGTTCGTGGACCTCTACCGTGACATGCTGATCGAGCCATGGCCGAACTACGGCTGGCCCGCGCGCAATATCTGCGGCCCGCACCAGACGAAGCTTCACCCGCACGCCGAGCGGCTGGCCTGGGAGGACTGGGCGGAGATGCTGCGCTACTACTACGCCTTCACCACGCTCATTGACTACGAAATCGGGCGGATCGTGGAGTACCTGCGCGAGTCGGGGCAGCTTGAGGAGACGCTGATCATCTTCACCAGCGACCACGGTGAGACCTGCGGCAGCCACGGCGGCCTCACCGACAAGGGCTGGCACCACTTCGAGGAGACGCACCGGATCGGGATGATCGTGCGCCACCCGGATGGCTCACACGCGGGCGAGGTGCGGCAGGAGTTCGCCTCGAACGCGGACGTCTACCCGACGATCTGCGACGCAGCCGGAGCCGCGTATGAGCCGGAGGTGCTGCATGGGCGCTCGCTGCTGCCGCTGATCGAGGGGCGCCCGAATGAATGGCGCGACTGCGCGGTGACGGAGTTTCATGGCGTGAACAACGTATCGCTGAGCCAGCGGACGATCCGCATGGGCGACCTGAAGTACGGCTGGAATGCTGCGGGCGAGGATGAGCTGTATGACCTTGCCCGCGATCCGCATGAGATGGTGAACGTGCTGCGCCAGCCCGACTATCGCGACGGTGCGATGGCGCTCCGCGAGCGGCTCTTCGACTGGATGGCAGAGACCGCCGATCCGGTCCGCGGGATCTACAGCACGAAGGTGCTGGATTACGAACGCCGGTAGGGGCTGAAGCGGCGTTACTCCCCTCCCGCCAGCAGCACCAGCCGGTAGTCGCGGCGGGCGATCTCGCCGGTGAGGCGTCCGCCCTCCAGCCTCATCTGAGCGCTATCAACCGGGTCGGTCGCCTGCAGGTTCGCCACGCCATCGAGGCCCAGCGCCTGCAGGTCAAGCGCGAGGTCAAACTGCGCCGCCTCGTCCGACCAGTTGCCGATCACCAGCATCACGCGCCCCGGCTTGATATGCGCGGAGCAGACGAGGGCGTCGCTCTGCCCGCCGATGACATCGCCCGCCTCCCAGTAGGGCAGGAAGCGGTTGTCCGCGGCGCCGATGCCGAAGTCCACCTGCAGCGGCTTGAGGGCGGCGTTGAGGGTGGGCGGATCGGACCACGCGCGCCAGAAGTAGACGTCATGCGGGAGGAAGTAGGCGATTATCTCGCGAGTATGCGGGACCGACTGCCGGAAGCCCTCGGGCAGTTCGGGCAGCAGGAAGGGCGCGAGGCCCCACTGGTAGCCCATGTACTGCGCCTTGAGTTCCGCCACCGGCAGCACCGCGAGGTAGTCCGGCGCCTCCTTGCTAAGCAGCATATTCAGGTGCTCGCCGTTGAGGAAGCTGTCGCAGTAGAGGTAGAAGGGCAGCATCAGTTGCCCGGACATGTGTATGTCAATCCACGGCTGCTCGGAGTGCTCGAAGGCCAGCGTGCGGATGCGGCGGAAGTACTCGCGCAGGCCGAGCATGCCGTAGCTGGGGCGGACGTTGCCATCCTCCTCGCGCACCGCCCCGCCGGTGCGGTCATTGAAGCTCGGGTAGATGTAGGGGTCATCAATGTACATGCCATCAAGGCCCCACTCCATCATCCGGTTGATCTCCCAGCACCACCAGTC
>JAAYJW010000312.1 GCA_012522765.1 candidate division WS1 bacterium | reverse complement strand
CTGCTCGATGATATACGCGAGGTGATCGAGTCCGATCCTGACGTCCTCGAGGTTCACGATCTGATGGGCCGCAACTCCGGCCCGTACCGTTTCGTGGAAGCGCACGTGGTGCTTGACGTGCATGAGCTCGATCAGGCGCACCAGATCAGCTACCGTCTTGAGGCTGCTGTTCATGAAGCAGCACCGGACGTAGACACCGTGCTCATACACTTCGAGCCCGAGCACAGGGACACATACCTTTACGCGGCGCCGGTTGAGGCCGGTGACCGGCTCTCTCCGCAGTTCGGCGAGGCCACCCGCTACGCAATCGTCACAGTCGGTAGTGAGGATCGGCTGGTTCGGGATGTGCGCTACATTGAGAACCCCTATACTGGCGACCCCTCCGGCCGCGGCATACGCATTGCGCAGATGCTGATCCGCGAGGATGTGGACGCGGTCTTTACCCGCGAGAACATAAAGAACAAGGGGCCTTACTACGTGCTGACAGCAGAGCATATAGCTGTGATCGAGACCGACGCTGAGACGCTCCCGGATGCGCTGCGGCAGGAGCGATTGCCACTGGAGGTGCCCGCAGATGCCAACGGTCCCTCTTGAGGTGGCGATACTCCGTGATGAGACAGCGGTCCGCACGGACCTTCAGCCGGGACACGGGCTGTCCATGCTGGCACGCGTCGGGGAGAAGACGCTACTGCTTGATACCGGCGACTCTGCTCAAACGTGGGTCAACGCCCGGCTGATGGGAGTAGATCTGGCGGAGGTCTCCACGCTGGTCCTCAGCCACGGGCACTACGATCACACTAACGGTCTGCCGGCGCTGCTTCGGCAGGTGGGCAGGCTCGACGTGGTGGCACACCCGGCAGTCTTCGAACCACGGTACAGCGACCGTGGGGCAGACGGACCCGTCTTCATCGGCCCGCCGCTGACGCGCGAGGAGTTCGAGGAGCTTGGTGCATCATTCCGGCTCAGTGCCGAACCCGTTGAGTTGGCACCGGGGGTGACGACCACAGGCCACGTGCCGCGGGTATCGGACCTGGCTCCGGAGGCGCCGCATCTTCTGGTGGAGCGTGACGGCAAGGTCATCCGCGATGACTTCGTTGACGATCTCTCCATCATCGTGCAGTTGGAGGAGGGCGATGTGCTGCTGACCGGATGCGCTCACGCGGGCCTTGTCAACATTGTGGCGCGCGCGGAGCAGATCACCAGGCGGTGCCCGGTCACGATCATCGGCGGAACGCATCTCGCCCGCGAGGCGGAAGAGCGGATAGAGCGTGTCGCGCTGGAGATGGCGCAGAGAGGTGTTCAGCAGATAATGCCGCTGCACTGCAGTGGAGAGCGCGGCGCCCGACTGCTGGAGCGCTACTTTTCGGGAGAGGTGCTCAGGAGCGGAACAGGCGGCATCATCGCAATTGACGACACGGGCGCAATAAAGCAGGTCAACATAGCCCACGCCGGGGCTGACTAACGGCGGATCACTTAGAGGAGGAAACACCGATGAAAGTTGCAGTGACATCGTCAGGAGACAACCTGGACGCGCAGATGGACCCGAGGTTCGGACGCTGTGCGTACTTCGTCATCGTTGACACGGACAGCATGGACTTCGAGGTCGTTGAGAACCCCGGGCCGCAGATGGGCTCCGGCGCGGGCACGGCAGCCTCACAGATCGTGGGAGACAGCGGCGCCGAGGCGGTAGTCTCGGGCAATTACGGCCCGAATGCCGCGATGGCACTCGGTGCGGGCGGCATCCGCACCTTCCAGGGCTCCGGGATGACGGTGCGCGAGGCGGCTGAGGCCGCTGCGTCCGGTCAGCTCCCCGAAGTCGGCGGCGCAACTACCGCGGCCCACACCGGCACGATGGGTCAGGGCGGCAGAGGTGCTGCTCCCGGCATGCCGCAGGGCGGTGGCATGGGCGGTGGCATGGGAGGCGGACGCGGCATGGGTGGCGGCGGAGGCATGGGCCAGGGCGGTGGCATGGGCGGCGGCCAGGGGATGGGTCAGGGCCGTGGCATGGGCGGCGGTCAGGGGATGGGTCAGGGGATGGGCCAGCCACAGCAGGGCTACGGCCAGTTCGGGCCGCAGGCCGGGCCGATGGACCCGATGATGGGCGGCATGGGCATGCCGGGGCCGTGGGGCCCGCAGATGCCCGGCCCGTGGGGGCCGCAGATGGGCCCCGATCCCGAGCAGGTGCGCCAGTATCATCTGAGCATGCTTCAGGCGCAAGCCGAGATGCTCGCGCAGCAGCTTGACTTCATCCAGTCGCAGATCGAGTACCTCGAGTCACTGGGAGAGTAGGCGCACAATCATGATGGGCAAGGACGCGCAATTAACAATTTCGGTCGCCGCCGGTAAGGGCGGTACAGGTAAGACGCTGGTCTCCTGCAGTCTGGCGCAGGCGCTGGCGGTGGAACACCCGGATGCAGTGCAGGTGCTTGACTGCGACGTGGAGGAGCCCAACGCGGCAATCCTCCTCCATCCGGAGATCAGCGCACGCGAGGATGTCAACATCCTCGTTCCGGAGGTGGACGCGAGCAAGTGCATCCACTGCAGCAAATGCGCGCACGTGTGCGAGGTCGGCGCCATCGCAGCCATCGGCAAGGCCGTGCTGACTTTCCACGATCTCTGCTCGGGCTGCGGCGCATGTGCGTTCGTCTGCCCCACCGGCGCAATAACCGAGGTGCCGCTGCGGATCGGCGAACTCGCCCACGGACAGAGCGCCGGCGGCATAGACTTCTGGGAGGGACGCCTCGATGTAGGCCATCAGCGTGCAACACCCGTGACGAACGCGGTGAAGAATGTCATCGCGCGCGAGAGGCTCGCAATCGTTGACGCCCCGCCCGGAACGGCCTGCCCGATGCAGGAGGCAGTCGCCGACACCGACTACTGCATCCTCGTGACCGAGCCGACGCCCTTCGGGCTGGCGAACCTGCGGGAGGCCGTTGAGACCTGCAGGCGCATGGAGATCCCCTGCGGTATCGTCATCAACCGCGACCGCGGGGAGTATGACGAGATGGACGAGTATCTGGCCGCCGAGGGCCTTCGGGTCCTCATGCGCGTCCCCGAACGCCGGGAGATCGCGGAGGCTTACTCGCGCGGCGAGACGCTCATCGCCGCCACTGATGAGTGGCGCGATGAACTGCTGGCGATGTACGAGACTATCGTGGAGGCCGTCGCACTGGCTCGACGCGCCGCCTCCGCGTAGCAATCTTAAGCGAAAGGAGTGATGAGTCATGCCTCGTGGAGATGGAACAGGACCGGTTGGCGGTGGAGGCGCCGGCACAGGCCGCGGAGGCGGCGGGGCCGGAGGCGGAGGACGCGGCGGCGGCTTCGCGATGGGTCCGGGCGGCAGTTGCGTTTGCCCGAACTGCGGGAAGACCGCGCCGCACCAGCGCGGCGTGCCCTGCTACCAGCAGAAGTGCCCGAGTTGTGGCGCCGCAATGACCCGCGGTCAGTAGTGAGCAAGCGATGACGCATCATATTCGGCATACAGGAGGTGTGATCCAAATGCCAGGAATGGATGGAACAGGACCTGCCGGAATGGGCCCGATGACCGGCGGCGGCCGTGGCTTCTGCAGCCCCTACGGGGCAAGCTACGGCGGCTACGGGAGCTATGGCGCTCGCCCCTACGGGATGGGCTATGGCTACCCTTACGCCGGCTACGGCGGAGGCTGGGGGATGGGCTACGGCATGATGCCCGGCGCCTATCCACGCTTCGGCTGGGGCAGGGGCCCCTGCGGCGGCGGGATGGCCTGGGGCCGCGGTGGCGGCTTCGGGCGCGGCATGGGCCGCGGACGTTGGTGGTAGCCTGAGACTGGTGGTGGCCGGCTGCCGGGACGTAGCCGAGCTACGTTTCCCTCTCTGATGGTGGTCGGCCACCACCGCTCTGCCTCAGGCGAGCCATGCGGCTCAGGGGCATTATCGGACGAAAGTAGAATTTGCGCAAGTGCAGACGTTGCATGTCGCTTCTCCAGGCGAGGGCCGCCTGGCGTCCGGGCTTTTGGCCGGCGGGGCGCAATCCGGTGCGCAGCCCGAGCGCCTCGCCCGGACACAGTACGCGGACACTTTCTTACTACGTCACTTCAAATGATCCGAACTGACGCGCCGGGAGCATTCATGATGCCAGACCTCAAGCAAATAACGATCGTCAGCGGCAAGGGCGGCACGGGCAAGACGACCACTGTGGCCTCCTTCGCTGCGTTGGGACACGACAAGGTCATCGCCGACTGCGATGTTGACGCATCAAATCTGTATCTGCTGATGCATCCGGAAGACACCGACAGCGGGGAGTTCACCGGCGCAAAAGTGGCGGTGCGCGATGAAGACAAATGTACCCGCTGCGGCGCCTGCGAAGAACGCTGCCGCTTCCACGCCATCACCGTGGATGAGGTGGATGAGCTTGCCTGCGAGGGCTGCGGCCTCTGTGTGGTTGTCTGTCCCGTGAATGCGCTGAAGCTGGAGCCGGTAGTGGTTGGTACGTGGTACACCGGCACAAGCGCATACGGGCCGATGGCTCACGCGCGGCTGCTGCCGGCAGCGGAGAGCTCAGGCCGCCTTGTCACGCTGGTGCGGCAGAAAGCCGAGGACCTGGCTTATCAGCACGATCTGCCGCTGATCATCATTGACGGCCCGCCCGGCCTCGGCTGCACTACTACCGCTGCCCTCACTGACACGAACCTGGCCGTAGTGGTTACCGAACCGTCGCTCTCGGGTATCCACGACATGGAGCGGCAGATCCAGCTCATCGATCACTTCGGCCTGACCTCCGCGGTGATTATCAACAAGTTCGACATCAATCAGGCGAACACCCAGCACCTGCGAACGTGGTGCAACATGAGGAGCCTGCCGATTCTCGGGGAGATACCGTGGGACCCGCAGGTAACCGACGCCCTCGCGGCAAAGAAGCCTCTCGTCGAGCACAACGACGGGCCGGCGGCACAGGCGATGCGAGCGGCATGGGAGCGAACCGCGGAGATGATCGCGGGGATCTGACGGCGCGGTGGCGCCGCGCCCGCTCTACCTGAGAATCTGGCTTTCTCGTGGCGTTGGTTCGGTTGTCTGGCTATGAGGAGAGCGCCCGCTTTACTTGGGAACCTGTTTCATTCGTTGGGGTGGCCCAAACCCTCCTCTTAAGCTTGACAGGAGTGTCCGTAACACGGTGCAGTGACGCATGAAAGGACCGTCGTCGCATGATGAACGATCAGGTGCAGCAGTATGAGCAGCAGACGCAGAAGATCGCGGACAGGATGGGCGAGGTCGGGCACGTTATACTCGTGCTCAGCGGCAAGGGAGGCGTCGGGAAGAGCACCGTCGCCGCCAACCTCGCTTCGGCGCTGGCTGAGCGCGGGAATCGCGTGGGACTGATGGACGCGGACCTGCACGGGCCGACGATTCCGCTGATGATGGGCGTAACAGGCGAGATGGCGTCCGGCACTCCGGAGGCGCTGCAGCCGGTCGAGGCGGCGCCGAACCTCGCGGTCATGTCCATCGGCTTCCTCACTGCCGAGCGCGATCAGCCTACTATCTGGCGCGGACCACTCCGCGGCGGAGTGCTGCGGCAGTTTCTCGGCGACGTGGAGTGGGGACAGCGCGATTTCCTCGTGGTGGACCTCCCTCCCGGCACCGGCGATGAGCCCCTGACGCTCGCGCAGTCGCTCCCGCAGGCCGATGGCGCAATCATCGTCACCACGCCGCAGGAGGCCTCGCTGGCCGACTGCCGTAAGGCCATCAACTTCGCGCATAAGGTCAACCTGAGGGTGCTGGGCGTGGTGGAGAACATGTCCGGCTTCGTCTGCCCCCACTGCGGGGAGCGCACGGAGGTCTTCTCCACCGGCGGCGGTGAGGCGATGGCGCGGCAGATGAACGTGCCGTTCCTCGGCCGAGTGCCACTGGCGGCGGAGATCGTGGCGCTGAGTGACGAGGGCAAGCCACTGACGAGCGACGAGGCACCCGAGGCGGTCCGGCAGGCCTGGAACGAGATCGTGGACGCCCTTATGGAGCGCATACGCGAGAACGGGTGAGATGAATGGCTCAGTACAAGCATCTCTACGGGCCGGTACCATCGCGGCGGCTGGGTAGGTCGCTGGGCGTTGACATGGTGCCGATGAAGACCTGCTGCTTCGACTGTATCTACTGCCAGCTTGGGCCGACTACGGTTCATACCGCCGAGCGCAAGGCATACGTGGACGTTGACGAGGTGCTGCGCGAGCTTGAGGCGTGGCTGGAGGCCGGCGGGGAGGCCGACTATCTCACCTTTGCCGGCTGCGGTGAGCCGACACTGAACATAGACCTCGGCGACGCGATGGCGCGCGCGCGGCAACTGACGAATATCCCGATCTGCCTGCTCACCAACGGCGCTCTGCTGTGGCGTAAAGGTGCGCGCGATGCGGCTATGCAGGCCGACCTCATCATGCCCTCGCTCGACGCCGCCACTGAGGAGGTCTTCGAGCGCATCAACCACCCGGTGAAAGGCCTCGCTCTACAGCAGGTCATCGAGGGCCTGGAGGAGACCGCGCTGGAGTTCCATGGCGAGATGTGGCTTGAGGTCATGCTTGTAGAGGGCGTCAACGATAGTAACGAGCAACTTGAGGCGCTGGCACGCGTGATCCGCGGCATCGCCCCGGACCAGGTGCAGATCAATACAGTAGTGCGGCCGGCGCCGGGCACCGATGTGAAGCGGGTTGACAACGGGACGCTGGTGCGCGCGAGGGTTATCTTCGGCCCTAGTGCCACCGTGATCTCCTCGGCGTGGGAACATGACGTTCCCGAGGGCGCGGCACATTCCGAGGAGGAGGTGCTCGCGCTGGTGAGCTATCGCCCATGCACGATTGAGGACGTCTCGCACGGCCTTGGCATGCACCCGAACGAGGCGATCAAGTATCTCACGCACCTGATCGCGGAGGGAAAGCTTGACCGAGAGGATCGGGAGGGCCAGACGTTCTTCAAACGGGCGCAGTGATAGGACGCGCTTGCCTCCTCCCTTCGTACGAGTGCTTCCACGGCGCAGGCTACACTAGCCTGCGCCTGGTGTTGTACCGCACGCACGCGCTGGGCTATTCACCCCGCCCCGCGGCCCGTGGTATACTGTACGTGCGAGGCGCTCCCTAATGAACAGGCCCCCCGCCGGGCACGTCGAGGATAATACCCCGGTCCGAAGGAGATACGCGAAACATGAAGCTCATGCTCAAGCCGATCTATCTGTCGATAGTTGCACTCATCATCTGCATCTGCGGCGCATCTGCGCAGCAGGACGTCCCACCGCCGCTGACCGTCCAGCCCGAGCAGTTGGGCCTGCCGGAGACAGAGGGCGTAGGCGCAGAGTTACTACCCGATGGCACGGCAGTCTCGATCTCGGCTGAGGGACTCGAGGCCGCCTCGACACTCGATCTCGGTTGGATTCCGATCGAGCCCAACTGCGCCTACCGCGTGCGCTACCAGGTGCGGCCAGTCGGGCTGCAGGAGCCGGCGAACATCTACCTGATGCTGCGCGAGCATGAGGCCGAGGGTGCCCGGCCGGTCCAGCCGTACGCCAAGGAATCCGTCACGATCCGTGAAATCAAGCCCGATCCAGATAGCGCATGGATCGAGCGCGAACTGAGCTTTGTCACGCGCCAGGAGACTACGTTCCTGAGCGGTTCGATTGTGCTGGTGGCACTCAATGGCGAACTGCAGTTTGGCGCGCTCGAGCTTACCGCGCTCGGAACGCCCGAACCTCCCATGACACCGGCTGAAGCGTGGGCCGACCATGAGAAGTTGATGGCTGAACTTCACGCTCAGGCCGAATCGCGAGAGCCGCTCACGCCGCGCCCGGTGGTGTTCTCACGCAGCCAGATGAAGTACGGCCTGCAGAGGAACTACTACCACCAGTGGAACGACCGCCCGCTGCTGGCGAACCGCGACTACCGCATGGAGACCGACTACCCCACGCCGCCGCCGAGCTATCAGCGCACATTGCAACAGGTGGTCAAGTACGGCATAGACGGCCTGGCGTTCTTCCCCGAGACCAAAGGCCGGCTGGCGATGATGGACCTGCATGAGGAGTTCGACGTGCCCGGAGTGGGGCTGCTGCCGGAGTTCCTGACCGCTTACACTCCGGAGCATCTCGCGCAGAAGACGGAGATCCTCCAGCGCGCCCTGCAGACCGACTTCGCGCCGCGCATTGATGGCAAGCTGCTCATCACCAGCTACGGAGCGCAGAGCTTCACCCCTGCACAGTGGAAAGAGGTCCTCGACGAACTGCGGGCGCGGGTGGGCGACACCTTCGTCTTCCTGCCCTCGCTGACGAACGTCGTCGGGCTGCGCGGTCCTCTGATGGCAGGCGAGCCGCTTTCTCGCGCCGCGGTAGAGAAGGAGAAGGCCTATCTGCGGGAGTACCTCGATGTTTGCGATGGTATCTACTTCAACTACCCGCCGGCGTTGCGCAAGAAGGACCACACATTCGACGCCGAGTTCTACCGCGAAGTCTTCATCCCGGTCTTCAAAAGCGTTCTGGCGGAGCCGGAGTATCGCAACAAGTACCTTGGCCTGAGCGCCTACCGCTCGCACATGTCTCCCGACCGCGGCAACAACCTCTTCGAAGACTACACGCGGACGCTGCGATCATCTTTTGAGGCCGCGATGGACGCGCGTCCGGATGTCATCATCCTGCCCGAATGGGACGAGCAGAACGAAAACACGAGCTTCCGCCCCACGGTTTACGGCGCCAACACCACCGGGCGGATCCTGCGCTACTACATGAGTCAGATCAAGGGCGAGGAGCCCACGCCGTGGCCGGGTGATGATACCAGCATCCCAAATCTGATCCTCAGCACGCGCAAGATCCTGACGCTGGGCGAAGTGCTGATTGCCGAACTGCTTAATGTGCCGGACGGAACTGACGCCGGGCAGTATCAGGTCCAGTTGACGCTGCAGGATGAGGCGGGCCGAGTCGTGCGGGAGTTTGAGACTGTGACCTTCGACAGCACGAAGCTGCAGGAGGAGCGCCTGACGATCCCGAGCGAGACGCTTGCTGATGCCCGGGCGCTCGTCCCGGTGCTGACGGTTACGGGCTACCAGGGCCGCGACATCACCTTCGACGGCGGTTTCCATCACATCAACCTGCGCGCCACATGGAACTGGGACTACCTGACGGTTCGGCAGCCGCTGCGTGACCTGCTGCCGGCAGCTCAGGCGGAGCTTGCATGGCAGCCGGGCGTCGCCGGGGATGGTTCGCTCACACTGACAGGCACCGTTTCGGCCCCGGAGGCACTGGGGCTGGTCGAACTGCTCGGTGATGACGACGAGGCATACGCCGTGGACGCCAACGAGGAGTTCCTCCGCGACGATCCGAGTTACGAGCGCTTCCTGATCGAGTACCGCTCGCTGAAGACGATCCCGATGCAGGGAACGATTACGCTGGCGAACGCTGCGTCTCCGATGTGGCTCTCATCCGGCCCACCGCCGGTTGCGGTTGAGGCCGATGCGCCGGGGGCGCAGCGTTTGGAGTTGCTTGCCGACGCCTCAGAGGCGGTGCGCTGGATCTACTTCGCGGTGCCACGAGATGCTCTCGCTGAGGCTGTCCTCGAGTGGGACTTCGACACCGGCAGCTTCTCTGTCCCCCTCAGCGACGTGTTGGAGAAGAAGATCGTCGGCTATGACTTCGAGGGGCCGCTGCACATCAGTGTGCAACCGTATCGCCGACAGGTTGATATGCCGCAGCACCTCACCGACCGCGAAGTCTCGTTCTCGGTGCCGATCTGGCCGGAGATCAACACGGAGCAGTATCACCTGCGCGTAACCACCGCCGAAGGCAGGCAGTTCCGCTCGCGCCCGCTGCTGTTGCCGAACGTGGATGACAC
Organism: candidate division WS1 bacterium; assembly: GCA_012522765.1. GTDB lineage: Bacteria > Armatimonadota > Zipacnadia > Zipacnadales > UBA5352 > UBA5352. The sequence continues at coordinate 60,372 of JAAYJW010000312.1, read as the reverse complement.
GAACAAGGTGCCGCTGCGCATCTACTCGGAGACGGAGGGGCGCGGGGTGGACGTTCAGGTGGCAGCCTCGCGTATCCCGGTGATGGAGTATGAGTTCGAGCCGGAGCGCGGCGCGGTGCTGCTCAGTGGCGATGAGGTCCCCTTCTGGGCGGTGCTGGGCGGCTACACCAGCACCACTACCGGGCGCGGCTCACCGAACGGCCTCTGGCGGGGCGGTCGGGGCAACTACCCTGAGGCAGCCACACATTCAGCGCCTGAGTGGGTTGAGGAGGATGGGCGACCGGCGCTGGAGTTCGATGGCGTCGGCACCTACCTCGAACTGCCGCGCGAGAGCCTCCCGCGGCGTGGAAGCTACACGCTGAGCTTCGCGGTGAAGCCTGAGACCGCCGGCGACCAGTTCCTGCTGGTCGGGCGGGTCACGAAGTCGCAGAAGGGTCTGGGCCTGCAGATCAGGGACGGCAAGCTGGTGGCGAACTACGTCACGAACGCCTGGACCAGCCAGAGCTACGAGAGCGGGCTTGAGGTGCCCGCCGGCGCGTGGTCCACGATCACCGTGCGCCACGACTTCGGTCAGATGACGCTCGGCGTCAACGGAGCGACTGAGTCGTTCGAAGTCACGCTGCCGGCGAACAACATCTCCTACACGATCATCGGTGAGGGCTGGACCGGCAACTGGTTCGAGGGTCGCCTGCGCGACCTGCGCATCACGCACAACGCGCTGTAGCAAGCACAGGAGCGGGCGGGGCATAATGCCCGACTAATACGGCAACGGCTTGCTTAACAGGATTCCGGGCGCTGGCGCACCCGGACAGGATCCGGCGCTGGGCGCCGGAACAGGAAACGTCACAGGTGACGACGATTACTTCAAAGGAAACCGCGACGGCTGATGCTGTCATCGCATCCAAGACTTTGGCCGCGCTATCCCTCGCCCTTGAAGCCGTAGTCGTTGCCTGTGTCGTGTCCTGCTGGCGGCGAAGCCGCCATCCTGTCCGGCGCGCCAGCGCCGAACCCTGTTACCAATGCCGTTGGCTTTGTCGTTGACGATCCGTCCGCAGCGTCTACCGATCCGCCACCCGCGGATTCGTCCGAATGAAGCCCGTGTCCGTCCAGAAGCCGCGGTACTCCTCGTAGAGCGTCCAGCCATCGTTGTCCTCATCATCCGTCGAGAGGCTGTCGCGGATGCCGAACTCGCGATCCCACGCATCTGACGTCCGGTTCTGATTGTCATCCAGCGGGATGACCAGCCCGTGACGCCCAGTCCGCTCGTCGCGCGCGAGCAGCCCGAGGTCATCGCAACTCGCCTGCACCACGCCCCATGCGCCGGTATCGCGCGCGGCCACGCCGACCGTCAATTCACCCACGTAATTCTCAGTGTAGGCGTGCTGACCGTCGCCGGAGACTGTCACGCCGGGCATCTCCACGAAGTAGAGGTCCGGATCGGTCTCCTCGCCGAGGTCGTTGCAGGTCCCCGGATTTCGCGTCACGTCGCTCAGGTGGAAGTGGATGCGCCCCTTCGGCGGGTCGTTCTGTCCCTGCCGCGGCTTGATGCGCGCGGTGACGTACAGCGGACCTGCGGGGCCGAAGATGGTCGGGACCGCGTTCTCATCCGGCCGCACGAGTGGCGCGACTGCGGGCGGCTGAGCCGTCTGCCCGCCCTGCACGAGTGGCGCGACCGTCACGTCATCGTCGCCCGGCATGGGAGCGGGGATCCACTGCTCGTAAAGCGTGGGCGTTTCAGGCGCGATGGTCATCTCGCCCGGATCGCTCTTCGTCACGAAGCTCCAGCGTACTGTCATCTTGCCCGGCCAGAAGATGTCGTCGGGCCAGATCGGCTCCTCGCCCGGGTCCTGCCCCATAGTCTCCCACTGCTCGCGTGTCGCCCACATGCCGCCATGGAAGAAGGCCTTGAAGGTCGCGCTGCCCGAAGTCGCGCCGTTGGCGCTGGACGACTCGTAGTAGAACGGGCCGGCCCACGGCATCGCCGAGGGCCGGCCGCGCATTAGCTGCGCCCAGCGCGAGCCCGAGGTCCCATGCGGCGGGAGGCTGAAGAAGAGCGCGATGTCGTCCAGTTGCGAGCGATCGGGAGGATCTTCGTTGATCTTGCTGTCGCGCATCAGCGTGAGGTGGCTGATCTGACTGCGGCCGACATCCACCTGCCCGATCTGCATCTGAAAGGACGCCAGCTTCATGCTGCGGCTGAAGTGCAGGTTGACGATGTGGATCGGAGTGTTATCTGAAGGCCCCGTGTATCGCGTGACGTGGCGCTCGCGCCGCGGGGGCTCATACATGTGGCCGGGCGCATCCACGCCCTCAGCCCGCCGGAAGTACGTCTCGATGATCCGTCCCGCGGCCGTGGTGCTCGTCTGCTCATGGCCGTTCATGGTGGTGTATACCAGGCTGGCGGAGAGGTCGGCGCTGCACTTTGTCTCCCCACCGTCGTTGTCTTTCGGCAGCGCCATGTTGCCTGAGGCGCCGAAGGAGATCGTGACGGTCCCGGAGAAGTCCGCCAGCACCTGGTCGTCCGGGTAGAAGCTCCACGGTGAGACCGGCATCATCGAGGCCATCATCTCAAGCCCCTGCTGGGCGGCGTCAGGCCCCTGTGCCGCGACAGGTAGAGCAGCGTGCGCCATGATGATGAACACGAGAACAGACATGTTGCGGCCGACAGCCAACTTGAGCATACGTGGTCCTTCCCGGACGGAAGATGGACGGAGAGGCCGCCTGAGGCGTTAGGCACGGACCTCCGCTGTAGGTGCTGCGCTGAGTTCCCTGATCAAGCGGACTATTCCTCCTCGCAAATGGCATGCCATTCCCGCCCCGCGGCGCCGGGTACGATCGCGCCTGGGAGATCAGGTCGCGGGGAGGAATGACTTGTACTCAGAAGAAACTTCTGCGGCGCATGGAGCAGATAAGTGGAGCCACTCAAATCGCGTGGCGGCTGCAACTGAAGGACAGGTGCAGAATCGATGGCGAGCTTCGGGATAATTGACAACCACTGCCACTATCAGCTTCGGGACGGCTTCCTCGAGCAGATGCTCGAAGGCGCCACGGAGGCGGGCGTGGAGTGGCTGTGCCTCAACGGCGGCGGGGAGCGCTGGCGCCAGCATGGCAACGACGGGGTCATGGCCGCTGCTGAGGCACATCCGGATCGCATCATTCCGCTGGCGTTCATACACCTCGGCGAGGAGACTGCCGAGGATGTTCGCGCCTGGCACAGCGCGGGCTTCCGGGCGCTTAAGACGCAGTACCCGCGAGACATGTACGATTCGGAGGAGTTCTTTCCGGTTTATGAGGCGGCGGAGGAGCTTCGAATGCCGATCCTCTTTCATACCGGCATCAGCGCCCGCTTCATTCCCGAGCACGACCGCTGGAACGTCTCCTCGCGCTTCATGATGCCGCTCACGCTGGATCGCATCGCCCGCTGCTTCCCGGACCTGACGATCTGGGGCGCGCATCTCGGCTATCCCGACACCTGGCATGCGGCCAGCCTCATGAAGATCCACCCCGGCATATACTTCGACATCTGCGGACTGCCTGCCAGTCAGCCGACGCTGCAGCCGTGGGACGAACTACTGCGCGATGAAGCGCACTGGGGCAAGCTTGTCATCGGATCTGAGGGGAACCCGCAGGGGTTCGCTCCGCTGCTGGATCGCTACCGTGGGCTGATGGACGAGCATGGTGTCAGCGCCGAGACGCAGCGCCGGGTGTTGCGCGACAATGTCGCTGAGGCGCTCGGGATCGAGTGAGGCCGACTGTCAGTGCGCATGGCGGCTACGTCCCGTTGTGGCCGTACTGACGCCCCGGGCAGCGCGCAGTTGCCGACCATTCGTGCTCGGCAAGCGCCCACACATGATCAGGAAGAAGTCTTGTCTGGCGCGCTAATGACGATCAAGTCGCGAAGCCATCGCTGCATGAACTCTTCCCGCTCGTAGCGCATCTGACCACACAGCGGATCGCCGACGATCACCTCATCCCCTTCGACTGCCAGCAACACCGCCGCATGGGCGACGGTCGGGGTCAGCTTCCAGCCGATCAGCGCGGGGCCGGGGATGTCGTCGAGGTCCTCCCAACTCGCCGGCTTAATCGCTTGCGCCTCGAGACCAACCCGATGGAGCGCGCGCAGCATTCCGCGAGTGCTCGTCCCGCGCAGAGGCGCGGTGACGGCCAGTTCGGCCATCTGCCGCTCAGAGGCGGGGACACCATGCAGCCGCGTAGCCCACGCGAGTGCCGCCGCCCCGCAGGACCAGCCGGTGGATTGCGTCACCTCCGCCGGGCCGTCGGTGGCTCCGCTCAGCTCATCCGCGAAGAGCGGCAGCGGGATGGGCGCCGCCAACTCCGCGAGGGCATACATCGCGAAGATGGCGACGATGACGGTCACGAGTCTGCGCATCGTCTCACGTTCGAGGCGCCGGATGCACAGGGACAGCAGCATCACGATCGCGACGTAGAGCGGCAGTCGGTCGAAGAAGATCGCGTCATCCCAGGTGATGAGCCGCAGGGCGAGGTAGGTGCGTTCGTAGCCGTAGAACCACGCGCCGATCACGACGAGACAGGCGGCGACCGCCGGCAGGAATCGCCGGTCGGTCGCCGCCAGCCATGAGGCGCTGCGCCAGGCGCTCAACAGCAGCGCAGCGCCCGCGAGCGTCGCAAGGATCGCCAGTCGTCTCGCCCGCTACTTCCTGTGCGCCATCCACCTCACTGCGCTGAGGAAGACATCGCGCTCGGTGCCCTCAGCCGTCACGGTGCCTGAGACGTCGCTGAGGATGATCTGCCCGTCGTAGATCACGCGGCCCTTGCCCTGCTGACCGGCCACCATCACCGGGTCGCCGCCGGTGTCCTTGAGGATGACGACGCCCTTGCGGCCGGGTTTGACGGTGAAGTGGTCGTAGTAGACGTGCTGGTAGGTCTGACCGGCTGCGAGTCCCTCAGTGATCGGATGGTCGCCGGCGACCACCACGTCGTATGCATCCGGGCGATCGATGGAGCCCGCGCCGATCAGCGGGAAGGTGACCTCCATCCCGAACTCAGCGCGATCGTGCCCAACCTGGTGGTGGCCGAACATGACGCCGCCACCGGCTTCCTCCACGTAGCGCTTGAGCACCTCGAAGTACTCGTAGCGGCTCACGCTGCGCCCGCTGGAAGCCTGCGGGTAGAGCAGCACCTCGTACTTCACGAGGTTCGACAGGCTCAGGTCATTGATGAACTCCGCGACGACGCCATCATCGGTCTTCAGCGTCTCCATCCAGCCCTGGTGCCCGATTGCGGTGCCGCCATCGCCGCTTGGATCGTAGATCGCCACTCGCACCGGACCCTCGTGGGAGATCGGCTCGAACTGCAGTTGCGCATCCTGCCATCGGCGAATGACCGCCTCGAGTGACTCGCGCATCCGCGGGAAGTCGGCATCGGTGCCGGGGATGGCCGGGAAGATGCCGTTTGCGGCCTGTCGGTGGAATTTCACGTCATACGCGCGCATCGTGGAGGTGATCTCCATCACCCGTGCCATCTTCTCAAGGCCCGCGTCCAGCGCGTGCAGCCCCTCCGCGACCTGCCGCTCCAACTCCGTCCCGTCACCATTCGCCAGCGCCTTCTGCGCCTGCAGCAGGTGGTAATGTGCCCGGGCATACGCGCCGAGGCAGTTGGTGCGGCGCAGATAGTAGACGAAGAGGCGCTCGCCCATCTCGTCCATCTCCGCGAGCTGTTCGGTGCCAAGGAGGGTCTCCAGTGCCGCTGCCGCTGCCTCGCAGCCCTCCGCCTGCCCCAGCATCTGCTCGGGTGTAAGCTCCAGCGGCTCAAGCCCCGTGCGGCGGCGCGACTTGTTCACATCGTTGAGCAGCCGCGACGGGTTGACGATCATCGCCGGTATGACGCCCTTGTTGTACACCTCGTGCATCACCGGCCCGACCTCCGGCCCCCACATGTGCCGGCAGGCAAGCTCGCCCCAGCGCTCAACTACCACCTCAGGCTCATCATTGTCCTTGCGGAAGTCGTAGTAGTTGCCGCTGAAGTCCTCGGCGCCCTCAGAATCACTGTTCCATGCGAACTGGCAGGCGATCAGGCGGTTGATGTAGTTCGGGAAGTTGCGGTCTATCCGCACCGCCATGATGTCGCCGGGATGGTCGTAGTAGTTTGTCGGGATGTAGCGCAGCGTGGTGATCAGCCAGCCAGCATCCACCCAGCCGGAGGCGAGCTTGTACCAGTAGTACATGGGCATCTCCCCGAATGACTCACGGAAGACGTCCATGTACTGCGGCTCGCCAAGCCAGACGCAGATGCCCGCGTCCTTCGGCAGCTTCGGCCCCAGGTCCGCCCAGTAGTCGCGCCCTGCGGCGTTGAACTGCTCCCGCGTCATATCCGGGTAGATGGGTTTGAGCATATCCCAGTCGAGATACTGCGCGTTGTAGGGGTAGATCACGAAGACGACCTTCATGTCAGGGTTGATGCGCTTGATCTCTTCGTAGAAGATGTTGAAGACATGCGCATCGGCGGAGGCACGGTCATTGCCCCAGCGGGCGCGATCCGCCTCCGAGCGGTTCTCCCACATCTCGGGGTTGACAGGCCCGCCGCCATCGGGGCAGTGCAGCACGACGACGCCCAAGTTAAGTTTCTCATACACTTCACCGATCTCTCGGGCGCGCTTGCGGAGCAGTTCGTCATCGCTCCAGGTGAAGTAGAGGTTGCGGGTGTGCATCATGCCCTCGAAACGAGGATCACCGGCGTCACGCTCATCGTAGCCGACATGCGTGCTCTGATACTCCTCCCCGATGATGCCGCGCTGGCGGGCGTAGGCATTAAGTTGGGTCACCCAGCGAGCATCAATCCAGTCCATGGCATCCTCACGGCCATACAGAAAGTCGCCCATGAAGTTGAGCTTGGCGCGCAGCATCCAGTCAACCTGCTGCTTCAGTGCGTCCACGTACTCATCGTCCTTCAAGCCGTAGGCGGGATAGCTGCTCTTTGCCTGCTGCAGGCAGGTTGTTCCGCGCCACTTAAAGTCGGGCCAGTCGCGGACGGATGCCTCCGCAGCCGCAACTCCGTTGTCGCCACCCTCCATCAGGTAGCGCATCGTGACGGCGGCATAGAGCGCGCCCTGCGGATCGCTGCCAAGCAGCGCGATCACACGCGAGCCGCGGAAGCGCACGAACTCCACTACGTACCCCTGCTCGCCGGGATCATCGCGCGTGATGTCGATGTCACACTCAGCAATGATCGCCTCGGCAAGATCACTGCCGTAGCACTTGCTGATGACGATCGAGATCGCCTGCGAATCCAGCGCCGCCGGATCGTCTGACTCAATCACCGGCAGCGGAGCGGCGCCAAGTTCGCCCATCCGCTGGTTGATCTCCTCAGCGCTGATCATCGCCTGCGGCTGGCGTGGCGGAACGATTATCTGCGCCTGCGTCCGCTCGCCGAGCGACAATATCCAGCGCTCTTCGCTCACATCAATCTTCTTGGGCGTGGGAATCATGTCTTCCCAGGTGCTCGTCGTCGCAGCCCATGCCGTGCCTGCCACTGCGAGAATCGAGAGGATCGCTATCAGCTTTCGCATCTTTGGGCCTCCTGTTGTTGTCAGTCACTTCCACCCAACCACGTCAGAGCGTTTGATAGAAGCTGCATCTCACCGCCCACCGGCGCGACTTCGCCGCTGTCGGCGCCGAGTCCCGTCGCCATGCCCCATGCGACATATCTCCCGACACCCACCTCACCCGCTACCACCACCGGAGTTCCCGCCTCATTCGCCGCCACCACTACTCCATCCTCTCCCGGCCGGACCGTAACGTGATCGTAGTAGCTGTGAATGAACTGCTCGCCTGCGCTCATTCCGCGCAGGAGCGGATGGCCTTCCGCCATCCGAAGCCCCGTCTCGCGCAAAGCTTCCAGTCCAACAGCCACCTCCGGGAAAAGCGCCTCCCAGCCACGCGTCCCCACCACATCATGCGTTACCAGCAGCCCACCTCCTCTGCGGACGAACTCCCGCAGCGCAGCAGCGTCATCGGCGGACAATGCCAGTGCCCCGTCGCGCATTTGCGGCAGCACCACCACATCGCAGGCTCTAAGGAACTGATCGTCAAGCCGGTGCAGCGGCAACGCCTCAATGCCCGCCGCATCCGCCAGACCACTCAGAATGCCCTCGCTCCCGTAGCCGCCGCTCACGACGCCAACATGCAGCGCGTCGGTCGTGAAACGCGGAGCCTCCAGCCGCTGCAGCAGTTCGGCGTGCTGCTCTTCGCTCAACACAGTGATCGGCAGGCTGCGCAGCAGGAACGGCTCCTCATGGCCGTCCGCATAGACCACCTCGCCGCGCGCAATCAGGCTGTATATGCCCGGCTCCCGCGGAAGCCCCGCCGTTAGCTCAAGCGTTCGCCCATCGGCGCTACCATAGCGCGCAAGCTCAACCTGCTCGCCACCGCGGGCGGGCATGATGGTCGGCTGTGCGGTGATCTGCTGGACGGCTTCGCCCGTGGCTGTGAGTTTGATCGTCACGGCGACCTCGGCATCCGGCACGTACGTTCGCTCCGCCGCCCCGGCGACTGAGGCGGGGTAGCTGAAGAGGGCGGAGGCGGCCTGAACGTGATGAGGGAGGCGATCCACCGGCCCGTAGGTCGCGCCCTTGCCGATTGCGTCGATCAACTCTGACGAGAACGCGCTGAGGGCGAAGATGAGGAAGCCGTCCGCGCCAAGCTCCCGTGTGCGCATGATCTGCTGCGACAGATTCGCGGCGCTCGCCGAGCGCGTCTGACTGACGCCGATACCGGCGTAGACCGGCAGCGCTCCGCCCACTGCGCCCATCTGCGGCTCAAGCTTCGCCACGAACTGCTCAACGCTACCTGTGTAGTCCATCGGGCAGAGGAAGTCGAGGTAGCCCTCATGCGACCAGGTGATCCAGTCCTGCGCGTCGCTCTCCACGGCGCCGCTGAGGCTTGCGCGCGCGGCCAGTGAGATCCGCAGATCGGGCTTGATCGTCGCCAGCCTCTCCCGTATCTCCGCCACGAGACTCGTCAGCAGATGCCGCCGCCAGTCGCGGTAGCGCGCGAGATGCCCCCCGCCCTCCCAGCAGTCCGCGGGCCAGTTCGCGACCTCAACCCCCGCCCATGCCTCGAACTGCTCACGGCAGCGATCGCAGTAGCAGTAGCGGCTTGACGGGTAACGCATGAAGTCGTAGTGAATTCCGTCCACGGCGAAGTTGCGCGCCATCTCCTCCATCGCCGCGATCTCAAGCTGCCGGTTCCGCTCATCCGAGGGGTCCAACCAGCGGCGACTCCAGCGGTAATTCTGATCCTGCTCCTCCTGCCCCATCGCCTGCTCGACTGAGAGCACATAGCGGCCCTCCTCGAAGAAGCGCTCAGAAACGCCTTCCGCGGCGCGGTAGACCTGCCAGTTGCCCCGCCACGGATGAACCTCGATGCCGTTGCGATGCGCGGACTCGATGCACTCGCTCAAGTGATCGCGCTCGGTGATCTGCGGCAGCACCTCGCTCGGGTATGCCGCCGCGCCGGGGGTGCACATGTTCGGGAAGACCGCGTTGAAGTTCGCGGCACGCAGCCGCTGCATCAACGCGTCCCAGTCCATGTCATCTTGCGGGAAGCCCATCCACACGCCGCGAAGCTCATGCGGCCGCGATGGGAAGCTTGCCGCGACTGCCTGTTGGGCGCCCGCAGCCGCCTCAGTCGCCCGCGACAGCGCCTCAGCGTACTGCTGCTGACCGAGCGCCTCCCGCGCCTGCTTGGCCCGCAGCGCCGCTTCGGCCGCCATCGCACCAGCCTGCGGGTGCTCGCGCAGATCAGCCACCAGTGCATCGAAACTCTCAAACTCTGTATCAACCACGCCGCCGCCGAGGGCTCCCTCGACTGCGCGCTCCCATGTACCGGGGACGAAGTGCCCGATCGTCGCGAGCAGCAGGTGCTGCTGAGCCGCGCCATCCGCCTCGCGCCAGAGCACATGCGCCACCCAGACGGAATGATCGGTCATCACCACCGCCGGAGTGCCGGTGCTCTTTCCCTCCGCATCGAGCCAGTCCGCCAGCACCCGCGCACCCTCAGTCAACTCCGTCGCCTGATAGCAGCTTCGCGACTCCTGCCGCACCTGTGCCGGAAATCCCGGCGGGGCATCTGCGGCAAACTGCATCGTTTGAAGCTGTCCCTCATATTCATTGCGCCGGTAGGTCAGCTTGCGCATGCCCAGCATCTCCTGAAGCGGCTCCCGCACGGTGAAGAACCACAGCACGTTGCCGCCGCCGTCAACGTAGTCGAGGATCGCCTGCGTGTGTTCGGGGTTCGTCTCGGTGGCGTAGGGGAAGATCGCCAGCAGATGCCCCTCCAACGCCCCGTTGACTATCTGCTCATCAGTGACTATGTCGTAGTCGATAGCGCTCAGATCGAGGCCTCGCTTGACTACTTCGTAGTAGGTGTCGATCCCGGCCTCGGGGTGCTTCTCCAGCGAGAATGTCGCGTGGACCAGAGCCACGTCGGCCGCGTCTACCGTGGCGACCGCCGACAGCGCCGCAAGGATCAACATCCATCGCTGCATAATCAGTCCTCCTCGGGAGCGACGAACACTCGTGGGATCTCCGGATTGACACTCGTGCGCCTCACCGGCAGCACCACATCATCTCCCAGTGCGGCTTCCGGCAGATCAGTCACATCCACCACGCAGTGATCCATCGCAATGCGGCCGACGATCGGCGCCTCCCGCCCGCGAACGCGCACCACGGGCAAGTGCTTCGGATTCCCCCACGCCCCGGCGGTGCGTGAGAGGAAGCCCTTCACCGCCGTCTGCGGCCGTTCAGCCAGGCTCTGCGGCAGCATCCCGAGACCGTGCGAATACCCTACCGGCACAGTCGCCAGCAGCGTCTCGCGCCGCGCCCGGAACTCCCCGCCGTAGCCGATCTTCGCGCCGACCCCAACGCTTCCAAGGTGCAGAATGCGGCTGCGAAGCTCGAACGCGTCTCGCAGGTCGAGGTCGCGACGCTTCACGTGCGCCGGGTACTGCCCGTAGAGCAGCGTGCCCACGCGAACCATGCCGAGGTGAGCCTCCGGCTCCTCCAGCGTCAATGCGCTCGCCGCACAATGCGCAATCAACTCCCGCCGATCCGCCGCTGCCAGGAGGTCGTTAGCCAGCGCGCCGAACATCCGCGCCGACACTCCCGAGCGGAACAGGTCCAGCCCATCCGCCATCGCTCCCGAACCAGGAGGCCCGTAGTGCGTGTACAACCCCGTCACCGTGACGCCGAGGCCAGCAGCAGTATCAATGATATCAATCGCAGGCTCATCGCCGGGCATCCGGGACAGCCCGGTGTCAACGTAAACGTGTGCGCGAGCGCTTGTTCCAACCGCCTCCGCAGCCTCATGCAGCCACGTCACATGCGCGGTGCAGGCGACGGTGGCCGTCAGGTGGGCCTCCACCAGCGCCTCGCACTCCTCCCGCACCGCAGGCATGAAGACGAGGATGGGCGCGGTGATCCCGGCCTCTCTGAGCGCAACTCCCTCGGCCACCGAGCTTACTCCCAGCCACTCAGCGCCTGCGCCGATGAAGGTCTCGGCTGCTCCGATCAGCCCATGGCCGTACGCATTCGCCTTTACAACCGCCATCATGCGCGTACCCTTTTTCAGGCGTGAAAGCACCTGCCGCGCGTTATGCCGCAGCGCCTCCGCGTCAATCATCACTCGCGTCGCATGGCGCGTCCGGTCCTGTTCATTCATCCTGCGCTCTCTGCCCTCCAACCGACTGCAGCGACTGCACTGCCTCGACCGCAAGCACCAGCAGTGCAAGCAGCGCAACCAACGATGACAGATCCGTCAGCCCGGGCCCGATCCGCCGCAGGTATTCATCGAGGTGGTCGAACGCCACTACTCCCGTCGCCAGGGGAGACAGGGCCTCGCGCGCCTCATTCGCTCCCATGCGCGCCGGATCTGACTCAGCAGGGTCGAGATTGACTGCGAAGGCCGCAATCTCCTCCCCGCCGGATAGAACGCGCCATGCCCCTCGCGTCTGCGGTACGAAGCGCCACTGCCCGCCCTCAAGTGGCACAGCCGCCTCAGCACCATCCTCAGCGATCATCACGAGCTCACGGGCGGTGTCCGGCAGATCTCCCACTGTCAATTCACCAGGCGCGCCTGCCATGATCGTCTGCGCCGCGCCTGCCGATAGATGCAGCACCAGGCGATGCATCAGCGGCGGGAACTCCGGCAGTGACACGAGGTCCGACCACCGCTCATCCGGCGCGGTGGCGAAGAGCAGCGAGCGGCCGCGGCCGGTCGTGCCCTCAAGCAGCGCGGGGGTGCCATCATCGTAGCGCGCAAGCACGACTACCCCGTCACGTGACCCGGCCTTCACCGCGGGCACCCTCATGAAGCGAGCCGCGCCGAGGTCTCCCTCGCCCGGTCGTGCGAATGCGGCCAGTGGTGGACGATCCGTCGCAAGCTCAGCCAGCGCTGCGCCATCCTCGCGCCGCGTCACCTCTCCCAACGAAACACCCGACAGGCCGACCACCTGCAGAACCTCAGCGCTCACCGGGCCGGTCGTCAGCAGCAGCACGCCTGTCCCCGCTCGGACCACTTCGGCCAGCGCCTGCGTATCTCCCGGCCGCAGCGCCGATGCATCGGCCACGATGATGGCGTCCCAGGCGGCTTGCGGCAGGCCGCCGATGCTTCCGGCCGGCGATACAGCCATGGTTGACCGCTGATCGCCCTCCGCGAACGGATCCAGCGCCGCCCGGATGAAGAGTGTCTCCTCCGCGTCGCCGATGACCGCCACGCGCAGACGATCGCGCACAAGCGCAGCGTACAGGCGCTTGTCATCCACGCGCAGCTTGTCCGGCGGGAGGCTCGCCTGGCAGACGAGCAGGCCGGATGCAGGCGCCGAGAGCTCCACCTGCGCCAGCGAGAGGCTGTCCGCACGAAGCTCAATCCCAACTCCCGCGGTCTCCTCGGCCGCCTCAACAGTCAGCGCTACCTGACCCGGCCCCTCACCCCACGTCCGCGCCGTTGCAGCCAACTGCACCGGCCGACCGCGCAGATGTACCACCTGCTCGGGCTGCAGATCGATGATCGCGGAGTTGCCGCCCATCGCGGCCCCGACATCAATCAGCACGACCTGCGCGACACCTCCGGCGTGCGACGGCAGGCGCCCCACAGACGTCGCCTGCATATCCGTCAGCACAAATGCCCTCGCGGGCGGCTCGCCTGCCTCGCTCAGCGCCTGCAGCGCACCGGCAATGTCCACCCGCTCGTCGCCGAGCCTCGCCGACACGAGCAGCCCTCGCGCCTCCGACGCCGGGATCGCCGACGCGGCAAGCGGCTTCAGCGTCGCCCCGGCGGTAGCAGGCACCACCACGCCACCGGGCCCCAGAGTGTCCGCGATGGCCGCTGCAGCCCTCCGCGCGCGATCGATCGGGCGATCATCCCCCACCTCGGCTCCCATGCTGGGCGAGGTGTCGATCACGATTGCGCTTGCGCCAAGAGGCCTGCCCAGCAAGCTCAGCGGCGCGCGATCTGTAGCCGGGAGGCTCAGCATCAACGCCAGCAGCAGGATCGCGAGGCAGCGGAGGATCAGCGAGACAAGGCGGCGCAGGCGCGTGGAGGCGTTGCGCTGCTGCTGTGCCGCGCGCAGGAGCATCAGCGACGGGAAGCGCACCAGTCGGGGCCGCGGACGCCCGAAGAGATGCACGAGGATCGGCACGGCGATTCCGGCCGCCGCGAGAAGCTGCAGAGGGGTAAGCAGCGTCATTCGCTACCCCTCTCCATCTCCGCACCATGGCTCCCGGCCAGCGACCGAGAGGATAGCGGCCGAGAGCGTGGCAATGCAGCAGAGGAGGTGCAGCAGCGGCGGGCCCTTGCGTCTCTTCATGTGCCCATCTCCTCGAAAGGTTCGCGCGTTCCGCAGATCATGACGTATCAGGCTATTGCGCCCGCCAGCGGTAGCTCAAAGACGAAGTGAACGCCTTCGTCGTTAGTAGAGACAGACAGCGTCCCGCCGATCATGTCGGCCAGCGTGGCGCACAGAGGTAGACCAAGCAGCGGCGGCGCAAGTGCCTCTCTCCCCTCTTCCTCGGAAACCGCCTCAAGCGGTTGAGGCCCCGGAACTCGCTTCAGCGCGGGGCCCGCGTCGGTGACCTGCATCAGCAGGGCATCCTCGGCCCGTCGCAGAGAGAGCTTCACCGTATCTCCGCTCTTACTGCGATCGACGCTGGCGAGCAGCAGGTGATAGATCAACTGCTTGAGGGGACGCTCCTCTACGTTCACCAGGGGAAGGTCGTCAGGGAGGTCCGTCTCGATCCTGATGTCCTCCCGTCGCGCCTGCCCCGCAAGCAGATTCTCCAGACGCCGGACCAGTTCGGCCACCGACACCGGATGCGCGTCTTCAAGGCCGTAGTAGCTGCGGCTGCGGCCGACGTCTATGATGTCGTTGATAAGGTCCAGGATGCGCTCACCGCCGATGTGACACTCCTGTGCCGCATCAAGCTGGGCCTCCGGCATCTCGCCCAGCGTTCCCGTGGTCAGCAGTTCTGAAAAGCCCATGACGACGTTGAGGGGGGTACGCAACTCGTGGCTGATGTTGGACATCAGCCGCTCCTGCACACGGGTGAACTCAACCACCGTCGCATCCACACCGCCCTCTGCGAAGGCCACGACAACTGCCCCCGGTGCGATCGCCGCGTCAGTGCGCCCCATCAGGTGCATGTTGCGAAGGCGGCCTGAATCGTCGTATACGCTGCATCGGTCGACCTCCCCGGCGCCATCCCTGACGGCTGCTTCAACGACGCCGCGACACTTCTCGCCCGTGTCACTCCCGAGCAGGTCCACCAGATTGCGATCATCCGCAAACCGTGTTTCGCCCAGCAGTGCGCGCGCGGCCTCGTTTGCCGCCAGCACCTCGAGCGTCTCCGGACTAACGGCGATCGCGGGGAGGAAACTCATCCTCACCACATCCTCCAGATGCATGCAGGTGGGTGCACGCTCATCGGGGGCAACCGCTGCCAACAGCACCAGTATCAAAGCGGTCGCGGCGGTAAGAATGATCGGGAAGCCCACGAGGGCCGCGGGGCGGATGTTGAGAATCTGACCGGTCGCCGACAACACGAGCATCAGCGCGAGGAGCACTGCCACCGCGTAGAGCAGTGGCTTTCTGTCTCTCGCGCTCATGCTGCGTCCGGTTCCGGTACGAGGTAGCTGCTCTGCCACTCTACTCTCTCCTCCCGACTCGTCCCCCGGGTGAACCTCCGCCAACTGGACGAGCGGTCAACTCGAACGAACATATTCAACTCTCCGCGCCCTGTCTCCTTTGTTCACGAAATCGTGCGCAGATCACCGCGACAGCATCCGGCGGAAGTCGTGGCCCAGTAACCTGAGGCGAAACCCCAACCGAAGCAGGCCGAGCGCCATCCAGTAGCTCCACCACGAGATGCGGCCGCGGTAGTGCTTGCGGTAGAAGAACTCGAAGCTGCGGTGCGACTCGACGATCATACGCCGACGCGCCTGCCTGGTGGACGCGCCGCCAACGTGCACCATCGACGCGCCCGGCGTATACCAGACCTCCCACCCGGCCTCCCACAGACGCTTGCACAGGTCTACGTCATTGAAGAAGATCGGGAAGTCCTCGTCCATGCCGCCGACCTGCTCCAATGCCTCGCCACGCAGCAGCAACGCGGACGCCATCGGCTGATCCACCGGGCGCTCGTCGTCATAGTCCCACCACGTCATGCGGTACTTTCCGAAGCGGCGGCTGCGCGGGAAGAGCCGGCTCAGTCCCAGCGCCTCGTACAACACCACATCAGGTGTCGGGAAGCTCCGGCAGCTCGCCTGCGTACTCCCGTCCATCAGCACCAGCCGCGGCGCAACCGCCCCGACCTGCGGCCTGTCGTCGAGCAGACCTGCCAGCGTATCCAGCGCGCCCTCCAGCACCACGATGTCCGGGTTGAGCAGCAACACGTCTCTACCCGCCGCCAGTGCAATGCCCTGGTTGTTGCCGGCCGCATACCCGCGGTTCTCCTCGTTGGCGATCAACGAAACGTCCGGGTGGTCGTCGCGCACCATCTCTGCCGTGCCGTCTGTGGAGGCATTGTCCACCACGATGACCTCGCGTGTAACCGCGTCCGGAATCGCCCTGATGCTCACCAGGCAGGCATCGAGCAGATCGCGAGTGTTCCACGAGACGATGACGATCGAGAGGTCCGGCCAGGCTTCGGTCACTGCACCTCCACCGCCCGCTCATAGCCGGCCACGGTGCGCCGCGCGGTCTCCTGCCAGTCAAAAAGCCGAAGCCGCTCAAACCCTCTGCGCACAAGCTCATCGCGCAGCGTCGGCTCGTTCAGCACCCGCAGAATCGCCCCCGCGATGCCCTCCTCATCTCGCGGATTGACCAGCAGTGCGGCATCACCGGCGATCTCCGGAAGCGCTGACTCGTCGGAAGTCACCACCGGAGTGCCGCAGGCGAATGCCTCCAACACCGGGATTCCGAAGCCCTCCAGCAGCGATGGAAAGAGCAGCAGGTCCGCACCGGCATAAAGCGCCGGGAGGTCCTCATCCGGCACATAACCCAGCGGTAGCACGTCCTCGCCCGCCTCGGCAATCGCCCGCTCAGTCTCGGTGGCACGCCATCCGGCCTTGCCGGCCAGCACCAGGCGATGCGGGAGGGCCCCACTCTGCTTCGCGGACACAAAGGCCGCGACCGTTCGCGGCAGGTTCTTCCTTGGCTGGCGCACACCCACGAAGAGCACGTAGGGGCGGCTCAGACCATGGGCGGCCAGCACCCGCTCGACCGCCGCCTCATCCGGCGCGGTGAAAGCCGGCGGCAACGCGTTGTACGTCACGGAGACCCGCTCCGGCGGCACGCCGTAGCTTGAGATCACACCGGCGCGGGTGAACTCAGAGACCGCGAACACATGCCGCGCGACCGAGAGGGTGGATCTGAGCCCCAGGTCGAGCAGCAGGCGGTCCTTGAGCGGAAACCACTCCGGATGCAGCCTGAAGCTGATGTCATGCACCGTCGTGACCAGCGCGGGCCTCCTGATGCGCGGGCCGTTGTACTGCACGTGGAGCACATCGATTCCGTCCTCTTTCGCCGCGCGGGGAAGCGCCTGCAATGTCCAGAGGCGGCCGTGAGGGGCCCCGAGTACGTGGACTGACCAGCCTGGGTCCAGAGCATTCTCCGCTGCACAGGAAAGCTGCTCCGGTGGCTCCTGATCGAAGTAGAGCACGAACTCATGCGACACCGTGCCCCCCCGTCGCAGCCGTGCGAGACCGTCTATCAGCCCGAGGGTGTAACTCCTGTCGCCCGTCTTGGGGTAAGAGATAGCGCGTGCGTCAATCCCGATACGCAGGCGCCGGTCGCTCATGACAGCCCCCCCCGGCGTCGCTCGCGCCACGTCTCCTCCATCGCCGCCGCACGTTCGGCGACGCGGAAGTGAGTCTCATAGCTCGACACGAACGCCTCCCGCTCCCCCAGCACCGGACCCATGATGGTCCAGAAGCTGCCGCGGATCAGCGCCCCCCACGCCACCAGCAGCCGCACAGCCACCTCCTGCAGATGGCCGTAGTTCTTGCCGAAGTAGCGGAACATAGAGCGGTGCGACGCGATGATCCGTTCCCGAGACGCGTCGGCCCAGCTCCCCGCTTCATGATGCACAATCTCGGCGCCGGGGAGATACCACCGCTCAAACTCAGCCTGGGCAAGCCGGTAACACCAATCCACATCCTCCGCATACATGAAGAAGCCCTCGTCCAGACCGCCCACTCGCTCCCAAACATCCCGCCGCACGGCGATGCAAGCGCCGGAGAGCCAATCCACGCGCCGCGGCTGGCTGTGATCCCACCACGTCATATCGTACGCGCCGAAAGTGCGGGAGGCCGGGAAGGCACGGTGCAGCCCCAGTTGGCGTATCAGCGTCTGCCACAGCGTCGGGAAGAGGTGGCAGGTCATCTGCAGCCCTCCCTCGGGATCGAAGATCGCGGGGCCGACCGCCCCCGCCTCAGGGCGTTCCCCCAGGAAGGCCACGAGCTGCTGCACAGCCCCCTCGCGTAGCGTCGTATCCGGGTTCAGCATCATCAGCACTTCGCCGCCCGCCGCGGCCATAGCCGCGTTTGTCCCGGCGGCGAACCCGCGGTTGTCCTCGAAAGCGAGCAGGCGCACCCGCGGGAAATCAGCCCGCAGCATCTCAACGGTGCCGTCGGAGGAGGCGTTGTCGGCGACGATCACCTCGACCTCCAGCCCGGCGACGTGCTCGAATATGCTGCGCAGGCACTCCACCAGCAGTTCCTTGCAGTTGTAAGAGACGATGCAGAGCGACAGGTCGGTCTTCACTTGCGCCTCCAACGATCCTCAGCTCTCCCGCCGGGCGATCTGCTCAATGATAGCGTCGCATATCTCCCGCACTGCACCATGCCCGCCCGGGCGTCTCGTGACCCAGTCCGCCTGCTCTCGCACCACGTCCACCGCATCCGCTACCGCCACTCCGAGGCCGACCATGTGCAGCGCCGGGAGGTCCGTGATGTCATCGCCGATGTACACGGCGCTCTCCGCCGCGATGCCGGTCATCTCCAGCACCTCGTTCACAGCTGTCTCCTTGTCCATGCGCCCCAGCACCACGTGCCCGATGCGCAGCACGTCGCAACGCGCGGCGCTGATCGCCGATCGATCGCCGCTGACGACAGCCGTCGGGAAGCCCAACTCCGCCAGTCGCACCACCCCCAGCCCGTCCTTCACATCGAAGCGCTTCATCGCCTGACCCTCGGCGCTGAAGTACATCCCGCCGTCGGTCAGCACGCCATCTATGTCAAGCAGAAGTATCCGTACCGGATCGGGGAGCGGCACCCGGTCGGCCTGAGCACCCGTCATCACGTCTCGCCTCCATCAGTCAGACAGAAGATCAGCAGCAGCGGCACTCCCTGTTCCTGTACGACGCCACAGGGCTCCCGCGTCTGCAGTAGCCTCCGCGAATCGTCAGTGAACTCCGTCTCCTTGTTTTGAAACAGCGCGTAATCCGCAGTCGCGAGTGCATCCGAGCCGGCGGTGGTGCGGATGTCCGTCCTGAGCAGGCCAAGCTCCTGATACACGCGCATCGTGGCCTCAACACCCGGCGGTTCGATCCAGACCACCGCCCCCGGCGGGGCGTGCTCATTGAGCCACAACGCCCCATCAAGATACGTCTCGCCCCAGTACGTCGGCTCCATGCCCGCCTGCGCCGCCCCACTCAGCCCGCCGATCAGCGGGCCGTAGTAGCTCAGTTGATGCGGGTGATACGCAAGCACGTCACGTAGCGGCAGCGCCAGTGCCACGAGGACCACCAGCGCGGCGGCGATCCGTGGCGTTGCTTCGCCCAGCGCCGCACCCCGTTCCTCCAGCTTAAGCGCCACCCACCGCGCCATCCAGCCTATCCCGACTCCCGCTGCCAGCGCCAGCAGCGGGAAGATCGGCTGGAACAGCCGCACGCCATTGTACTTGGGCGTGCCGGGGAGCGAATTGAGCACGAGATTCACCAGCAGCGCCCAGCCGACGAGGGCCGCCAATGCCCTCCTGCACTGGCCTCCATCGGCCCAGCGGGAGCGCCAGTCGGCGCCCTCTACCTCGCCGTGAGGTTCGCGCACCATCCGCACCGCACCTCCGACGGCGGCGATGAGCGTCACCACCGGCGTTGTGATTGCCGTCATCACGATCGGATAGTGCCACGGCGCGGGCGCGAGCCGCTGTCCAAAGTAAGTCACGTGAATCTGCCAGTGCCGCGCGTGGAAGGCCATGTACGCCCCGAGGCGGCTGATCGTGTCGTACCACAGCCACGGCCATGTTGCCATGAAGCTCAGCGGACCGAGCGTGACACCGCACGCAAGTGCGGGCAGCAGCGCGTCACGCGCGTAGAGCGCCAGCCACGGGAGCACTATCACCGGCACGAAGAACGCGTTCACCTTGATGCTCAGCGCCACGCCCCACACTGCCGCGCCTGCCGCCGCCCACCACCAACTTCGCTCGCGCGCGCACAGGTAGAAGAAATGCAGTGAGATGAAAGTCGCCGCCATGACGGGAGCATCCAGCGCGAAAAGATGCGCGTGCGCGAAGGTGCGCGGCAGAGTAATCAGCGCCCCGACCGCAGCAATGCCCTCGAGCCGCCCCCACAGCGGCGCCACCAGCACGTAGAGACTCGCGCACAGCAGCCCCACCAGCAGATGCGTGCCGAACCGCAGCGCCGCGAGCGGCGAGAGCCAACTCGCCACGAGGGGCGTCGTGACCGCCCCCCAGAGCTTGAGAAAGCCGGGCTGCTGCTCGCTGCGCGCGTCCCAGAAGCGGCTGACGCCATCGCGGCTCAGCGCCTCCCCCGGGTCAATCCGCAGCAGCCGCAGCCACGCGGACGCCTCCTGCATCCGCGACATGTACACCGGTTCGTCGTAACCGAGGCCGTAGCTGTGCGCGGTGGTGGCAAGCAGGATCGTGACGAGCGCGAAGACAAGCAGCGCCTCGAGCCCGCGCATCACCGCCGGTGTCATCCTCTTCGTCTCCCCACCAGCACAACTCCGATCAGCGCACCGAGCGCCCCCAGAGCCAACAGGCTCATGAAGCTGCCGACGCGGAACGCTGCGGGAAGGTACACAAACTGCACCTCACGAGCGCCGTCCGGCAGATGCACGGCGCGCCGAACCAGATCGGCGGCGATCAGCGGCGCCTCGACTCCATCGGCATACGCGCGCCAACCCGGATAGGCCACATCCGCCAGCACCAGCCATCCCCCGGAAGGCATCTCACCCTCCACTCGCACCGCGTTAGCCTCATATGCTGCGACACGCACCTCACCCTCGTGGGTCGGCGCTTCATCCGCGGTGCCGAGCAGGTGGATCGTCAGCGGGTCTGCATCTTCCGAAGTGATTGCCCGGAAGATCGCGTCATCATCAGCCGCACCGACCGCCCGCCGCGCCAGGAACGCCCTCGGCGCCGCCTCTTCGTTCGCGTACATCAGCGTCTCATAGCGGCCCTGCAGCCGCCATCCGGATTCATCAATCTCCACCATGGAGGCCAGCCAGCCCACCGCCATGAGGTCAAGCACCGGATGCCGCGGATCCACCTGCGCGAAGTCGAAGCGCTCACTCTGAGCCGCCGAGATGAGCCGGTGATAGGGCGCGTAGATCAGCGACTCTGAGCCCTCGCACGACTGCAGCCCGAGGATCATGTGTGTGTTGGGGGCGATGCGGTTGAGAAAGTCCGGTCCAAGCGTCGCGATGCGCTGCGGCCCCTGCGCCTGCTCGATCGGCTCCAGCAGTCCGGCCTCAACCTGCGCGAAGTCCGTTCTCCCTGCGGGCGTGAAGTGTCCCGCGAAGTAGCCGACATCCAGCGCCACGAGCAGCGCGAGAGCGTGCCAGGTGTAACGCCCCTCCCCACGCACACCCCGCGACACCAGCGCCCAGGCCGCGATCAGCAGAACCCCGAACCGCGCCATCTGCGCCAGCGTGTACCCGCCAAGTTGCAGTGAAGGCTCCGCCGCCTCCAGGGTGCCCGTGAATATCCACACTGCCAGTCCACCCGCGATTCCCGCCAGCAGCAGCACCAGTGCAGCCGCCGCAACGAGCTTCATCGCCCGGTCGGGCCGAAGCGTCCTCATCAGCACCTCGGCGCCAAGCCCTGCCAGCACCGAGGCGCCGGTGCAGACGAGCGCCAGCGCTCTGCCGATCCCGGTCAGTTGACCGTAGCCGGGCACCAGCCACCGAAAGAGCGCGTTGAGCGGCGTGCCAAAGGCGAGAGCAAGCCCCAGCAGAACGATCGCCAGCCAGAACCAGCGTTGAGCGCCCCGACCCAGGCCGACAGCAGCCACGCCCAGCAGCAGCGGGGCGATTCCGATATACCACGCCGTCTCCGTGTAGACCCGGTAGGCTCTCCCCCACCACGCATTGAGGTCGCCGCCCCAGTGATTGCCGTCCACCGGGTTCCCGAACGCATCCGGCATCAGCATCAACAGCGCCTGCGGCAGGGCCAGCGCATGTGCCACCTGCGCTTCATAGCTCACTCCCGCCACCCGGTAGTTCAGCCGGGCCATCTCCAGCGACGGCCCCAACTGCGCGGCGGCCAGCAGAGTCCCCAGCACCACCGCTGCAGCAACTGCGCCCCCCAGCCGCCACCCCTCGGCCCTCGAGCGGTTCCTCGCCACTGCGGCGCTGCGAAACAGCGCGTAGAGCCCAAGGCAGGTCAGCACGTAGATCGCTACCTGCAGGTGTCCCGCGAGGAACTGCATCCCGACCGCGAGGGAGGTGAGTCCCAGCCACGCAACTCGACGCCGCTGCACGGCAAGCTCGATCCCCACCAGCGCCAGCGGTAGCCATGCGGCGACCGAACGTAGTGCCGGGAAGGTCAGCCAGCCAGTGAAGAAGCCGCTGAACATGAAAGCCAGCGCGCCAATGACCGCCGCCACGGGCCGCGCCGAAAGCACCCGCAGGAACAGGTACATGCCCCATCCCGCGATGAGATAGAAAGCCAGCGTCGCCCAACCGAGCGCCTTCAGCGGGTCAATCACGTAGTGCAGCCACGTCTCCGGGTAGAAGACCGCCGACTGGCCGTTCGCTACGAAGGGCGCCCCGGAGAGCATCTGCGTGTTCCACAGCGGCACCTCCCCCTCCCGCACCGTTCGCGCTGCGTAGAGCCGCCACGGGTAGAACTGCTGCACCGCGTCGAGGATCGGGTTGAGCGGGCCGTCCACCCGGGGAAGCTCGTCCGCGTGAGCCCGCCACGGCTGCATGCGGTGGTAGAGGCCGGTCGGCAGCATTGCCCGGTCGCCGATCGTCACCTGCCACAGCACCGCAAGCGATACCACAAGCAGAAAGCCGAGGGCAAGCAGATCGTCCGCCCGCCTGGGGCCATGTCGGCGCTCGTCTCTGCTCATAGCGCATCCGCGACCGAAGTTGGGATCGGCCCCTCATGCCGTGGGAAGTCAAGCTCCACCTGCGCGTTCGGGTCGAAGCGATAGACGGTCACTTCGCCCCGCTCGAAGACCGGCCTCAGGAACTGCTCGGTGGACCGGCGAAACTCGGCGGCCGGATCCTCGGGAGGCTCGAGGTCCGCCGCGAGCATCATCTGCTCCGCCAGCAGCGCCTCCAGCGGACCGTAGAAGACATAGCTCGCATTGATGCGCCTGACCGCCGACCAGAGCACGTGTCTCTCGCGCCCCGGCAGCAGCAACTGCCCGACATAGTCCACCGTCCGCCCGAACTCCAGCGTCTCCGCCCAGTGGCCGCTGAAGACCAGGCATGATGCTCGCGCCGGGATGTGATTACCAGTCAGCGATGACGACAGCACGATCTCGTCCGGCCCCGCCTTCGCCGCCAGCGCCTTGATCCCGTTGACCTCATCGAAGCTCAGATAGATCGGCGGCTGCAGGTAGCGCAGAAGATCGCGGTTGTTCGTCGCCACATGGTGGAGACACGTGTTCACGAAAAGCAGGTTTGATGGCAACGTCACCGCCACTGCCAGCACGACAAGCAACGCATACTCAAGCTGCGTCGGCGGTCGCGAGCGCCACTTCGGCCTCGCACCCGCCGGAACCACTCCCGGCACACTCTCCGGTCGCACCCGATGCACCGCGAGCGCCGGTGCAATCACCAGCGCGAGCGCAATGCCCGCCAGCAGGCAGAGCGGGATGTGCAGCCCCTCAGCCATCTTACGCTGGAAGGCCACCGGCGCGTACAGCAGCAGCGCGTTGATGCCCACCCAGCAGACCGGCAGCAGCAGGCGCGGGTTCTCTCGCCGCCGCTTGATCGCGTACCATGCCCCGGGGATCGCCAGCAGCAGGATCAGCCCATACCCGACGATGTAGTCATGCACCGGAGGTGACAGCGTCGGTGTCTCAACCTTCGCGAGGTACGACGGGTCCTGATTCGCCGCCCACCACCCCCACACCGGGGCCGGCAGGGCAATGATGAAGATGATCGCATAAATCAGCAGCGCGTCCGCGAATTTGATCCGCCGCTGTAGCACGAGGATGAGAGCGAAGAGCAGCGTCGTGGTGTGCAGAACGGGCAGGTCGTAGGTGTGCATATTGCCCACAAGCAGCAGCAGCAGACCCGCGGGCACCGCCCACGCGATGCTCCGGCGCTCGAGGGCGATGGCGGCCGAGACGAGCACTCCGCACATGAGCGCCATGGACCACACGAAGAGCGGATTGAGCAGCATTGACAGGAATGTGACCGCCTCGGGCATCACCTGCCACGTCTGCGGTGGCAGGGGGGCGTAGTCGGGAGGACGCAGCGGCGGCGGCAGTGGCGGCGGAACGCTGCTCGCCCAGATCGCCGCCAGCCATCCGAAGCCCGAACCCAGTGACGCCAGCGCAAGCGCTCCCCAGCGCGCTGCCACCGAGCGTGTCACGAAGGCCGCCAGCAGATAGATCATCAGCAGCAACGCGACATTCCCGAGCAGGCGCGACGCATGGAAGATGATCCCGGGGTGCTGGCCCGTCCACGCCGTCACCCTCCCCAGCGCCAGCAGGAAGACATTGAAGAAGTGCGGATTCTGCTCGACGGTCGTGTACTGATTGCGCAGCAATACGCGCCCTTCGGAGGCCTGCCGAATCCACGACAGGTAGACGTTCCCGTCATCTACACCCCACAGGAAGCCCTGAAACTGCTGATCCGGCCCCGCGCTCTGCACCGCCCAGACGTAGGGCCATGCCGTCAGCGCCGCGATGACCAGCGCCCACAGAAGCACCGGCGCCATCTCGCGCCCCGTCACCAGCGCCTCCCGCCCACTTGTCCCCGCAGTCGCCTCCATGTTCAGAACCTCTGTATCTTCAGCAGCGCCTTCCGCAGGCCCGATATCCCCAGCATCGACTGGATCGTACGCCAGAGACGCTTCGGCCCCAGGTAGAACTTGATGTACGCCAGCTTCTTCAGTCTGTCAAGTGTTTGTCCCGGCAGAACAAGGTCGCTGTCGTAGACCGCCGACTTGTAGTAGTCGAAGTGCGAGAACTCCGCTGAGATCAGATCGAGCGTCGAATCGTAGAGGTAGGTGTGCGGGAGCGGCGTGGTGATGCTGAAGGTCACGTCATCCAGCGGCAACTCATTCGCCAGTTGCACACTCGCCCGCACCTCCTCCTCAGTCTCCGTCGGCGCGCCGAGCATGAAGTAGCCGCGTACCTTCAGCCCCAGATCGCTCGCCATCTCCACCGCCTCACGCACCTGCTCGAGCGTGATCCCCTTGTCATATATCTCATCCAGCACGCGCTGCGACGCCGATTCGATGCCCACATGCACCATCCGAAGCCCGGCCTGCTGCATGATCTGCAGGCTCTCGCGGTCGCAGACATCGGCGCGCACGTTGCAGCCCCAGATAAGCCCAAGCTTCGCCTCGATCATCGCCTCGCACAACTCGCGCATCCATGCCCGGTCGAGAAGGAAGGTGTCGTCGAGCCACATCAGGCCCTCAATGCCGAACCTGCGCTTGAGTTCCTCCGCCTCCGCCACCAGCGACTGAGGCGAACGTCGCCGGACTCTCCGCCCGAAGATCGTCCCCAGCGTCGGCTGGCAGTACGTGCAGCGATAGGGGCAGCCGCGCGAGGCCATGATGGACGTTCCGCGCACGCCATAGCGCACCGCATCAAGCTGATACCACAATCCCAGGTAGCGGTCCATCTCCAGCAGGTCCCACGCCGGGTTGGGCAGCGCGTCAAGGTCCGCAACGACCTCCGCAGGATCATTACGCACCATCTCGCCATCTGCGAGGTAGGCGATCCCGGGCTGATCCTCCAGCCGCAGGCCCGACTCGACCAGTTGCGGCAGCGTCTCCTCGCCCTCCCCCACCATCACAGCATCGAACACACCGAGCGAGAGCGTGTGCTCCGGCGCCACCGTCGGGTGCGGACCTCCGGCCACCACCATCGTCGCCGGGCTGCTCTCACGCACTACCCGTGCAACATCGGCCGCATCGCCGATCATAGACGTCAGCGCGCTCACGCCGACGAGATCATACAGCCCCCGCACCAGCCTCTCACGCAGTCGCTCCAGTGGATTGCGCACGAAGGTAGCGTCAAAGATCTCAACATCCAGTCCTCGCTCGCGCATTGCCGCGGCGAGATAAGCAACACCCAGAGGCGGATCGCCCGAGGGGTACCTGAAACGAGGGAAAACCAGTAGCGTCTTCAATACTTGCCATATCTCCCTGACCGCCATGTCGCCGCCACCATCAATGCCGCCAGCCCCAGCATTCCCACGAAGCAACCGGCCTTGATCGTCGATGACTCGTACACGAAGCGGACCTCGGTGTCATCAGACTGAAGAATCACGCTGATGAATGTGTCGCCGAAAGGCACTGCCTCCCGGCGCCGACCGTCCACATAAGCGCTCCAGCCGGGGGCAAAGGTTTCCGTGGCCACCAGGTGATCGCCCTCGCGCTCAACCGGCACAGCCACCCTGATAGCGGCATTGCCGCTGCGCTCCCACTCGCAGGACGCCACAGCCGCCCGCATAGCGGTCGGATCGTCCGCCGCTATCTGCTGAAGCTCCTGCCAGTCCGGGGCCACAAACGCCCGCGGCAGGGCCTCCGCTACCCGCCAGATAGCCGTACCGCCGAGGCTCTGCGTGACTGAAAGCCCCCAGTCATCACAGTCATGCCCCGGCGCCGGCTCCGGCTGACGCCGTGCTATCACCGTGTCCAGTCCCATCAGAGCCTGTCCCGGCCCGCAGGCAGCCATCGGCAGCAGCATGTTTCCGTTGGGTGGAGGCGCTACCTCAGTCCCTTCGGACGCACTGAGGAACGCTCTGAAGCGCGTCAGCATCAGCGAATCGTAGCCGCCGATGGCGTCATATCCGTAAACCGTCGCTGAGTTGGGCGGCAGCACCGCCTCCGGCACACGCGCCATGCTCCAGCCCTCGCGCGGGGTCACCGTGAGCACGCGCCCCTCGGCGGCCATCAGTCGCTCGATAGATGGCGTCATCGGGTACACATGCTCCCGCCGCGTCCGAGGCAGAAAAGTGTGCGCCCAGGGAAGCAGTTCGTAGCAGAGGACAACGAGTGCAACCACGCACAGCCCCGCAGGTGCACAGAGGTTCCAGCCGCAGTAGCCTTCGTCTCCCGCGACCTCGTCCCGCTGCTTCAGATAGCGGCAGATGCCCTCGAGGCCCAACCCGGCGGCCATTGCCGCCGCGAAGGTGAAGACCGACAGGAAGCGGGTGAACGAGCCCGCCTGCCCCAGCTTCGGCAGATAGAAGTACATCGCCTCAGCCAGCGGTCCACCCATCGCCACGTGAAGCGACAGCACCGCCAGGGCCGCAAAGAACGCGTATGACCTCGTGCGCGAGAACCATGCGCCGAGAAGCGCGAGGAGCAGCGTGACGATGCCGACAAAGCCGCAGTGCTCCGAGTAGGGAATGCCATAGCGCGTCAGTTCGTGATCGCCATGCGCGGGATTGCCGAACGCATCCGGGCTGACAAGCAGGACAAGTTCCGCCACCTGCAGCACCCGCTCCTGCTGGAACTGCCACCCCGCTTCGGATGGCCCCGCAGCGCCTCGGGGGGAGTTCGCTGCAAGCTCGAGCGCGGGAAGCGTCTGAGGCGCGCTTAGCAGCAGCCCCAGCGCTACCGCCGCCGCAAGCCGACCCAGATGCGCCGCGCGACGGTTAACTGCCTCCCAGAGCGCCCGCGCGAGTGCGTAGACAAGAGCGACCATCCAGACATACGCTGCGATCTGCAGATGCCCTGCCAACAGCGCCATTGCCAGCGAAGCCCCCAGCAGTGGCAGGCCCCAGCGACGCCGCTCGTAGATCAGCGCCACGCCCAGAAGAGCCCCCGGCAGCCATGTCGCGGAGTTGATCAGCGTCGGCAACTCGGTCCACGTTACCATGAAGCCGCCAAACGCGAAGGCGATGCCCACAAAGGCGGCCGGAAGCGCTCCGAGCCCGAGTTTCCGCCCGAAGAGCATCGTAAGTACCGCCGCCAGCGCGTAGTGCAGCCACGACAGCAGGCCCATCCCCCACTTTACGTCAAAGAGCGGCAGCAGCCAGTTGGGGGGGTAGAAGAGGGCGGACTGAGCGTTGGAGAGGAAGGGATACCCGCACATCTGATGGGGATTCCACAGCGCAAGCTCACCCCCGCGCATGGACCTGGCGAGCAGCAGGCGCCACGGGTAGAACTGCGCGACGCTGTCCCAGAGCAGCGGAGACCACTGGCGGTCGGTTCCCGGCAGATCGGCCTCACTCGCCCACGGCTGCATCTGTGCCTGAAAGCCCGCCGCAAGCGGCGTCCAAGGGCCGAAGATGCAGTCCCCCCAGAACGCCAGCGCGATCGCCACCAGTGCGATGGTGGCGATCCACGTCGCAGTACGGTCGCCGGACTCGCCGCTCATGCACGGGATTATACGCGAATGCGGCGCCGGGCACAAAGCCGGACCCAGAAAGCCTCAGGTCACTCCGGGGTCCGTTGGTGTCTGAAGGGCTACCCGCGATTGCGGGACCTCGGCGGCCTGCGCGGCTTCGGCGCGGTAACTGGCCGCCACGGTAAGCACACCGCCCATAATCAGGACGAGACCGATGATACGAAGTCCTGGAATCTGTTCCTGCAATAACCACCACGACAGCAGCGTGACAAAGACGAAGCTGAGCGCAACGAAAGGATAGGCGAAGCTCAGATCCAGACGTGCCAGGACCATCAGGTAGATGATTGAGCTCAGGCCGTAGAGCACGAAGCCGGCGAAGACGTAGGGCGTGAAGATGCCCTTGATGACCGCGACCAAGCCGCCGCCACCAAGCTGGTCCACCCCGAATTTCAGGCACATCTGGCCGCCCGCCCCAAGCGAGACAGCCACAAGCAGCATCGCAATCCAACGCCACGGCATGGCACTTCACTCCCGTAGACTTGCATGAGCGCACAACGCAGAAGCCATCACCAGCGCGATCCGGCGGTGATAGCTTCTGCGCATGGAAGCTGCAGCAGAAACCCCTCCAAGCGGGGACTATGCCAGCAGTTGGGTTACCTTGTCCACCGCAGAGGCGGCATCCGGTGCGTAACCATCGGCGCCGATCTCATCCGCATAGCTCTGCGTCACCGGCGCGCCACCGATGATGACCTTGACCTGCCCCTTGAGGCCGGCCTCCACCAGCGCATCAACCGTATCCTTCATCGAAGGCATGGTGGTTGTCAAGAGCGCCGACAAAGCGATGCAGTGGGCGCCGCTCTCGGCAGCCGTCGAGACGAACTGCTCGGGCGATACGTCCACCTCGAGGTCTATGACGTCGAAGCCGCCGCCCTCGAGCATCATCGCAACGAGGTTCTTGCCGATGTCATGCAGGTCGCCCTTGACCGTGCCGATCACAACCTTGCCTCGAGAGGTCATCTCGCCCTCGGCCAGGAGGGGCTTGACACGCTCCATGGCGGTCTGCATGGCCCTCGCGGCGATCAGCACCTCCGGCACGTAGAACTCGTTATTCTTGAATTTCTCGCCAACAACGCTCATCCCCGCGATGAGACCGTCGTTGATGATTACGCTCGGCTTGACACCCTCGTCAATGGCTTCCTCGGTCAGTCTTAGCGCGTTCTCCCTCTCGCCACCGATGACAGCGTTAGCAAGTGCCTGCAGGTCCGCCATTTCCGATGAACCTCCCGTATGATCTGCGGTCG
Source organism: candidate division WS1 bacterium (assembly GCA_012522765.1). Taxonomy (GTDB): domain Bacteria; phylum Armatimonadota; class Zipacnadia; order Zipacnadales; family UBA5352; genus UBA5352. Next base: position 30,807 of record JAAYJW010000312.1, on the reverse strand, counting down.
TAACGTCCGGAGCTACTTGCGCCAAGAGCCTAACGCGCCGATGGGGCGCGGATGACGCCTTCATCAGGACTCAGGAAAGATCATGCTGTCGGCAAAGACCATCTGGAACGCGGGACTGGCCATCAACTCAATGTGCTCCGCCTGCCGCGCCAGCTCCGCCGCCCGCTGTCGCTCGTCTACGGACACCAGCGCGGCCAGCGCGCCCGCTCCGGCCGCATTGCCCACGCCTCTGATCTGCTCCACGCCTACCTCCGGCAGCAGCCCCATCCGCAGCGCACTGCGGCGGTCAATGTAGTTGCCGAAGGCCCCCGCCAGTAATACCTCGGCGATATCATTGGCCTCTATCCCCGCCGCCGAACAGAGTAATTCCACCGCGGCACGCACAGCACCTTTCGCCAACTGAACTTCCCGCAGATCTTTCTGCGTGAAGACGATGTCGCCGTTGGCGCTCTCGGCGCTCTCCACCAGGACAAACTCGCGCTGGGGGCCCTCGCCACGCAGCCGCTCCACCAGCCCCCGCTGCAGCTTCTCAGCGGCCTGTTCATCGGCCAGCCGGCCGGTGCTGTCGGCAACCCCGCTGTCAAGCAGCGTGGCAACGGTGTCGAAGATCCCAGATCCGCAGATGCCGTTGGGGCGCGTGGAACCGATCGTCGCATAGCCGATGCTTCCATTGCTGAGCCAGACGCGCTCAATGGCCCCGTCGGCAGCACGCACACCATGCCGGATCTCGCCGCCTTCGAAGGCCGGACCTGCAGCGCAGGAGGCCACCAGCAGCCGCTCGCCCGACCAGAGCATGACTTCGCCGTTGGTGCCGATGTCGATGGCCAGCGTCGGATGATCGCGCTCGGTCAGCCTTGACACGAGCAACACGCCGACTGTATCGGCGCCCACGAAGCCCGCGATCACCGGCAGGCAGTATACGTTCGCCGCCGGGCTGAGCGCAAGACCCGCCTCTTCAGCCGAAAGCTCCAGCGGCTCGCGCGTAACCGGAATGTAGGGCGCGTGCGCGAGATGTCGCGGGTCGAGGCCGAGGAACATGTGGTGCATGCAGGTGTTGCCGACGATCGAGACTTCGTATATGTCCCGCCTGCGGACCCCGGCCTGCTCGGTGGTCTCACCGAGCAGACGGTTGATCAGATCCACGATGCTCCGGCGCAGATCCTCAAGCCCGGCCGGGGTGCTCTGCACGTGCTCGATGCGCGAGATCAGGTCATGGCCCCAGCGGGCCTGCGGATTCAGCGCCGAAGCAGTCGCAAGCCGCTCGCCGCTGGAGAGGTCCACGAGATAGACGACCACAGTGGTGGTGCCGATGTCCACCGCCGCGCCGAGGCAGCAGGGGCGAGCATTCGGCGGGCGAACTCCGGCGATGGTGTCGCCGACGGTGATGACGTCAACCTTGAAGTCATTGTCTCGCAGCACCGACGGAAGCTCGGCAAGAGCCTCGCGATGCATCCTCAGACTCTGTGCGGGAGTGCCGAGACCATCCGCCACCCGCTCGAAGTCGCTACGCTGATCGGACAGGCTGGGGGCCGGGAGAACCACCGTCCGACGCGAGACGTTGGGGCGAAGTGAGATCTCTTCGCGGGCATCATCGGCGAGAATCTTGCCGCTGATGGTGCGCGAATCCGACGGGATGATCACCTGCGCGTCCTCCAGCAGGACGGCTTCGCAGGCGAGGCGGATGCCATGCCGAAGCTCCTCGCCCGTCAACTGATCGCGCTCCGAGGGCGTAGGCGGTGCGCACCCTTTCTCCGCAATCACGCGGCACTTGCCGCAGCGGCCACGCCCGCCACAGGGAGCGGTGATCGTCACTCCAAGGCTTGCTGCCGCAGCCAGAATCGTGGTGCCTGCCTCTGTCTCGCCGCTCTCGCCACCGGGCTTGAATGTTACCTTTACCATAGCAGCAGAGCCGGCCCTCAGAGGCATCGCTTGCGCCACCCCGGGCCCGGCTCACATATACCCTCCGAATCCCTAGTAGTACGAAAGCTGCTTCTGTGCCTCTGCACCGTGTTGCGACGTCGGGTCTATCTCCAGAACCTTCTCAAAGAACGGCCTGGCCTCATCGTACATCCCCAGCATGGTGTAGTGCTTACCCGCATCGAGCAGGTAGAGCTGGTTCTGCGGCTCGATCTGCGTCGCTGCACAGATGCTTTCCAGCGCCTCGTCGAAATCGCCGATGTTCATCAGAGACAGCCCCAGGCCCCAGAGAGCCTCGGCCTCCTCCGGCACCTTTTCCAGCACCTGGCGGTAGAGGGCCATCGCCTCATCGTATTCGCCGTTGATGCGGTGTTCGTGCGCCTGCTGTATTGTCTCGGTAGCGGCGGCCATCAGTTTACGTCCTCCGGACTGCCTGAGCTGACCCGGCGAGATTCGCTGTTGTCGGAAGTGATGATTGCCGGCGGACTAATCAGTCAAAGCGATCTCCAACCTGCAGCCTCGCGCCGCGCAGGAACTCCTCCCCTGACATTGACCTCTTCCCAGGCGGCTGCAGTCTCGTGATTTCCACCACACCGGTCCCCGTGATCACAATAGGACCTCTCGCACGAGGCATTTCGACGATCTGCCCCGGGCTCCCTTCCTGTCTTAAGACATTTTGCACCAGTGACACGTCTTGCACCTTCACGCGATTGCCGTCAAGAAGGCACCACGCACCCGGCCAGGGGGTGCATGCGCGCACCAGATTCCTCACCTGTTCGCTCGGCAGCGACCAGTCAATCCGGCAATCGTCGGTCTGGACCAGCCCGACATACGTCGCCTGCTCATCATCCTGCGGTGTCCGGGGCGCCTCTCCCCGCTCGATCAGCGCCATCGCCTCAAGCAGCAGGGGCACACCCGCCTCCGTCAGCCTTTCGGTCAGCGTGCCGCGATTGTCATCGGGCTCGATCGGCACCTCACGCCTCAGGATGATGTCGCCCGCGTCAAGCTTCCGCGACATGCGCTGGATGGTGACGCCGGTCACATCAAGCCCCTGCCGCAGTGCGCCGTAGACAGGCGCCGCCCCGCGCAGTTGGGGCAGCAGGGAGTAATGCACATTGATGAGGCCCCGCTCCGGCAAATCGAGCAGCTTCCGGCGCAGTATCTGCCCATACGCCACTACAACCCCCAACTGCGGCTTGAGTTCCGCCAGCGCGTCAAGGAAATCCTGATCCGACGCCGCTTCAGGCGTCATGACCGGGAGAGCAAGCTCATCTGCAGCCGCACGGACCGGGCTGGGACGCAGAGAGCGGCCACGCCCGGCAGGACGATCGGGCTGCGATATGACCGCCACGATCGAATGTTCGCTCGCCGCCAGCGCGCGAAGATACGGCACGGCGGGCGGCGGCGTGCCGAAGAACGCGACACGCATCCGCTACTCCTCCCGCCCGGAGCGCAGGCGATCGAACGCCTCCTGCGCCTCAGCGAGCGTCGTCGGCTCCACCCGGTAGCCCGAATCCTCACGCCTGTCCGGCCGCAGCCACGCGAGACTCTCAGGGTCCACGGCGTCTATGAACAGCCGCCCCTGCAGGTGGTCCAACTCGTGTGCAAGGCAGCGGGCCATCAGGCCCTCGCCCTCAACCTCGATCTCCTCGCCCTCGCGGTCGAACGCCTCCACCACCACCCGCGATGGCCTCAACACCATCCCCCGGAGAGTCGGCAGGCTCAGACAGCCCTCGTGGCCATCCTGCTCGCCCTCCTGCTCGACGATCCGCGGGTTGATCAGATCAATGACCTCCGTGCCCTCGCTGTCGGCGCGCACGACCACAACCGCGAGGCACTCCCCCACCTGTGCGCCAGCTAGCCCGAGGCCATCGGCCTCCAGCATCGTCTCGCGCATCTCGTCAAGCAGTTCGTGCAGATCGTCGCTGATTTCGCGAACCCGCTGGGCCTTTCGCCGCAGTCTCGCGTCACCACAGTAGACAATGCGTCTTACGGCCATCGCAATAGCTCCTTAAGCCAAACACTGCCGGCCACTCACATCATATCAAGCGGATCCACATCCACCGTCACCGCCGAAGCGTCATCTCCGAGTGCCTCGAGGGCGTCCGTCAGTATCTCGCGCAACCGCTCGATCGAGGGGCCCTTGAGCAGCAGGTGGAAGCGGTACCGCCCGCGCAACCGCGTCAGTGGCGCCGGCGCCGGCCCCATGAACTGCATCATCCCCCGCCTGTGCTCCAGCCCCCGCTGCTGCAACTGATATGCCAGCCGCCGTGCCAGTTTGAGCGCCGCTTCCTCTTCCTCGTCGCCGATCGTTAAGTTGATCAGCCGTGCGAAGGGAGGATACATGTTCTGAAGGCGCTTTTCAAGCTCCCATGCGTAGAACGAGGCATAATCATGCTGCGCCGCATGGACAATGGCCTGATGCTCGGGATTGTATGTCTGCACCAGCACGCGGCCTGGTTTATCCGCGCGGCCCGCACGACCCGCCACCTGCGTCAGAAGCTGGAAGGTTTGCTCCGCAGCGCGGAAATCGGCGCGATTGAGGCCGGTGTCGGCATTCAGTACGCCCACGAGCGTAACGTTGGGGAAATCATGTCCCTTGGCGATCATCTGTGTGCCGATCAGCACATTCGCCTCGCCGCGCCGAAATGCCTCGAGGATGCGCGCGTGAGCGCCCTTGCGCGAGGTGGTGTCGCGGTCCATGCGTAATACGCTGGCCCCCTCGAACTCACGCGTCACCTGATCCGCCACGCGCTCAGTGCCGAGGCCCTTGAAGCCGATGTCCTCCGACTCACAGGATGGGCATATCTCCGGCACCGGCACCGCGAAGTCGCAGTGATGGCAGCGCATCGTCCGCGAAGCGTGGTGGTAGATCAGCGACACCGAGCAGTCGCGGCAGGTGAGGCTGAAACCGCAGTTGCGACACATCACGAAGGTGGAGAAGCCGCGCCGGTTGAGGAAGAGCATCGCCTGCTCGCCATTCGCCAGGCACGCCTCAAGCGCATCATGCAGGCGCTGGCTGAAGGTGCCGGTGGTGCCCATCAGCGTCTCGCCGCGCAGGTCGATGATCTCCACCTCAGGTAGAGGACGCTCATCTATGCGCTGCGGAAGCTCGCACAGGCAAAGGCCTCCCTCCCCCTCGGTGGCGCGGTGATAGCACTCCAGCGAGGGGGTCGCACTGCCGACCAGCAGCACCGCCTCGTGCTGCCTCGCGCGCATCTCGGCCACCGCAACAGCGTGATAGCGTGGCGGCGAATCCTGCTTGTATGCCCGCTCATGCTCCTCGTCAATGACGATCACGCCGATGTCGGCAACCGGCGCAAAGATAGCGGAACGTGCGCCCACCACCACGTCGGCCTCGCCGCTCTGCACGCGCATCCACTCGTCGAAGCGCTCCCCCGCTCCGAGCGCGCTGTGCAGGAGCGCAAGCCGATCGCCAAAGCGCGCCCGGAAGCGCCCGACCATCTGCGGCGTCAGCGAGATCTCCGGCACCAGCACGATCGCCCCGCGGCCTCTGTGCAGCGACGACTCGATGGCGTGGAGATAGACCTCCGTCTTCCCCGAGCCCGTCACACCGTGCAGCAGCATCCCGGTGAACGCGCGTGCTTCAAGACCGGCATCTACGCGGTCGAATGCGCACTGCTGGTCGGTGGTGAGGGGGAGGAAATCACTGCCCTGTCCGCCCATCTCCTGCCGCTGTGGCCGGCGGCGAATGCTGTCGTCGGACACCTCGACGCTGCCGCGCTCGCAGAGGGCGTTCACCGCGCCGCGGTTCAGTTCGGCCACCAGCAGCCCGTCCTCCGCTTCCAGCAGCGCCTCAAGCGTCTCCGCCTGTCGCGGAGCGCGCGCCCGAAGCTCCTCGATCAGTGCCGGCCAATCCTCATTGCCACACAGGCGTGCCACCTGCTGGCGCCGTTCGCGGACCTTCGGCCCCCCGAGGACGCGCCGCACGTCCGCCAGCCCACGCTCCTCCAGCGAGCGCAGCGCGGACATGACGACCGGCCGGGTGACGGTCGCATCCTGAGCCTCCAGCGCACCCACGAGCGCCTCAAGCGGCGTCTCGCCCTCCAGCGACTGTAGTGCTGCAAGCACCTGCTGCTGCCGCGGTGCCTGAGCGAGAGCGGAGGCGGGGATGCCGCGTCCGGCATCGGTGAGCGAGATCAGCGTCTCAGGATCGCGACCTGCGCCCGGTGGCAGAAGACAGCGGAGCGCATCACGAAGCGGGCAGAGGTAGTGCTCGGAGATCCAGCGCGCCAGGGCGAGACCGCGCTCGTCGAAGACCGGCTCATCCACCAGCAGGCTGATGATCTCCCGCACCCGGAAGTCGGGCCGGATGGTGGCAAAGCCGGTCACCCAGCCCGCGAGCCGCCTGCGGCCGAAGGGCACAAGAACGTGACTGCCCACCTGGAGAGCCTCTTCCAGGTGGGCAGGGACGGAGTAGCTGAATTCCCGGTCAAGATCCTGCGCCGGCTGATCGACGATGACCTGCGCGAAGCGGCCGGCCATCTGCTGCTGCCGGGGCTGCTCCGGCGGAACATCATCAATCAGCCGGAACTGCATCTGATCGTCGGTCAAAGCCCCGCCTCTTCCTTGAGCATCTCAACCGCGTCGAGGCGCTCCCAGGTGAAGTCCTTGTCGTCGCGGCCGAAGTGGCCGTAGGCGGCGGTCTTGCGGAAGATCGGGCGCTGCAGGTCGAGGTGGCGGATCATCCCGCGCGGCGAGAAGTCGAAGTTCGCACCGATGATCTTCGCGATCCTGTCTTCGGGGATGACTTCGGTGCCGAAGCAGAAGACGGCGATTGAGAACGGATCAGGATCGCCGATGGCATAGCTGACCTCGATCTCGCACTTGCGCGCAAGCCCTGCCGCGACAACGTTCTTCGCTACGTAACGTGCGAAGTACGCTCCTGAGCGGTCAACCTTCGTGGGGTCTTTGCCCGAGAACGCGCCGCCGCCGTGTCGCGCGTAGCCGCCGTATGTGTCCACGATGATCTTGCGACCGGTGAGACCGGTGTCGGCCTGAGGCCCGCCGATCTCGAAGACACCGGTGCGGTTGACAAGACAGGGCAAGCCCGGCTTGCACATGTCGGCAGGGACGATAGGCTCGATCACGTACTGCAGCATGTCCGAGAGAATCTCGTCCTGATTCATCCCCCGCCTGTGCTGCGCCGCGATGAGGATCTTCGTAACCTCAACCGGCCGGTCATCTTCGTAACGCACCGTCACCTGCGTCTTGCCGTCGGGGCGGAGGTAGTCCAGTTCCCCGGTCTTGCGCACGTACGCCAGCCGCTCCGCCAGCCTGTGCGCGAGGTGGATCGGCATCGGCATGTAGGTGTCTGTGTCGTCGCAGGCGAAGCCGAACATCATGCCCTGATCGCCTGCGCCACCTGTATCCACACCGGCCGCAATGTTGGACGACTGAGCGTGGATTGCCGTCAGAACACCCACTGTCTCGGAGTCGAAGCCGTACTTTGCGCGAGTGTAGCCGATGTCGGCGATCACTCCACGCGCCACCTCGTCTACCGGCACGTAGCACTGTGTGGTCATCTCCCCCGCGACCATGCAGGTGCCGGTGGTCACCAGCGTCTCGATGGCGACACGGCCCGTGGGGTCCTCCCTCATCACGTGGTCGAGCACGGCGTCCGACACCTGGTCGCAGAGCTTGTCTGGATGACCCTCCGTCACCGACTCCGACGTGAACTGATAGGACTTGCTGGACATGGTGCGCCTCCCTCAGGGTTGACTACCGGTCGAGTGTCACTGGCTCTCCCTGCTCGCGATGAGCGCCCCGGCCCGGTCCAGGATTGCGGCGGCAACTTCCGCCTTGCTCATCAACGGCAGGTCTGTTTCGCGCCCGATGACATCGATCAGCGTCACCCGATTGGTTTCGACCTCGAATCCGGCACCGGGTTCGGATACATCGTTAGCCACGATCATGTCCATGCCCTTGCGCTGCAGCTTCTCTCGAGCATGAGCGATCGTCTCATTCGTCTCAGCAGCAAAACCGACGATGGTCGGCCTTGGCTGCCATTGAGCGACCGAGGCGATGATATCCGGCGTGCGCACCATCCGGAGCGTCATCTCCTCGCGGTCACCCTTCTTCATCTTCTCCGTAGCGGCTTCGGCAGGGCGCCAGTCGGCGACAGCCGCGGCGCCAATAAACAGGTCCACCACGCCGGCGCGCTCCTGCACCGCCTCATGCATCTGCTCGGCGCTCTGGACCGCCACGACCGCAACGCCCTCGGGGCGCGGCAGCGAGGTGGGCCCGCTCACCAGCGTCACATCCGCCCCGCGCCGCTGCGCTTCGGCGGCAAGCTCATAGCCCATGCGCCCGGACGAGGGGTTGGAGAGGAAGCGGACAGGATCGATCGCCTCACGCGTCGGGCCGGCGGTGATGAGAATCCGCATGCCGCTCATGGCGCCCCGGCGCGACCTCAGTGCATCGCGGACGGCCTCGACCAGCACCTCCGTCGCAGGCAGGCGTCCAGCGCCGGTTTCACCGCAGGCAAGCCGGCCCTCCTCGGGCTCAACAACATGCACTCCGCGCTCACGCAATGTCGCGAGATTGGCCTGCACCGGCGCGCTGCAGAGCATCCGTGTGTTCATTGCAGGCGCGATGACAACAGGGCAGGTGAGGGCCAGCAGGCAGGTAGACAGCAGATCGTCGGCGATGCCGTGGGCGCACTTCGCTATGACGTTGGCGGTGGCAGGGGCGATTACGCAAACCTCGGCGAACTCCGCCAGAGAGATGTGCTCGACGTTCGTCCGCGGCGCCCACATGTCCCACGCGACTTCGTGGCCGCTGAGGGTGGCGAAGGTCATCTCGCTCACGAAGCGCCGGGCACTTTCGGTCATCACCACGCGCACCTGCGCGCCTGACTTCACGAGAGTGCTGACAAGCTCGCAGGCCTTGTACGCCGCGATGCCGCCGGTTACCGCCACAATGATCCGCCTGCCCGACAGCTCGATGGCCGGCACGAGCCTCAGCCCTCCAGGTCCTCCACCAACTCGCCCTGCAGCCGGCGCCAGTGTGCCCGGCTCAGCCGCTGCCGCTCCGCAAGGTAGATCGCCTCGAGGCCGCCGATAGCCGCCTCAAGGTCATCATTCACGAGAAGGTACTCAAAGATGCCCATGTGCGAAAATTCGGTCTGTGCGCTGCGGAGGCGCCGTGCCAGCGCCTCTTCCGACTCGGTGTTGCGACCGGTGAGCCGGTCGCGCAGCGCCTGCGCATTCGGCGGGGCAACGAAGACCAGCACCGCCTCCGGCAGCGCCTGCCGCATGCTGCGCGCACCCTGGTAGTCGATCTCGATGACCATGTCGCGCCCGGCAGCAAGCGCTTCCTCCACCGGTGCCCGCGGGGTGCCGTAGAGATCGCTGCCATGGACCACCGCCCACTCCAGCAGCCCGCCCTCGCGCGCCATGCGCAGAAACTCATCGCGGGTGACGAAGTGGTACTGCTCGCCATCTGCCTCGCCCGGCCGCGGATCGCGCGTGGTGCATGACACCGACCACTCGATCCCCGGATGGCGCTCACGCAGCCCCGCGATCAGTGTGCCCTTGCCTACTCCCGAAGGGCCCGCGACGACAAGCAGCACTCCGCGCCCGGCGGCCCGTGAATCGCCTGTTCCCACAGCCTTCGCCCCAGCTTCATCCTGATCTGCCAACGAGGCCGAAGTGTACCACACTCGCGGGGTGAATGCAATTTCGGCAGCACGATTGCGCGGCGGCAATCCCGGCCCCGATCCGCGCTTGCTACAGGCGTCCTGATGGGGTATTGTCTTCACACGGCATAGCGACTTTCGTGGTGGAGGAGTCCCCCATGGCAATCCCGATTATTGACGCGCGCGTTCATGTCAGCCGCAGCATCGCGCAGTGGCCGCGCGTGCAGGAGGTCCTTCGGCGGGCAGGTGTCGACACTGCACTGGTATCGGCGCATCCCGAAAGCCCTCAGATGAGCGATGATACCGCGCTTCCGCTTGATCTCGCGGGCAAAGACGGCCCCTTCCCGGCGCTCTACGTCGGTGGCAACCCATTCTCCGGCTATCGCCACGGGCCGATCGAGATCCCCGATAATTTCGAGCGCTACCGCGCTATCCAGCTTCGCTGCTTCCTGTCACCATCGCTGGATTTCGGGGGCGCCGCCAGCAGCGCCCACTGGGATCCCGAGCGCCTCGAGGAAGCTGTATCCCGCGAGGATCTCGCGAGGCTTTTCGCCGCCGCGCATGAGCGCTGCATGCCGGTCTGGCTGACCGAGCACTTCCCGGTGACGCTGGAACTGATCGCGCGCTACCCCGACATCTGCTTCGTGATTCCGAAGATGGGCGCGATGAATGGCGGCACGGCCGCGGTGCTCAACGCGCTGGCCGATTACTCACATATATGCTTCGACACCGCCTGCGGCGAGTTGCACGAGTCCATCGTCAAACGTATCGGCTACAAGCGCATTCTCTTCGCCTCCGGCTACCCCTACAATGACCCGGCCGAGGCGCTCAAGCAGGTCTGCAGCCTGGACCTGCCGGACGAGGAGATCGGCGACATCGCCGGCGGTAATCTGCTCGAACTGATCAACCGAGATGCAAGGTCTGGCTGCGCCCGCGGCGAATAGGCACACTGCAGGTGCCGTGCAGAAGTTCCTTCAGAGCCAGGGAGAGTGACTGAAAATGCCAACACGCCTTGACACGATCAAGTGGATCACCGACTGCGGGATGGCCGCGGTTATCCGCGCGAAGAGCAGCGACCATCTCATGCACGTCGCCGATGCCATCAAGGAGGGCGGGATTGACGTCATCGAAGTAACGATGACCACGCCCAACGCCCTCGCGGTCATCGAGGAGGTCGCGAACAAATACGGCGACCAGGTCCTCATCGGCGTCGGTTCGGTGCTGGATGCCGAAACCTGCCGCATGGCGATCCTGTCGGGCGCGCAGTTCGTCGTGGGACCGTGCCTCGACCGCCCGATGATCGAGATGGCGCACCGCTACGACAAGCCGGTCCTGCCCGGCGCATTCACCCCCACTGAGATCAAGCAGGCGTGGGACTGGGGCGCGGACATGGTCAAGGTCTTCCCCGCTGATGTGGGTGGCCCCGGCTACTTCAAGGCGATCCTCGGCCCGCTGCCGCAGATCCGCCTCGTGCCGACCGGCGGCGTGGACATTGACACCACCCCCGCCTTCCTCAAGGCCGGCGCGGTTGCCCTCTGCGCGGGCGGCGCGCTGGTGAACAGCAAGGCCGTCGCCGAGGGGCGCTTCGACGTGGTGACCGACACCGCGCGGCGCTTCCGCGAGGTCATTGATCAGACCCGCGCCGAGATGGCGGGCGGCTAAGCCAGTACTGAATAGCTGAAAGATGAAGGGGGCCGTCGCCTGGCGGCCCCCTTCATGAAGGAGAAATCCTCACCACGTCGAACGACTTTACAGCGGGAGACAGTAGAACAGCAGAATCGCAGGAAAATCCGGGAGCGATCGCACAGATCGCGACCACATCCGGGCTGGTGGCCACGGTGAGCTTCAGACTACTGATCGTGCTAGCCGTCACAGTGATGACCTGCAGCGCCGTCGCCGCCGAACTCGTGCCCGACGCGCCATCCGCGCCACTGCAGCCAGAGCCACCGGACGTCGGGCTGAACGTCCTCAATCCCAGCGCGGTCGCGCCGGTCGAAGAAGCGTTCCTCAACATCATCGAACCCGCGCCCGATTCGGAGGTTCGCGAAGGCCGAAAGATCACGATCCGGTGGGAATCGTCCGGCCCGATCGAGCAGGTCCGCCTCTACTACTCCTACGATCTATGCCCGCTGGCCGGCAAGTCGCGAGGCAGCTACGGCCACATCCTCTACAACCAGATGATCCCGAACTTCACCGAGGCGCCATGGACGGTGCCGTGGATGGATACGGATGCGTTCCGGCTGCGGATCGCGGGATACACTCGTGACGGGGAGCAGATTGCCGACCACGAGATCGGAGTGCGCTTCCGCCCCGCGGAGCTGGCTGATCTACCCGCACACGCAATCGGGATCATCAAGAAGCGGCAGAGGCTCTACTACTACGAGGGCGGCCGTGTCCGCAGGATGCACGTGGTATCAACCGCCGCCCCGGGCTATACGACGCCCACGATGCGCCCCGGCAGCTACGATCGCAGGCGCGGCGCGATGGGGAAAGTCTTCGGCAAGCAGACCAGCGCCTGGAGCAGGCGCTATAACTGCGCGATGCCCTACTGGCTGCAGATAACCGCATCCGGCAGCCACGGCATCCATGCCACCAGCGCCCCCTACTACCGATACCTCGGCAGGCCTGCCTCGCATGGATGCGTGCGACAGCACAACGCCGACGCGAAGGTGCTCTTCGGCATGGTCGCGGTGGGCACACCCGTCTACGTCTTTTGATCTGCGACGAGGGGAACTGCTACATGGCCGCGGCGAAGCCCAACGGCACCGCGCGAGCGGCCTGGAACTGCCCGAGCACCTGCCCCATCGGGGCGAAGTCGAACTCCGCGCACAGGTGGAGCAGCCTCGATCGTGTCTTCGACAGGTTCACCGTGTGCTGGAAACGATGCAGGCGACTGCGCGGCCTCATCGGTGGGTCCGGATCAAGCTCCCACGGATGCAGGTAGACCATGGCCGGGTGACCGTCCGCGTTGGCGCGGTGCGTGGCCCAGCGAGTGACGAGGAACGGATAGAGCCGCAGGTAGCCCCCGCCGCCGAAGGGCATGCGGGCCGGGCCGACCTGAACGGTGGTCGCAGGGAACTCCCACAGTCCCGATTCAAGCTCATGAGGGACCGCCGGCATACCGGGGACGCCGTAGTGGCGGATGTTCAGCGGATATATCGAGGAGTCATAGCTGAAGCCCATCTCCGCCACCACATCGAGGGCCCAGAGGCAGGTCCCGTTGATGGAGAACGATGGCGCGCGATAACCAACCGGCATCTCGCCGGTTATGTCTGCAAGGATATCTACCGAACGCTGCAGATCGCTGCGAAAGTCCTGCGGGCTCTGTGTGAAGACAAGACGATGATTGTAGCCGTGGCTGCCGATCTCATGGCCGCGATCAAGTATCTCGCGCACGAGGTATGGCTCTCTCTGGGCCACCCAGCCCAGAATGAAGAAGGTGGCACGGATACCGTGGGTCTCCAGGATTCGAAGCGTCTCGAGGGTCTGTGGAACAACTCGGCTCTCAAGTTCGCCCCACCTCTGGCACGGAAACTCGTCGCCCGGGTAGGCGTAGCAGAAGTACTCCTCTACGTCAATGGTGAGAGCGTTGACCACCCCGTACCCTCCTGTGGCCCCCCCCAGCAATAGTCTGGCAAACCTCCCCACCCCCGGATCGGTTACCAGTCTCGGCATCCTCTATCCAACTGATTTGCTGATTAAGTGCAACTACTCAGGGAATCACGACCAGGTTACGACGGCATCGCTGAGGCAACACTAACATCATATCACAAGACCGCTGTTTCCGCACCTCATTGATCAGATAATTGATGTAAAAAATCCGCATGCGTGAGTTGCAGAGGTGCACGTGATGCCGACAGCGAAGACCGGAGGCGACTATGGGATCAAAAAAAGGGCGGGAGAGCAAACGATGGACTACAGCCGGATACTGGTCTTTGGAGCGCATCCAGATGACGAACTGACGATGGCCCCGACCATGGCCATGCTGGCGGAGCGCGGCGTGGAGGTATACATCTGCATAAGCACCAACGGCTCCGAGGGCTACCCGAAGCAGGAGTGGAAGGACGAGATCGTATCCCTGCGCGCACAGGAGCAGGCGGACGCTGACGCGATCATCGGCACCAGGGAGCGTATCTGCATCGGCGCGGATGACATGGGGCTGACGAATGACAAAGCCACCTTCAAGGAGTTCATCCGCGTGGTGCGGCAGGTGAGGCCGGATGTTGTCTTCACGCACGGTCCCCACGACATGCACCGCGATCACCTGAACACGCACGCGCTCTCCATCGAGGCGGTATGGCAGGCGGCCAACCCGGTCTCGATGGAACTGGGCGAGCAGTGGCGCACGCCCTACATCTTCTACTACAAGGGCGTGGCGGACCGCCAGCCCGATATCGTGCTCGATGTACGCAACTGGGCGCATGTTCGCCCTCTCACCCAGGCCACTCAGCGCACGCAGCTTACACTCTGGAACACGACCGATGAGAAGCTCCAGGCTGAGGCCAACCGGCTCCGTAACTCAGAGGCTCCGTACACCAACACGTTCTGGTTCTACGACCGCACGCACCTGAGCTACCTGCCGGGGTTGGGGGAGTGACTGTCGGCGCGGTTAACGGCGCGTACAATGGCACAGGTCGGCGCGGAGGCCGCCTCTCCAACGGCAGGCGACGTCATTCGGCATAGTCGAAGAGCCCGACCCGCCTCAGTCGTTCATCCGGCAGATCTCGCCGTAGATCTCCGGCCGGCGCGTCTGGAGATTGAAGCAGCGCGCCCGTCGCCGGGCATTGTAGAGTTCGGCGGCAAGGTCGCAGATCACCATGTCGTCCTCGATCACATCAGTCTCCGACTCGGCCAGAACAACCCCGGAGGGATCAACGAAGAGTATGCCGCCGCAGTGGTTGGTTTCAGGCCCTGCGGGACCGGCTTGGTTGCAATATATGACGAACATGCCGTTGTCGCAGGCCCGCGAACGGAAGGTCATTCGTGCGTGATCCTTCACCGTCGCAACCTTCTCCCGCTGTCTGTCGGCATCGTCAGTCCACTGGCCGCAGCGGGCGGCATGTGGCGCCAGATACACCTCGGCGCCCTTGAGCGCCGCTATGCGCGCGGTCTCCGGGAAGACTGTATCGTAGCAGATGCCGATGCCGAGGCGGCAGAAGCCCACGTCAATCACGTTGATGCTTCCGCCGGTGCGAAAGTGGAAGTACTCATCCGCGGACATGTGCAGCTTCCGCTGCTTTCCGATCAGCCCGCGCGGGCCGATGATCATCTGCGTGTTGTAGACGAGCCCCGCGTCAAGCTCGGCTATGCCCACCGAGAGGAAGCAAGTTAGTTCCTCCGCGAGCCGCTCGAGCCTCGTGCAGCTCAGCCCGCCAGGTACTTCCTCGGCGACGTCCCAGATCTCGCCGTCGCACCAGTGGCCCGATACCGCAAGTTCCGGGAAGCAGATGAGCCGCGCGCCCTCCGACGCCGCCCGCTGCGTCCACCCCTCGATCCGGTCAAGGTTCCCCTCAACTTCGCCCAGCGGCGCATTCATCTGCACTGCCGCGGCGCGAAAGTCCTCCATGATGATCCTCCCTCACTCCAAGGTGCATTACGCGACCATGACGAAGTGGCGCAAGGTTCGCAGCCTGCGCCAACATTCCTGCCCGTTTCTGCAACTGGAGGCTAATTGATGCGAATAACCGCGATCCTCATCCTTCTGCTCACGCTCACCGCGACGGTGTGCGCACAGCGACCGCTCCAGCATGTGCTGTTCGATTTTGAGGACGGCATAGACGACTGGACCGTCAACGTCTGGGGCGGAGGCGGCACCGTTACGCTCAGTCTCGCCGATGACCCGAAGTTCGGATCCGGTGCGCTGCACTCGCTCGTGGCAGGCGTCGAGCGTGGTGGCAACTCGATCGGCCCGTGGGTGCCGGCCGGCGGCGAGTGGCGCGACTACACGTGGGGCGTCATCAGCCTCTGGTTCCGCGGTGATGGGACACCGACGCGCGCCTCTCTGCGGGTGAACTGTGGCGAGGGCGAGGAGATCACCGAGAGCTTCTCCTACAACCTGCCGATGGACAGCACTGAGTGGCGACGCTTCGCTATCCCCACCGCCGCGTTCTGGAATCGCGAGGGCCTCCGCATGGACGCGAGCCGCATCGTCCGGCTTTACATCGGCCACTCAGGCGATCATGAATACTCGGTGGATCAGATCGCCGTAGAGGCTGACCAGCGCCCGGTGCCACTGACGAAGCGCGAGGGCGAAGTGCCGGTTGAGCCGGAGCTACTGCAGTTCGGCGACGGGCGCTACGGCCTGCGCTTTGATCCGTCGCCGCTGCTGCCGGGGCCTGCGAGCGCGAGGGCGCAGTTCACGCTGCCTGGAGGTGCGTTCGAGAGCAATGAGCAGTTTGCAGGCGCTGCTGCCGAAGGCGACGCGCTGCTCCTTTGTCCTGCCGCGGTGGAGAGCGGCGCGGCTACACTGAGCTTGACTGTTGCGCGCGGGCAGGACGAGGCATCAGCCACCTGGACCTTCGACGCTGTTGCCAACCGCCCCCTCCCGGACCCGACGCGCCTGTCGCTGCTGCCAGCGCCGAAGGAGATCGAACTGGGCGAGGGCGCTTTCGCGTTGCCTAATACGCTGGACATCGAAGGCGCCGGTGAGGAGGCAGAACTGGCGACGAACCTTCTTCCGCAAGAGCTTGGTCTTACCGGGGCGAACGTCAGCTTCGCAGTTCCGGGCGATGGCGGACCGCTGCATGTGAGACTGGGTGCCGGTGCTGACGCCCCCGCAGATGCCCTCGCGCGCCTGAACGACCTCCCCGCTGGCGGCTATCTGCTGGACGTGGGTACCGACGGCGCCACTATCCGCGCGAATGACGCCGAGGGGCTGCGGAACGGTGCGCTGACAATCATCCAGACCGCAGAGAGTCACTTCGCCCTCACCGGCGAGCGCGCGATCCCCGAGATGCACGTGATCGACTGGCCGAATCTGCCGATCCGCGCGGTATCGCTCGCGCTCCCAAGCGGCCGCTGGGGTCACCCCAATGACGCGCCCGCCGATCCCGACCTGTTCATCGACTTCCTCCGCAGGACCATGCTGCACACGAAGATGAACGTGGCGGTCATCACCATCCACCAGGCGATGCAGTACGACACGCACCCGCAGGTCTCCGGCCCCGCGGCATGGCCGAAGGAGGAAGTAAAGCGCGTCTTCGACACTCTCCGCTCATGGGGCGTTGAGCCGGTGCCGCTGATGAACTCGCTGGGGCACATGAACTGGCTCTGCATCCCCTACCGCGACCTTGGCCTTGCCGAAGATGGCGACGTGCATGAGATCTGCACGTCCCATCCCGATGCGGAGCGGATCGTGAAGGAGATCTACCAGGAGATCATTGATCTCGTGCAACCGCGCTACTTCCACCTCGGGCTGGACGAGATCCGCTGGCACACCGAGAGCGTTCCGGAGGAGCAGCGCTGCCCACGCTGCGCTGGCCTGAGCAAGCAGGACATCTTTGTGGACTGGGTGACGATGTTGCGCGACTTCATCGCCGAGCAGGGCATGGAGCCGATGATGTGGGGGGACATGATCCTCCCCGGCCATAACGGCGGCCCGCCGTACAACCTCGCGGAGACGGTTGATCGGCTGCCGAAGGATATCATCATCACGAACTGGTCCACGCGGGTAATGCCCGACTCGCACAAGTGGCTGCTCGACCAGGGCTTCGAGCGAATCGTCAAGTCGAACTCGCGCGGGGCGACGCTGGCCGAGCAGCAACTGGTAGTTGGCAACATGTTCGGCTGCTGGTATAAGGTCCCGTGGCTGGTTGAGGGCACTTCCGATAACCTTGAAGGTAACGCCTACGGCTCATTCCTTGAGGCCGCTGAATACTCATGGAACCACTGGACCGACATGTTTGACATGATGCCGCCGCTGACCGCCGAGTTCTTTGCCGAGCGCCCGCTGGTTCAGTGGCGGGTCGGCAGCAGCCCGGTTGCGGCGGGAGAGTTGACGCAGATAGCGCTCCCCGCCGCTACGCCCGTTGATGGTTTACCAGATGGCCCCGTGAACTACGGTCATCTCGCCTTCGACGTCAATGGCGCCATCAGCCTCGCAGGCGGCGAGGAGGCCACACTGGCAGTCGGTGAGCAGGCCGAAGCGCTCTACTTCCTGCATGCCACGCGCCTGCTCGACCGGGAGGCGCTGGTCGAGGCGCTGAAGGTTAGCGAACACTGGGATGGCGTCCCAATCGGCGAGTATGTGGTGACATACGCGTCGGGTGCGACGGAGACGATTCCGGTGCGTTACTCGATGGAGTTGCGCGATCCGGAGGATGGCTGGTGCAATGCGCCGATCGTCTACAACTCGATCGGCGTGCATCCGATGACCTGCGAGGCCGAGGGCCTGCACCTCTACGCGATGCAGTGGCGCAACCCGCGGCCGGATGATGCGATCGCGTCAGTGACACTGCGCGGCACGGATGCGCCGGCGACGCTATCGGTTGCGGGCATGGCGCGCCGGTAGCGACAGGAGTCAGGCGCGCTGATGGTGAAGGGCATCTGTGGTGACTTACTGAGCGGGGCCTCTGCACACGCGGGGCCCAGAGGAGAGATGGCAGATGAGCTTTGGACGAGCCGTGCTCGCCCTGATCTTCCCGCCGCTGGCGGTGCTTGACTACGGTTGTGGCACAGTGCTGATCGTGACGGCGCTGTCGCTCGTGGGCTGGCTGCCCGGCGTGGTGGCGGCGTTCTACCTCAACATCGAACACCCGCGCGGCAAAAAGCCGCTGGTGTAGGAGCGTTGCGATGTGGCGAACCGGAGCGGTGAATGATGCTTGAGACGATCGTCGTGGGGGTCATTGTCGCGGCCGCGGCGGGATGGTTGATCTGGCGTGCCGTCGCCGGGAAACGGACGGGAGGTTGCGGCTCCTGCGTCAGTGCGGCTGGCTGCCCGTTCGCGTCCGGAGGCAAATGCCCGCCGGCGGACGAGTTCAGCGCCACCAAAGAGGACAAGCCGGCTGACGAGTAGAGGCCGGGGATGATGTGCGAACGGCCGGGCTCAACGCGCGCTGAGCCCGGCCGGCTTCAGTTAACAGGAGAGCTAGAACGGTGGTGGCGGGGGCGGGCCGATGTCGAGGACGGTCAGCACTATGCTGTCCTGATCCTGTCCCCCGCGGCCGTCACTGACCGTGACGCTGACGGTGTAGGTACCGTCTTCGAGCGGCGCGTTCCAGGTGCGCGTGTTGCCTGTGCCGCTGAGAGTGCCACCGGTGGCGGACCATGTATAGGTGAGAGTGTCGTTGTCAGCGTCGCTGGCGGAGACTGTGAGCTGGGCGTTTGCGGTGGGCCAGAGACTCTGCTGGTCGGCGGTGAGTGAACTGATCACCGGCGCCCGGTTGCCCGTCGGCGGTGTATCATCCCCGCCACCGCCGCCTCCGCCGCAACCGGCGAGGATGGCGGCCGAGATGAGGGCGACTATCGCTACACTGGCTGCACTCCGTAGACTCATGGCTTCACTCCATTTGCTGGAATCGCTCCCGAGCATTAGACTGAGGCAGCAGCCGGGAAGTTCCATCAGCATCCGAACTCGCAGAGAGCCCATTCTAACTGCAACTGCGAGACAGCGCAACTGCTTCGTCGCACACGTTTTGCTCCAGATCCATGCGCGAGCAGGTGGCAAATTATCAACAAAGCTCTTGTTCCCCTCGGTTGACTCGAGGTTCCACTTGTTGTAGAATTCCCATTAGCGCAGCAGAAGAAACATTCTGGCGCTATTCTTTGCACGGCGGAGGTCATTGGATGAGATCTCTACATCAGCTTCTGAGCGACGAAACGGGCGTGGCGACGGTCGAGTACGCCCTATTGCTCGCGCTCGTCATCATCGCCAGCCTCGCGGCATGGCAGAACCTCGGCGGCGCCGTCAGAGACATGATTGAAGAATCAAGCTCCGTCATCGCAAATGGCGCGTAGTCAATCGCGCATTCCCTTGTCGCGCCCGGCTTCCTCGAGGTAGTTGTACTTCCAGACGAACTCCAGCAGGTCTTTAATGTCCGCCCGGGCAAGCGCCACGTACATATCCGACGCTCCGTAGTACATCCAGACCTCGTCATCTCGCACCGCCGCGCCGCAGGTGAAGACCACATTCCCGGCCACGCCGTCGGTCTCGTAGGGAGCAACGGGGGCGAAGACCCAGTCTGAAGCCCGAGCGAGCACCTTCCGTGGATCATCGCGATCAACCAGCGCCAGCCCCAGCCTGTACGTGAGAACGCCTGCAGCCGCCTTTGCGCCATGGTAGATCAGCAACCAGCCATCTTCGGTGAGGATGGGCGGAGCGCCGGCGCCAATGCGGGTGGAGTCCCACCACGGGCCCAGATGCGTTGGGATCAGCAGGCCCGGCAGTGTCCACTCGGCGAGATTGTCCTCGTGGCTGTAGGCGTACCATATCTGTGGCCTGCCACCGGTCTCCGGCCTGTTGAGCATCACCCAGCGACCATCGAACTTGACCGGATACAGGGCCGCGTTCTTATTCGGCGGCATGGTGACTGAGCCGAGGCGCTCAACTGATTCGAAGCTGTCATCAATGATGGCTACGGCCACTGTGGCTCCGTAGCGCCCGTAGGCTGTGTACGCCACTGCCCACTGCCCGTTTTCCAGCCTGGTTATCCGCGGATCCTCGCAGCCCCATTCCTCAAAGGGGTAGTCCGGCAGGTCCGGACTGAGCAGCGGCTCATCGGCAAACTCCCAGTTGTCCACCCCGTTGGGGCTTCGTGCGATGCGCAGTTCCGAAATGCCCTCCCGCCGCTCAATCCGCAGCAGCAGGACCATCTCATCGCCGAGGTCGGCCACGGCCGGGTTGAACACTCCGTTGTTCTCAAAGGGTAGATCGTCCGGAGTGATGAGCGGGTTGGTCTTCGCGCGTTTGAACGGGCATGCAAGCATCTTCATCCTCCTCCGGGGAGCCCGCTCAGAGGGCGGGCTCCCACCACCACCTACCTGCTGTGTCGAGCGAATCAGTACTTCATTTCGCTGGGTGACTTGTAGTCCCACCGATCCGGTTCGCTCTCGGGCACCGGAACGTGATTCCAAAAGTCGGTCAGGCCGCGCGGGCCGGTGCGAACGTCAGGCACGGTAATCGGCTGTCCACCGAGTTCGGCCGAGCGCGCCGCCAGGATGCCCGGCAGCGTATAGTCGCACATCCGGTAGACATCTATCGGCACCGGACGGTCCCCAAGTATCGCCTTCGTGAAGTAGTAGGCGGTCTTGATGTCGGTGCCTCCGTGGCCGACGCTCTTGTCGTCGTCAGGCGCGGCCGTGCCTATCGGCACACACTCCCAGCCCTCGCGCTCCTCGCGGTCTCGGTCGCAGACCCGGCAGAAGCCCTCGTGAGAGTACCACTCGGCGCTGCCGCGGGTGCCAAAGAGCCGATAGTTGTGCGATGCCGGCCGCATCGTGTTGAGCGTGACTGTGATCTTGATCAGGCGCCCCGCGGCCGTCTGGAAGAGCGCTATCTGCCCGTCGGACCTCAGCGGCGCCTGGTCCTGCCACCACGGGGCCTCGCGGCAGGAGACCGACACCACGTGGTCATCGAGCACCTCGAGCAGCGGCCCCAGGTCGTGCGTCAGGTACTGAATCGGCGGCTGATCGGCCCGCCAGCACGGAAACGCGCCGCTGATGCCGTCCTCCACACACTGGGCGGGAGTGTAGCGCTCGCCGTCCACCGTTATGAGTGTGTTCGGCAGGTAGTGGAGGTATTCCCCCTCGGCCATCGATATTTCGCCCATGCTCTTCTCCATGACCCATTTGCGCCAGTAGCGCAGGAAGTCGAGGAATGACGAGTTCTCCGCCAGCATGTATTGCTTCCCCGTCAACTGGACCGTGGCGACGATGTGATGGCACTCCTCGGCGGTGAATGCGCCCGGCACCTCGGAGAGCACGTGGCAGCCCGCCTGCAGCGCCTGGATCGTGTGCTGCGCCTGCATGCGGCCGTTAGTGGCGACAGCGATGGCGTCCGGCTCCATCTCCAGCAGTTCCTCGAACTCCGCGACCATCGGCACGTCCGGAGCGACCTCGCGCGCCCGCTCCCGCATGCTCTCTATCCGATCCGCACAGCCGATGACTTCCGCTTCATCAACGCGCATGAAGTTGCGCAGGTGCGACATCCCTCGGCGCAGGCCCAAAATACCGACTCGAAGCTTTTCCATCTTCACGACTCCCTTCCATTATGAACGCCATCTGACTCTCCGCGCCCGCGGTGGTACGGGGCTATCAATCGAACCCGCGGAGGGTCCACTCAGACCCAGACGATCATCTCCGGGGCACCGCGCTGCCGCCCTCGCCGAGGCGCGGACGCTCGGTCGGGCGATCCTCTCCCTCCCAGACCTCCCACATCGCCGTCTGCACCCAGTCAGTGATCTGCCGCCCTGCATCGGCGATCAGGCGGCGCGAGAGGATCGGCTTCGCGCCGTAGCCGCCGCGGCTCGCCTGATCGGTGGTGGGGATGTAGCCGAGAGCGTCGTTGGCAAGCTCCACCACGATCGTCCATGGAGTCGGCGACCAGTGCTTGATCTCCATCCCCCACTTTGTGAAGATCTCACCGGGCAGGCCGACGATCATCAGCTCGCCAAAGCGCATCACCTGCACCGGAACCTGCGCGATCTGCCCGTCCTTGTCCCAGCGCTCGTATGACTTGATGATGGCCTCTTCGAAGTACTCCAGGTCATCACGCTGCTTCATCGTCTCGATCTCGGCCATGATGGCCTCATCGCGGGTGTAGTAGGGGATCTGCAGGTCCTCGAACTTCGACCCGCAGCCGGTCTCCTCCATCGGCTCGGCAACCTCTACCGCGGCCACTGCCAGCCCAGCGTAGGTGCGCCCCATCTGTATCGCCTTCGCCTCGCCCTCGCCCGGCTGCCGCGTCTCCCGCCACAGGCGATGGTTGATGTCACCGCATGGCCCGTTGACGAAGACCGTGATCGCCTGCTCGCCGTATATGCCCGCGACGGCCTCTTCCATGATGCCCGGCCAGTCGGCGGAGACGAAGTCGGCCGTCCCGCCGCCGATGACGTCAACATGCATGCCGTAGTTGACCATCACCGCGCGCACCGTACCGTCGGGTTCACGCACGCCTATCGCGACAAGCTCAGGATCCACGGGGCCGGCATGTCCGATGACGCCCTGCGATGAGAAGACTTCGTCGGCGTCCCGGGTGCGCCCGAGGCGATTGCTGGCGAGTAGACACTCCTCCTGCGCGCCGAGGAAGAGCAGCGCATCGAACATATCACCCGCGGCGGCTTCAGCGGTGTCGGCGATCTTCTCCGGCAGTGACGCCACCCACTCCTCCGGCGCCGACCAGCGGTAGCTTGAGCTGACCGAGGGGCCGGTGTGAGTGTGCGTCGCTGAGATCAGGATGCGATCGGCGGGGATGCCGGTGCGCTCGGTGATCAGCGCGCGCGCCTGATCGCCCCAGGTGCGGGCGACGAAGATCAGGTCGAGCGTTACGATGCAGATGCGGCAGTCGTCGTGCTCGAGCACAAGCGCGCGGCAGTGCAGGTCATCGCGCACGCGGCCGCCGATGCGCTCGTGATAATAGCCGGCGAGACGGACATCGCCCTCGGGTGTGATGACAGATCGGGCCACACCGGCCCTGATCTGCGGCAGGTCTTCGGTGTTGTAGGGTGACTCAGGCATCTCGGTACCTCCCGGGCGGAGTGATTACTTCTGCGCGTCTACGCGGCTCAACGGCGTGGACTTCCACGCCACTCACGCGATACCTCCGGCAGAGCCGAAGGAGGTCCCGGTCGCCTGATGAGGAACTGCGGCGCCGGAGCGTCAATATCAGCCGCGGGAGGGAATCACATGACGGCTGACTGTGCTGATTCGCGAGTCCCCCCGCGATGAGCCGCAGGAAGGCTCTTCTCGTCATCATTGATGCCGCACGGCGGGAGGATACCCACGCGGCGTTCGATCGGTCTTTGAGCCCGGAGCTTGCATCAGCCGCCCGGGTCAACATGATTTCCCCCTCGTGCTGGACCGTACCGGTCATGGGCTCGGTGCTGACGGGCCTGCATCCGGCGGAGCACGGACTCGGCTGGCCCCTCATGCAGGCCCGTTGCAGCGCCCCGACAATCGCCGCGATGTGCGATGACGCCGGCAGGAGCTTTCTGCTGCTATCGGCGAACCGCATCTATGCGCCGCCAATGATCCCCCTGCGCGCCGATCAGATCGAACTGCCCCATCGCCGCCGCCGCAAAGAGGTCGGCCTCGGGCGCCTGCTGGGCATCCTCGACTACGGTGGGCGCGCGATCCTGCGCCGCGTACAGCAGATGGCCGCCTCTGATGGCCTGCCCGATCTGCTCGTCGTCCATCTGCAGGAGGCACACCACCCCTACCTGCCGCCGCCAACGGGCTTGGCGCCACGCGAGCGCCTGCGCTATGCGCTGGGCCATCTGCGATACTACACATCCCGCCAGGCGCAGGCGTGGGAATTCGCCGCGCACGCCACTTCCGACGGTTGGAGCGACGCGCGCAAGCGCTATCTGCAGTGTCTCGACTACGACGTACGCATCACCGAGGGCCTGATCGCGGCATATCAGCAGGCGGGCCTCCTCGATGACAGCCTCATCGTGGTCACCGCCGATCATGGGGAGCACCTCGGCGAGCACCAACTCGCCGACCATCAAGCTTCGCTGCACGAGGAGCTGGTGCGCGTACCGTGCGCAGTGATGGCACCGAGTATGCCGCCCGGCGCGCAGATCACCGGCCAGTTCCAACACACAGACCTGCTCGCGACGCTCTGCGGCTTCCTGCAGATACCGCCCGTGGGCTATGAGCCGTCGCATCAGCCGCTGGACCTGCTCTCGCCGCGCACCTGGGCCGCCGGGCACGAGCATGCGTTCATCGAATGGACGGCGTGGGGGGACGGGCAGCTCGCCAACCTGCGTCGGCGCAACCCGAGCTACGACTTCGCCCCGCTGCGGCGCGATCTGCTGGGTGTGCGCACGAGACGATGGAAGTACATACGTGGCTCAGACGGCAGCAGACGCCTGTACGATCTGCAGCGTAATCCCGGCGAGACGCGCGATGCCAGCGCAGATAACGCGGCCGTCGTCACGGAGCTTGATGCGAGACTGGAGCAGTGGAGAGACGGGATGCGAGGCAGCCGGCATCCGGCGGCGGACGAAGAGCCTGGTGGAGCGCTGCTCGAGCAGCGACTGCGGGACCTGGGCTACATTTAGCGGCGCTCAGGTGCCGCCGAGGAAGTCGTAGCTGACACGCTTCTGCACCGCGGCGACCTGGGCAAATGACTGATTGAGCATGGCCTGGTCTACCGGCCCGAGCCTGTGATAGGCCACGAGGTTGTCGGCTTCGCGCCCCGCAGAGAGCGCGACAGCCTGCTGCTGGAGCCTCAGGCGGGTGAAACTCTCCTGCGCCGAGATCGTCTGCTCGGCACTGGTATCGGAAAGCACCGCGGAGCCTGCGAGCGCCTCAAGCCGGTCGAGGGTATTCGTCTGCTCGATTCGCTCGCGCAGTGCATAGAGACGCGCGAATGCAGTGAGTGGGGCCTGCGCGTCTTTGAGGTTGACCATCCGCGCGTCCTCGCCTGCCGTACCTCCGGCGATTATGCGTCCGAACAGGCGCACCGGCGGCTTGAACTGCAGTGCCTGCTGCGCGAGATGGCTGAAGAACGCCGGGTGCCCGGCCGCATCAGTGAAGACGTGTTCGCGCAGTTCATCGGCCAGCGCTCTACCGGCGCTGTCGTCCTGCTCGCGAGAGACGGGCCTGAAGTCGAAGAATGCCACGAACTCCAGCAGGTCGTTCGGCTCTGCGGCCCGTATCCACTCCTCGAAGTACCGTTTCCACACCGACAGCGGCCGGCACCACTTCGGGTTCTGCGCCATGATCTCGCCGCGGCAGTAGGGGTAGCCGGCGTCATCCAGCCAGCCGCAGACGCGTCTCCCCAGGTCGAGGAAGTACTCCTGCACCGCCGCATCGTCACCCGCACCATCGGCGTAGACGAGGGCGTTATCCTGATCGCTGGTCAGGACCATCTCCTCACGGCCGTGGCTTCCCAGCGCGAGGAAGACGAACGGTCGCGGTGGCGGTCCGAGTTCGCGCCGGGCCAGTTCGATGAAGCGGACGGTGGCGGCGTCGCAGACTGACGTGAGCATGCTTGTGACCTGGGCCGGCTGGGCGCCACTTTCAATCAATGATGCCGCAAGCGTTGGCGCGCGTAGTGCGGCGGATACCACACGCTCAACCGTGTCGGAGCGGTCAATGTCGCGCGCCAGCACGATCGGGCCGTAGTTGGGGAACTGCAGCAGTTCGCTGTGGTGCACCACGCCGCTGACACGCCCACTGCGATCCTCGAGCGCAAGGTGCTGGATGGAGTCTCGCTCCATCGCCGCCAGCGCCTCATAGATCTCCGCGTTCTCGGGGATGGACTTGACAGGCGCGGTCATAACGCGCCCGATCGGGGTCTGCAGATCAGTGCCTGCAGCGACGATCCTCTCACGCAGATCCTGATCGGTAAAGATGCCGATTGGCTCTCCAGAAGGCGAAGTCACCACGGCCGCACTGGCCTCCGCAGCGGTGATGCGGCTCACTACCTCCCGCACGGGTTCGTCGGGATCGGCGAGAACGGGCTCGGATGCCAGGTGAGCCACCGGTTCGTGCAAAAAGAGCATCGAAGCCTGCAGGCGCTCAATCAGCGCCTCACGTCGCGCCTGTTGCCTCGCGGTGGCGGTCACATCCTCAATCGAGCAGTCGAGGTAGCGCGGTTCGTCACGTTCGTCGCGAGTGACCACGGCTTCGATGCGTACGCTCAGGCTTCGCGGGTCGCCGATGGGCAGGCGGAGAGTGCGCTCGGCCTTGCCATCGCGCCGCGTCTCCTGCAGAAACTCCTCCCACGCCGCCTGATCGGGGAACAGCGGTGGGAGCGTCATAACTCCACCCGGAGCGGCTTCCTGCACCGCCGCGAGGAGCGGTTCGGCCGCCCGGTTGTAGCGCAACACGGTGCCCTGCGATGTAGGTCGCGCTCGAAGCAGGCCAATTGGAGCGGCCTCAGCTATCTCCCCCAGCGCCTGGTGAGCGATACCGGATGACGCCTCAGCGGCGCCGCTTCTTCCGGCCGCTCGACCGAGAGGGGTCACCAGCAGAATCAGCCCCCGTATTCCCGCCAGCGACATGGCGCTGATGGCGAAGATGCACTCAACGAGCGTGTCGTCACTGCGCCGCAGCACACCCTCAATACCGCCTGAGGCCGGCTCCCCTGCCTCAACCCGCTCGATCTCCGCCCATACCTCTGCGTTCTCAGCGCGCCGGGGCAGCAGGTCGTCGAGGTCAAGCAACTGCAGCTCCTCCTGCCTGCAGTCCGCCGCCTCGAGCAGGATCGCGTTGCCGTAGCGACAGCGGCCGTCCTGCACGAGGAGTGTGCCCTCGCTGGTGGCCTCCACCAGCGAGCGGTAGCGGGCGGTGGACTCGCGCAGCCCCTCCTCCGCCTGCGAACGCGCGCGCTCCACCCGCAGACTCTGGCGCAATACGTAGAGCAGAAGCAGCGCCACCAGCACGGCGATCCCGACTGAAGTTCGCAGCAGGTTCGTCTCGAGGCTCTCAATCTCCGCCTGCACGTCCTCCGTGTAGAGGCCGGTTCCGATGACCCATCCCCACGGTTCGAAGATCTTCACGTATGACTCTTTGGGCGCAAAGCGCCGCGGGTCATCCTTCCACTGCCAGACGTAGTTCACGTATCCGCCGCCACTCTCGCGGGCTACTTCAGCGAACTTCACGAAGATACGCACGCCTCGCTGATCGACGTAGTCGGATACGTCGGTGCCATTGAGTTCGGGGCGGTACGGGTGCATGATGATGCGAGGCTGCAGGTCCTGGATCCAGAAGTAGTCCTTCCCCTCCGAGCCGTAACGCAGGTCCTCGATACGCCTCGCCGCCATCTCCCGCGCCTCGACCGGGTTCAGCAGCCCTGACTGAACGTCACGCTCATACGCGGCGAGAATGCTCCATGCCGACTGCGTCAGTTCCCTGATCGTCTCCCGCTTGCGGTCGAGCAGTGACCGCTCGAATGCGGGAAGAAACACCGCGAAGATGGCTCCGACAAAGAGGCTCATAGCCAGCACGGTCGGGACGAGCACGTGAAGAAGGAAGTGGCGCCGCTTCATCCGGTGGCGCGGCTGGTCGTGAGAGGCCTCGTCGAGAGAACGCCTGCCGCGACCGGTCGCATCGCGGAAGCGCTTCCATAGCTCAGTGGGCATGTCCACGCCAAGCGGGGAGCGCCCGGCGCCGCCCCGATCATGGACATCGCTCCCCCCCGAGACGAGCAGATCATGCTGTTGGGCGAGGCTACGCAGTTGCTGCTGTTCACTCTCGCTGTAGCGACCGTAGATCGCTTCCACCCCGTCGAGGCCCTGCGACTTCAACTCGCCCAGCAGGGGATCGAGGCGATCGGGATCGGATTCGAGCGTGAATGGGTGTGCCAGGAAGGTACGCCCGCCCGCGGCGTGAACCGTCTCGATGGCCTCCTCGATCTGCACCCGGCCGTTTCGAGGTGTCTCCCCGTCATCCGGCGGCATTGAGCTTCTGTGCCTGATCGCCCCCGCCAGATTCTCCGAGGTAGGTGGCTTTGAGACCCGCACTGCATCGAGCAGCCTGAGAAGCTGGCGGTGCTCGGGATCGAAGCCGTAGGCGAGCAGATGCGCCTCCTGCCCGTTGCATAGCGTCGTGATCTCGACGCCGGTGATGAAGCCGATACCGTTGCGCGATGCGGCGTTGCGGAAGGCCTGGAGGCCCTCAAGCGTGTCGTGGTCGGTGAGTGAGGCGTGGGCAACCCCATCGGCGGCAAGTTGCTCTACCAGCGCGCCGGGCGGAAGTGATCCGTCGCTGTAGATTGAGTGGCAATGAAGCTCAACGCGAGTGGTCGCGCTCATATTCTCGCTTGCATGCACGGGAGTATGGCCTGAACAGGATTTCGCCCCCGCCTGACGCGAACCTCCATGCCCCATTGCAGGGCCGTCATACAGCGGTTACAATGGCCGCCGCAGGTAGACAGCTTCCGCGCGGATCGGAGTGGGCCATGCGCCACGCACAAAACGTAGGCCTGAACGCTCTCGACAGCATGATTGACGGGCTCGTGAACTACCTCGTTCGCGTCCAGGAGGATGAGGGCGAATATGCCGGGAGCTTCTGGAGCGAACTGGCCTATCACATCCCGCTCCTCGACTACCGCGCCGGCGGCAGCCACCACAACCGCACTGTTGGCAGCGCCGGCCTCGCGTTCGTCAAGCTGAATGATGACTACCCCGAGCGCAACCTGCTCCGAAGAGCCGAGCGGGCATTCGACTGGGTCATCACGCGCCAGCATGAAGACGGCGGCCTCTTCGAGATCACCAACAATGACCGCCCATCGCAGTTCCACCTCGACTTCGAGCGCAGTTCGATTTCGCTGGGCCTCGTCACGCACGGCACGTACAGCGCGCTACAGCTCGGACTGCCGGATAAGCCATCATGGCTGCACTTCCTCCGCCAGGCTGCGCGCTGGCAGATGACGGTCGAGACAGATCCGGGCAACTTCCTGCACACGGAGGGTTACCCTGAAGACAAGCTGATCCTCAATGGCTCCGCGCATGCTGCCGAGACGCTGCTGATTGGCGCTGAAGTCAGCGATGATGAAGCGGAGCGTCAGTATTTCGTCGCTGGAGCCGGGCGCGCAATCGAGGCGATCATGCGCCTGCAGCGCGACAACGGGATGCTGCCCTACTCCAATTATGAGAACGACAACAGCATCTCTTACACCGCCACTGTCGCGTGGGTGCTGCAGAACCTGCTCGACATGAACCCGATGCCCACCGGATTGGTTGACGATGTGAGCGGAACACTCGACCGCGCCGCGGAGTTTCTCGCCGACCAGGTGCGCGATGATGGCTCGGTTGATTGGGACACGTGGGAGAACCATGGGCAGAAGTACCACACGTGGGTCTACGGCCTGATGGCACGGGCGCTGGCGTGGCACCGTGAGCCGAAGTATATTGACGCGGCGGAGCGTCTTGTCATCTCCGCGCATGAGCGCCTGTACAGCCCCGAGCAGGGCCTCTGCCGCATGTACGACTTCCCGCTCGGCGAGGAGCGCGTCATCTGCGGCCACAGCATACGCGCGGAGGGTTTCTACGAGTGCGCCTACCACCAGGCCGACCTGTTCGACTGCCTCGTGGACGTGAGGCAGTTGCTGCGGCAGCAGGCGCAGTAGCCGCTCAGACCGGCCCGCCCGCACATTCGCGTTCGCAGGCGGCGATGGCGGCCTCCATGTTGGCCTCGGGAGTGCCGCGGCCGGGGTAAAGCTGCACTCGGTGGCACCCGCTGGCGGCGAACTCCGCGATACGGTCGCCTATCTGCGCCGGTGTAAGCTCGAGCATCTCCTGGGGGGTCAGTTGCGTCCAGAACGCGTGGCCCATGATCTCGCGCATTTCTTCGAGCGTGAGCAATTCACAGCCCGCGCCGTGGAAGTCCGTGATGCCAAGCTCTTCTCTGGCGATACGCAGGTGCGCGGCTCGCAGCAGCTCAGAATGCATGAAACGGCTCTGGTTGTCCGCGTATAGCCTCCGGTAGTAAGGGACCGCGAACTCCCGGTACATCCCCGGCGACATCAGGCCGGAGTAGTCGTCGCCACTGTAAGTGAAGCCGCGGTACTCGGCGCCCACCACGGAGGCTCCGAAGCGGGCGACTGTCTCCTCAGCCTCCACCACAAACTCCAGCACCCGCCGCGCGCCATCAGGGTCCTCGGCGAGCCATGCGAGCACCGCGCCGTCGGTGATCTCGCAGGCGGTGGTAATCACGCCGCCGCCCGCGCCACCGAAGCCGACCTCGTGCCCCCGTTCTCGGTAGTACTTCCACGCCTCATAGCGCTTCGCCATCAGGCCGCTTTCGCGCGGATCGCCCGGCTTCAGCGCGTCCACGTCGTCCGGCTGCGCTATCAGCGGGCACTTCGAATCGAGATAGGGAAGCTCATCGGAATTCTCCGGCCAGATCACCGACATGCCGAGGTACGATGCGAAGACGCATGTGGGTGAATCGACCGACGGCCTGATGAAGCGGCCCACGCCCCAACGCGATTCGGCGTACTCCTTCGCGGCAAGCTGTGCCTCCAGCATCACCGCGGGCGAGCCGTAGTAGTCGGCATAGCTGACGCCCGCGTATTCGGTGTACGTCACATTGCAGAACGCGATATGCCACTTCTGCTCCAT
>JAAYJW010000036.1 GCA_012522765.1 candidate division WS1 bacterium | reverse complement strand
GATCCTCCGGCGTCTGAAAGGCGATGATAGCGATCTGCGCGTCCCACTCGCGAGCGGCCATCCTGCCGATGCGCGCCAGCGGCCCCAACGCCTCCCGGGCGCCCCGCCATTCGCGCACCACCATCCCCACCACGGGCCGATCGGGCATCAATCCTGCCTCGGCCAGTATCGCATCCACCTCGGCATCGGAGACGGGCTCAAGCAGCACCGCCGAGTCCGCCGTCAGCGTGAGTCGCTCTTCGGGTGCGCCGAGGTCGGCTGCGAGCGCCATCGAGGCCTCATCCCGCAGGGTGATAGCCCTTGCATTACGCAGCACGCGCCCGGTGGCCCGGCGACTCAGCAGGCCGTTCAATGGCCCGAGTCCCTGCCCGTGGATCATGTAGGGCACATTCGCTCGCCGCGCTAGTTCAAGCGTCAGAAGGTAGTAGATCAAGGAGCGGCTGCTCGTGGCGTTCTGCAGAAGGCTCCCGCCGCCGGAGACGAGGAGGTCGGCTGAGCGGACCGCCTCCCGTAGGCTGCCGAATGGCCAGCGGGGAAGCGCCGCCACCTCATGCTGCCGGCGCGTGGCCTGCGGGTCCGCCGACAGCACCACAGGTTCGGCCTCCGGTAAGCGGCGGCGGATCTCAGTCAGCGTTGCGCTCAGAACCGCCTCATCCCCCGCGTTGCCGAAGCCGTAGTAGCCGGAGAGGAGCAGCCTCATGGTTGCTCCTCGTCCTCTTCCTCCTCAAGAGGCGGAGACTCTTCTGCGGCCTCAGGCGCGCCACCGAAAATGTCCCACAGCGCGCAGAGAATGATGCCGCCGATAGCGCCGATCCACAGACCGTTGAAGACGCGTAGCAGCGTCAGCGGCAGGGGCGTGTGGACGTGGCAGAAGGAGTTCAGCAGCGACACCTGACCGATGGTGCCGATGGCGAAGGCGATCCAGATGCCCGGCCGCACCCGTCGCATAGCCAGCAGGATCGCCAGCAGCAGGATCGGGTGCCCGACGAACACCTCCTTGGTCCGCGGGCGCACGACAAGCAGCCGATCGAGCGCGGAGCGAAGCTCCATCTCCATCGGGAGCACCGCGCCACTCGCCTCGTTGCCGGTGCGCAGCACCATCATCGCGAGCACCGCGAGAGCCACCACCGCCGCCGCGACATGCCAGTAGACGATGACCTGGCGCGCGGCCTCTTTCAGCCCCGCCCACAGTGCCGGCCATTCGGCGATCGTCTCACCGCTGCGGTAGTCAACAAGGTCCGGAGCGGCAGAGGCGACATGCGCCCGGTAGGCCTCGGTCGAGCGGCCCAACCAGATGAGCGCCACCGCCACGATCGGCAGGACGGTGGCGAACTTCACGCCGCGGAACTGCGCGACCTTGACGAGAAATGCTGAATCACCCAGCAGGCCGACGATCAGTATGCCGCCAAGGATGGTCACGATCGACACAGCGAGGAAGGTCGCCAACAACCTGCCGAAGCCACGCCAGAGCGTTGGAGTGCCGGGGACTCCGACTGTGAGGCTTCGTGCCGTCCATCCTACCGCCATCGTCGGGAAGAGCGCTGCCGCCATCAGCGCCGCGAGCAACCGCGCAGGGCCGGGCGCGGCGAGCATTACCAGCGCGCCACCGATCAGCACGACACCTGCCAGCGACCAGAAGTAGCGTGGCTCCAGGGCGAACAGCGCCTGGATGACCCACAGCAGCGCGCCGCACACGGCGAGCTTCACGATTGCGAGCTTCCACGGGGCCGTTTCGAACTGCACCGCCGGTTGAGGAGTGCCGGTCTGCAGCGTCGCAGCCCTCAGCCGACTCCGGACCATGTCGAGGTAGCGCGCATTGCCATCGAGGAGACCGCTGTCGGGCGCGGGCAGCATCCGCAGGTAGAGCAGGCGGACGCCCCGCTCCCGCGCGGCCCGCACGAACCGCTCGGCGGCGTCACTGGCGGTCGCGAGGTTCATCTCCTGCTCCGTGATGCTGTGTACGCGCACCAGGCGGTGGTCGAGCCGCGTGGCAAGCTCCGCCTCGCCGTTCTGCGGCGCAAGCTCAATCATGCCGAAAGTAAGCTCACTCGACTGCATTGCCGCCGCGGTCTCCTCCACCAGTCCCGGGAAGCCGACTATGTTCTCCCCGCTGAAGACGATGATTCGCGCGCCGGTATCGGCGGCCTGCTGAAGCACCTGCTGTACCGCCAGTGGAGTCCGCACGCCGTCGCCGATGGGGCGCGCCACGATCGTCAATCCCACCTGCTCGGCCGCCTCAATCGCTCGGCGCGGGTAGCCCGCCCCGGCAGTGAGCATAGTCACCGCATAGCCGGGAGCAGTGAGCCAGTACTCACCATCCGCGACATCAGACCGCTGGTAGCTGCCGGGGAAGCGGGCCCCCAGGCCGCGCGCCAGTTGCTGCAGCGCGCCTGGATCGCCGGCCATTATGTCCACCTCGACGCCGCGGCTGAACAGCTTGATCTCCCCACGATTGATGAGATCGGCCATCGACTGCTCGGCTACCGCGAGATGCGTTGCCCCCCCGGACTGCAGGGCCACAAGCACGTCACGTGGCGCCACACCGGCCATGGCCGCCATCTTCTCCACCTCGCCCCAGTCAACCGCCATGCCAACGGTGCGATTGGTCTGCTCCACCATCACGCGCTCCACCGCGATCCAGATGGCACCGAGCAGGCCGATCATGATCAGGGCCTCGGTAAACATCTTCTGCGCACGCGTCATACCAAATCCTCACCCGGAACGTCAGGAATCCTCGCAGGGTAGTCAGTTCGCCCGATCGCCGCCGGTCTCCTTCCATAGACGGCAGAGGGCTGATGCACCACGTCGTCGAAGATACCGCCACAGCCGGCATCGCCATATCGGAGGATGAACAATGATTATTGCGCTCTGTCTGATTGCAGCGGCCCTGGCTCTCCCCTGTTCCGCCCAGGAGAACGTTGCGGAGATCACTCCCGGCCCTCAAGCGGCCCGTCAAGTCTGCCTCACCGACTTCGCGGACGCCGCTGTGGACGGCGACTGGGCGCCCGCGCTGCAGGCGGCCATCGACTCGTTCGCTTCGGATGACCCCGCCCTGACCGGCGGGACGCTCCTGATACCTCCGGGTGTATACCCCGTCAGCCGGCCAGTCACTCTCGGCACCTCGCGCGGGCAGTGGGGCCTACACGTGGTCGGCTACGGCGCGACGCTACGCGGCACCGAGACGCTCGATGCGTTTGAGATGCCCGAGCGTGAGCCTGAGGAGGCGGAACTCGGCATCCCGATCCTGCAGATCCACGGCATGGAGGGCATCGAGGGCGGCAACTTCTGCATCGAAGGCCTGACCTTCGACCGCGAAGCGCGCGGCAACGGGGTCGGCATCTCCCTCCCGATGGGACATGGCGTCGCGAAGAACACCACATTCCGCAGCATCAAGGTCACGGGGCAGAACGTCGGCGTTCACATCAACTACCAGTGGCAGATATTCTTCGCCGAGTGCATGTTCCGGGGCAACGGGCGCGGCATGATCATACAAAACCACGGTAACAACATCGGCCTCACCAACTGCACATTCCGCCGCAACAACTACGACGGTCTCGTCATCGGCCCCGACCGCGGGCAGTGGGGCTCCAACGGCCAGCACATCTCTGGGACCATCTTCGAGGCGAACAAGGGCTACGGCCTGCTGCTGCTCACCAGCGCGCAGACCTTCGTCGCAGGCTGCTACTTTGAGGCGAACGGCAACCACCTCGGCGTCATGACCGAGTGGGAGACCACCATCGACACGAACCTCTTCTGGGGCTACTACGGCCATGGCTGGCGGCGCAATGAATTTTCCGACAACGCCTGCATCGTCGTCCGCGGCGCCAATCGCCTACAGATGCGCAACAACAAGTATGCTGCGGTGAATGCATGGTTCCGCCGCGCGGAAGATGGTGAGCGATGGGAGTACGTGCCGGTCCCGCCGGGGCCGCAGGGCGTGAAGGACAAGGCGCCGGTCGAGCCAGTGCAGGAGGAGGGCTTCGTCTACGAGCAGCGCCCGGTCGGTATCATGATACAGGGCAACCTCTCCGGTGACTTCGTCTTCGATGCCCTCCCGGTGCTGCACCCGGAGGCGACGGTCGAGACTACAGCAATCGCGCGAGACACCGGCCTGAGCTACTACGGCTACGACGAGGCGACTCACAGCTTCATCGAACGCTCGCTGCTGCCGGAGTAGTAGCAAACCAGTGTCAGACACACAAAGCCCCGCCGGATCCACTCCGGCGGGGCTTTTCATCTGTGCTGAGCGAGGATCAGACCATCTTCGGGCGGACTGGATTGCCGCTCTTCGCGGATTCATTCGCCGCGAGAGTAAGGTCGGAGGTGCGCAGGCCGTCCTCATAGGAGCAGGGTATGAGCGACTGATCGCCCGCGAGGATCGCGCGGACGAAGGTCGCGTCAATGTTCGGTGTCTCCTGAGGCTCGCCCGCGAGCTCGGGCGCCTCAAGTCCCGTAACTGTTACCGCGCTCGGCGACCAGCCGATGATCTGATCGCGCAGCAGGAAGTTGATGTCGCTCTTCCCGCCGCCCTGAGTCATCATCGGACTCGTGGTGATCGTGGCGATAGTGCCGTTGT
>JAAYJW010000311.1 GCA_012522765.1 candidate division WS1 bacterium | reverse complement strand
GGCCGGAGGACATCCGCGTGCAGGCGTATCACACGCTGCTGCGCACCGATGGCTACTGCAACTGGCACATCGGAATGTTGCTGCCCGGAGCGGACGCTGCCGAGGCCGACCGCGAGGCCGCCGGGGCACGCTGGAGCGCCTTTGGCGAGGCCAACAGAACCGCGTTTGCCGATCTTGCCGCCGGGCGCGAGGAGCCCACGATCCCATTTGTGTCGGTGGTGCCGATGGTGGCGGAGATGGATGTCGCGGCGCTGGCCGCGAGGCCGATCCCACAGCTTACTCCCGTGGGCGATGGCTCAGGGGATGACCGGTGGATCCCTACGCGTGACCTGCAGCAGTTCCTCATCCACGCCGAGGCAGGGGGGCGCGTCACTGTCGGCCTGAGGCACCTTGCCGGGCAGGCGCGGCCGCTCGCGCTGCAATACGCGCTGATCACGCCCGACGGCTCCGTGCTGCGCAACGAGGCGGTATCTCCCGGCGAAGAGAGCGAGTTCAGCGTGGATGCGCCGCTAACCGGGACGTATGCGCTGTGGATCACCGGCGGCGCGGGTGGGCAGGCGTGGTACGCGGTGAATGTGCAGGGCAGCCACGTCGCCTTCCCCACCTTCGGGGGCGACGAGATCGGCGGCAGGCTATTCTTCGTGAAGACGTGGGCGCCATATGAGCTTTGGCTGGCCCGCAGCGACGCGCAGGCGCCCGCAACACTCACTGTGGGCACCTCGCGCAACCAGGCATTCATGGCGCAGGTCGGCAATGGCGAGCCGCGCCTCATCCGCGAGGGGGACGGAGTGTTCGACCTGCCGCCGGGCGATGACCCGATCCACGTGGTCATCTCCGAACCGCAGCCCCAGCCGGATGGCACGTACATCCAGTACATACGCCTCAAGGTCGAGGGCGCGGTGCATCCCTACCTCTACGTCTCGCCGGAGCGGCGATTGCAGAGCGAATGACATGCGCTCACCAGTAGGCCGGCCCATTCGGGTAACCGCCCACCTGTGACTGGTTGCCGAAGGGCTGGTAGCGGTGGCGCTCGCTCATTTCGTCTATGCGCTCCATGTCCGCCGGATCAACTTCCATATCGAAGAGCCCGTACATCGGCTGGAAGTGCTCGCGCTTGCTGCCGCCGAGGATCGGCGTGGTAATCGCCTCGTTCTTGAGCACCCATTTCATCGCAAGCTGGTGGATCAGCATCCCGTTGCGCTCGGCGATGTCCTCAAGCTCCTCGACCGTGTCGAAGATATCGTCGCTCAGCACGTGCTTCGCCATGCGCGGGTTGCTGAAGCGCGACCCCTCCGGTGGCTCCTCATCGCGCTTGTACTTGCCGGTCAGGATGCCACCGCGCAGCGGCCCATAGCCCATGATCGCCACGTTGAACTTGCGGCAGAACGGGATCGTCTCGTTTTCGATCACGCGGTCGAGGATGCTGTAGGAGACCTGAGCGGAGATGATCGGCTGCAGGTTGTGCAGCGACGCCTTCCCGAGCATCTCGGCCATCTGCCAGGCGTAGTGGTTGCAGACACCCGCGTAGAGTATCTTCCCGTCCTTGATGAGCCGGTCGAGCGCCTCAAGCGTCTCCTCGACGGGCGTGATCGGGTCGGGGTGGTGAAGCTGGTATAGGTCTATGTAGTCCGTCTGCAGGCGCTGCAGCGAGTTCTCGCAGGCCTGGATGATATGCCGCCGGGAGCAGCCACCTCCGCGCCCTCCCCCGCCTCCTTTGCGGTCGAACATCTTCACCCAGCACTTGGTGGCGATCACGTAGTTCTCGCGCTGCTCTGAGGTCTCCTTGAGCGCGCGGCCCATGACCTCCTCGGACTCCCCGCGACCGTAGGCGTCGGCGTTGTCGATGAAGTTGATCCCTGCGTCGAAGGCATCCTGGAAGGTCGCAACGGTCGTCTCGAAATCGCACTCGAGCGGGAAGTTCATCGCGCCGAGGCAGAGGCGCGAGACCTTCAGCCCCGTATTGCCGAACACCACGTACTCCATGCCCGTCACCCCTTCGCGAGGATGGCTTGCTGCGCCGTCTGATATTGCCTTCGGCGTGCGGCGTGGGAGGGCCTGCAAAAGAAGACGGCCCGGAGGGAGTTGATCCCCATCCGGGCCGCCGGGTACGTCTGCGCCGCGTCCTCAGCTTCAGTGATGCCAGCCGGGGATCGTGCGGTCTATGTTGTGCAGGCCCGGTAGCTGTGGCTCAAGCGTCTGCTCCCATCGGTACCACTTCGCGTGGCCGTCCATGAAGCCGTAGTTGGAGCCGTCGTTGTGCACATCGTGGCCGATCCGCGCCGTGAACCACGATGCCCCGGAACCGCCCACATAGAGCGACAGGTCATCCCAGGTCGGCGGACCGGGGTTGTAGTCGTTCGGCCACGGATGGTAGCCGAGCGACGCACTGCCGGGTGCGCGGACGACAATCGCGATCTGATCGGCGGGGCGCTCGAAGCTGGCTATGGTCTCTCCGTGAAGGATCAGGCCATTGATGACGTAGTCACTCGATGCGGTGGCGTCATCGCTGTAGGCCGGTGTGCGGAAGACCTGCGCGTTCTTGACGTAGGGCATCAGCGGCTCCCACCAGGCGCCACCGGTGCGCGGGCAGGTCTCGTCATGATCCTGGGCGTACATCATCAGCGCGAGGCTGATCTGCTTGACGTTGCTCAAGCAGGCCGTCTGGCGCGCCTTCGCCCGGGCTCGTGCGAAGACCGGGAAGAGGATCGCTGCGAGGATCGCGATGATCGCGATCACCACCAGCAACTCGATAAGCGTGAAGCCATGTCTGCGACGTTGTATATGCACCATGAGCGTGACCTCCATGTATGGGGTGAGTAGGCGCGGCGCCCGCCTGATTGGCGGTGCTCGCATGTAACGTGCGCGGCAACATGGGGTCTACGCGTGGACCGGAGGGCCTCGAACCGGCGCGAATGGGCACAGGTCAACGGAACGCTCGGGAGCCTCCGGGGTCGGCACCTCGAAGACGACTTGCTCGTCGCTGATCATCTCGGCGGGCTGCGCGGGAACCCACGAGCCCGTCCAGGTTACCTTGCAGATCAGACACGAGTGATGGTTGTGATGCTCCTCTTCGTGGTGATGCGTCGCGGGAGCGATGACGACGGCGTTTACCAGCAGCAGGCATACCACGAGCGCGAACGTCGCCGCGATCGCGTCTGCACTCCCTGCAAGCTGCCGTCGCACCACGCGCCTCATCATCGCCTCCTGAATCCCGTAACGAATCCTTCGGCGCGGGTGTTCCTGTCTCCCCCGCCCTCGCGCACATCAATTCTGCCCGGTCAGGCGGGGGAGTAATCTCGCGAATGCCGCTCAGTGCAGGTCGTGGAGGTTGTTCGCGTGCGACTTCACCGTCTCGTTCCAGCGCATCCACTTGGCATGACCATCGAGGAAGCCGTAGTTGGCGCCACCGTTGTGCCGCGTGGTGTCGAGCCGTGCCTCGAAGACCGGCGGCCAGGTGACCGTCCCGGCGCTCCAGCTTCCGTCCGGCAGCCAGCAGTCGTAGCACAGGTCGTAGTAGGGGCTGTGGTCATCGCTCGGATCGTGCCCCGCCATGTTCCGCCAGTTGGTGGCCCGCTCGCCCATCAGGATCGTCTCTGAGGGCTTTTCGACGATGTGCATGGGCCTGCCGCCTACGGTGAGCAGCCCGTTCATCAGGTAGCTTCCCCACAGGTCCGGATCACCGCCGCGGTCCTGGTCCGAGGGGCACCAGCGGATCTGCTCGTTCTTGACGTAGGGGTTGAGGCCGCTGAACCAGATGTGCTGGACGATCGAGCCGCCGTGATCGGCAGCCTCTCGTCGTAGTCCTGAGCGTACATCATAATCCCGAGGCTCCACTGCTTGACGTTGTTCAGACAGCTCGTCTGGCGGGCTATATATCGGCTTCGCTGTCAGGACCGACCACACACCCGGTACATGCGTCGTCCACCCGCAGCAACTCGTTCAGATGCACGTACAGCCGCGCCAGCACCATCACCTGCAGCAGAAGCAGCGCGTAGCGAACCATCTCCAGCAGCGGCATGTACCACGGGGCTGCTAACGTGGGCGCGGACGGCTCGAACAGCGCCACGATCCCGCCGAGGACCGCGAAGAGCAGCGTGAAACGCAGGAGGAAGGCAATCACCTCGATGGGCCGCTGCCGGAACAGTCG
The DNA here is from genome assembly GCA_012522765.1 of candidate division WS1 bacterium. GTDB lineage: Bacteria > Armatimonadota > Zipacnadia > Zipacnadales > UBA5352 > UBA5352. The sequence goes on along the minus strand of JAAYJW010000311.1, from coordinate 1,772 downwards.
CCAGCTATGCGCCAACGCGTCGGTAAGCTCGTATCGCCGGTCGAGCGTCGCCCATGGCACAAAGACGAGCAGCACGAGCAGCACGAGGTAGGCGATCCCCCACGCACCACCGTAGCCCCCGCCGAGCACCGCCAGCGGACGCAGGGCGTTTGCCACGAGCAGGGCGATCGCGACCGGCACCCAGCTATCGGCGAGCGAGCGGATGGCGCTGGTGAAGCTCCAGGCGCCATCACGCGCGATCTCCAGCACCAGCCGCCAAAGCAGCGCGATCGCCGGAGCCAGCAGCAACCCGGGCACGATCACCAGGTGGAAGATGACGAACCACGTGTAGACCCGCGCGTATCGTCCATCCGGCGTCAGTTCGTCGAGGAGTGGTTGACCGGCGATCATCACGGCAACGAGCGCGACGAGGTAGAGCACCAGCAGCGCCCCCGGCCAGCGCAGCTTGCGCGCAGTCTCCGCGCCGATCTCCTCGGGCGGGTCGAGGTTCAGTCGCACGATCAGCGCGATCAGCAGCACGACGAAGAGCGCGCGCCCCCATAGACCCAGCGGCACCTCCAGCAGACGTGGTAGGGCCTCCGGAAGCTCCCCGGCCAGCAGTTCGGGCACCGTGTCGGTAAAGGAGAGAGGGCCGGCGATGAGTGGGCTGGGAGCCTGCTCGGGCAGCGCGGCGCCAAGGTGGCGGAAGTAGATGATCAGCCCGCTCGTGGCGGCGCCGATCAGCCAGAGGGCGACGATCGCCGCGAGGAAGCTCCTGTTGCGGCGGAGCTTGCGCAGCACGTCCGCGAGGACACGCAGAGGCGCGCGCTGCAGGGGCAGCACCTCGCCCTCCTGCCGCAGGCTCAGCCAGTCGATAATCCACCACAGCGCCACGAAGGCGGCGATCCAGCCAACCACCTGCTCGCCCTGTACCGTCACTACGCCTCACCTCCGCTGGTGTGTTCGCGATAGCAGGGGCGGTGTCCTTGTGTGACCGCGGCGGCAATAGGGAGCGGCGCCGTCGTCGGTCCGTGGCACGGACACTCCTGTCCGTGCGCCGGGCCGGAGTCGGGTCCGCGAAACGGCCGACGCATCCAGACGACGGGATGCGTCGCTCCGAACGACGACGGCCGCACGGACAGGAGTGTCCGTGCCACGGGAAGGGGGTTCTATCCCTCCAGCCCGAAGATCTTCGCCACCGTGCCGCCCATGATCATCGCGCAGTGCTCCTCGCTCATCTCCACGTGATCGAAGAACGCGCGGTAGTCGTTCATCACGTCCTCCAACATATCAATGCCTACGTCCGTGCCGAAGACGATCTTCTCATACGGGTGCTTGTCGCCCATCTTCCCGTACTGCTCGTTGCGCGCCCACCAGAAGACGTCCGAGAGGAACGCGGGCGACTTCTTCTTCATCGTCGAGCCGGTCAGGTCGAAGTAGACGTTCGGGTGCATCCGCGCCACCTCGCCCGCCTCGTCATACCACGGGTTCCCCAGGTGAGCGCCGATCAGCGACAGTGTCGGGAACTTGCGCGCGATGCGGTCAAGGTGTGCCGGGCGCATGCGATCGATCGAGACATCGCGCAGCGGATCGCCGATGCGGCTTGCCGCCACGATCCCGAGGTGGAAGAGCACGGGCATGTTCAGCAGCGCGCAGCGCTCCCACACCGGCATCGCGGTGTCATCATCGTAGTCTACGGTCGGGCGGATGACCTTCACGCCGTGGAAGCCCATCGAGTGCAGATCGTCGATCGCTCCCGGCCCATCCTCGCCGATGCGGACGTAGCCGAGCGC
>JAAYJW010000310.1 GCA_012522765.1 candidate division WS1 bacterium | reverse complement strand
TGGGTGATCGCCCCGCTGGGACAGACCGCGACGCAGTGGCCGCAGACGATGCAGCGGCCGATGCCACGGGGACTCGCTCCATCTTTGCGCAGCTTGAGCACTTCGAAGGAACATGCCTGTACGCAGGCGCCGCACGCTGTGCAGCGCTGCTGATCGACTTCGGGCCGGACTTCCTGCACGTCTTTCACCTCGCCCGTATGTCTCAGATGAAGTTGATCGCCGCCGCGCGCTTGTCTACCGAGGTCAGGTACTCCACGTCCGGGTGGCCGACAACCAGTGCCGCGTCGAGCGTATGTCCCTCAGGGAGCCCGAGGAAACCGCGGAGGCGCTCGTCATGTTCGGCCACGGCAGTGAGGAAGCCGATCAGGCAGGTCCCGAGGCCCATCGCTGTCGCCATCAGCATCATGTCGCCAACCGCGTAGTGCGCGCTCTCGATGCCTGTCGGGTCATCCTCGGGCGAGTGGACGACGACGAGCGTCGGCGCCCCCCACAGGAGCCGGTCGCCCCCACTCCTCTGCGCCTCGACGATGTCCTCCAGCAGCGGCCGCGCCTCCTCGAGCGTCGCGATGGCCTCCGCCCCGACGTTCAGCCGGAGCATGAAGCGGCTTACGCGACCTTCAAGCATGTTGAGCAGACAGAGGTAGATCGCTGCAATGCGCCGCCGAATCCGCGCAAGCTCCTGCGGGTCCTGAATGATCGTGAAATGCCACGACTGCGCATTGAGGCCACTGGGCGCCTGCACCGCCGCCTCGACGAGCTGCATCATCTCTTCCTCGGTCACCTGCTCGTCCGTGTAGTTGCGCACGCTCCGGCGCTTGCGCAGCAGGTCGAAGAGCAGGCGCGGGGATACCCCCTCCTCCGCGGGCAGCAGGTCCCGGAAGTGCTCGGGGTTCATCACCGGATGGCTGACCGCGCCGGCCGGGCACACTGCGACACACTGACCGCAGACGAAGCAGGGCGCCTCGCCATCAGGCACCGGCAGGCCCTCTTCGTCAGGCTGCAACACATTCACCGAACACACCCTGACGCACCGGCCGCATCGCGTGCAGAGATCGGCGTCAACTACGGGTCGTCCCTCAGGTCGCCTCATCTGAGCACCTCCACCGTCAGACCCCCACCACCGACTCGACCATCATATACCACGGGCCCCCATGCTCCTCCAGCGCACGACTCGCCGCACTGCCGAAGGGGAGCACCATCGCCACTTCCGCGACCGCCTTCTTCAGCCCGAGGTCATTCACCATCGGAAGCTCCAGCGCGCGCTCATCCAGCAGCAGCGCGATCTCCTCCTCCGGCGCGGACGCCAGCAGCGAGTGCATCTGATCGGCGTTCATCACGTCGGCCGCGATGTCGTAGGCCACTGACACATGCCTCTCACCGGTAGCTGTGCGCAGGCGGGCCGTGGCGAAGGTCGCGGTCGTGATCGGTCCCGACCCCGTCATTTCCGCCACGACGGTCGGCGGATTCGGCGCATCCAGCTTGTGCCAGCGCCACAGATCAGCCTCAAGCGGACTGAAGCCCTCGTGGCCGACGTAGTAGCGGTTGAGCAGGTTGCGCAACCCCTCGGCATGCTCCGCGGCATCCACGGGCTCCGCGCCGCAGCCGCTCTCGCCGGGCCGCCTGCCTATCAGCATCATCGCCCGCGTTCGCTCCCGGTAGCCAAGCCGCGAGTAGAAGCCGTAGGGGTGGTCCTCCGGGTTCGTGTAGAGCACCGCGGCATCGAGGTCGGCGTCCTGCACCGCCTCATGGGCCCGCTCCATCAACTGACGCGCCAGGCCCTGCTGCCGATGCTCGGGATCGGTCGCCACGCTGTCGATGATCCCGCAGCGGAGCGTCTGCCCGCCAAGCTGCAGCGGCTGCACACAGACAATCACCTGCGACACGAGCTTTCCGTCGGCCAGCGCCGCCTGAGACAGGCCGCGGTCGGTCCCCGGGCGTGCCAGGTACCACTCCGTCCAGCCCTCCCCCACCTCCATCGCACCCTCATACTCGCCGAATGCGAGGTTCGACAGCCGCGTCACCTGCGCGGCCAGTTCCGGCACCTGCGTGAAGTCACACAACCGATGATCCATCTCCAACCCCTCCTCAGGTTCGTCTACCAAACTCTCGGATTGCGTCGGCGTAGATGGCGACGCTCTCCACCGGCACATTGTAAGGGATGTGATTCCCGACGGCAAAGAAGTATCCGGGGCAATCCCGTCCGAGAGTGGCGCAACGCTGCACCTCTGCTCGGATCTCCTCTGCAGCCCCGAAGGTCAGTACCCGGCAGTCAACGTTGCCGATGATCACCTTGCTCTGACCGTAGCGTTCGACCACGTACCCAAGGTCGGTCATCGGCTCAAAGATGAAACCATCCGCGCCGCAGACGGCGAGATCGTCAATGAACTCCGTGTAATCGCCATCTGAGCAGAACAGGAGTTTGATGCCGGCGTCCTTGATCGGCTGCCAGAGCCTGCGGTAGCGCGGGAAGACGTGCTCGCGGTACCACTCGGGGCGAAAGACCGCGCCGGACGTCCACACGATGTCATCGTGGCAGATGAATACCTTGCAGCCGCACTCGGCCTGCGCCCTCAGCGCCGCCTGCGTCAGCTCAAAGAAGCCCTCCAGCACCCGGTCGAAACGCTCCTCATCGAGTGCCGCGGCGGTGAGGAACAGGTCCCAGCCGAAGGTCAGGATGCACCACGAGAAGATGGTGTTGTAATACCCGCCCGGCACTACCGCCGTCGGCGTCTGCTGCTGCGCAGCCGCCCAGGTGCGGGAGAAATGCGCGACAAGCTCCTCGTGCGGCATGATGCCGATCGCCTCGACCGGGTCGAAGCTCAGGACATCCTCGACGCTCTCGAACGGGCAAACGCGGTTATCCGTGACCTCATAGCCGTCGCGCCAGACGGCCGTGCCCATGTGAGTAAGGCGCGGCTGGTCGGGTGGCGCCATGTTGAACCAGCGCAGATCGTAGTCCCACTCGCGCACCAGCGCGATGGCCGCCTCAGCGGCCTCCGCCGGATCGTAGATGTCAAGCCCCGTCAGGCGCTTGACCCACGCCGGATTCGAGCAATACTCCGTGTGCGGGATCTGATCCGGCATCTGCAGGTTCAACGCCTGCCAGCCGCGTTCGTAGCTCATCCGCTGCTCCTCCCGCCTGTCGCCCGCCGTCACGTAATGTTCGCCGTCAGGCCTTCTTATCCCTCCGCACAGGGGAAGCCTGCTCCGATGGCGAACGTGCGTCGTGCAAC
>JAAYJW010000309.1 GCA_012522765.1 candidate division WS1 bacterium | reverse complement strand
GGATTGACACGCTGGAGGCCGATGCCGCCGCGGTGGTAGCGCCCGACTTCGCTCAGAGGTTACGCGCGGCAGTTGCCGACGCCAACCAGCAGGTCCGCCGCAACCCATCGCAAGGCGCCGGGGCATTTTTCGCCGTGCAGCGCGCGATCGGTGACGGCATGCTCCGGGCGGCGATGAATGCCCGCGCGGAGGGTGAGTTGCGCCCGCTGCATACCAACACGATCTGGCGTCTCGCGAAGCTCAGCGAGCAGGTGGGAGCGATGGCGGATGGCCTCGGTGAGCGCTGGAGGCGGATGAACAACGTTAGTCGAAATGATCTGGCGAAGACGCTGAATCAGGCGCAGAGCATTCGCAGTCGCGTCGCGGAGAAGCACGGCGGGGCCGAATGCCCCTTTGCCAACCGCCTGATTGAGCGCGCGCTCGATCAGCTCGACCACGTGCGACAAAGCGGTGGGCATAGCCGCGGCGCATGGTGGGCGGCGACGCTGCACGTCCGAGTGGCGCATGCGCTCACCGGCGTCGAGCGGCCGAAGCTCCTGCGCGTCTTCACCGTCGGCGAGTTCGAGACGGCCGACATCATCACCAAGGGGATGCTTGCCCAACCGGGGCCGGGGCACGTGGTGAACGCGCGCGTCTACAACTTTCTCGACCGCGACGTAGCGGGGCATCTGCAACTGACGGGGCCGCAGACATGGCCGATGAGCCGGCCGGTCGCCGGCTTCATTGCCCCTGCCGGCGAGCCATCACAGCCCGTGCCGCTCGGCTACGCAGCGCCCGATCAGCCGAGGCCGTGGGTGCAGCGCGAACTTGCGCGCCCGCGACCGTACAACATCCCGGTTGATGCGCCCGCTGCTATCCCGCTGGCGGAACGACTGTGGCTCTGCGCCACGACCGGCGGCCTGTCGCTGGAGCCGATGGGCTACAACGTGATGATCGGAGCGTATCCAGCCGAGGCCGCACCGGAGGCAGCCACCCCCATGGGCATCGGTCTTGTGCATCAGCCCATCACTCCGCCGCCTGCGCAGCCGAAGATGACGCTGGGCCTGCCGGAGGTATTGCGAGCCACCCGCTACGGCGCGAGCAGGTAGTCCACCGTAGCTGCGTTCGGCTGAACGTCCAGCACGCCGCCGGGCACCGTGCCCGCAACAACCGGCGCGACCTCACGCAGATCGATTCGAAGCACCGGCGTACCGCGATCCGCGGGGATTTCGACGATCTCGCGATCGTAGCCGAAGCGGCCAATGCCCGACTGCCACTTCCCAAGCTGCCCGCACGGGATCACGCGCAGCGCCTCGCCATCACGCAGCAGGTAGACGGCACCATCAACGGTGATGCCACCGTAGCTGCTCTCGCCCTCCGGTGAACTGAGATACGTGTAGTCCCGGCAGCGGGCGTAGTCCACGCGCCTGCCATCGAGCAGCGCGCTGAAGCTCTCGATCTCATCGCCCTTGACGGCCACCCAGCCCATCGGCGGCAGGAGATACGTCTTCCCACCGACCGCGACCTCCCACGGCTGCTCGTGGTGGTAGTTCACGCAGACGACCATCCCATGCTCGTACGTGATCCGGATGCGCCCCGTGCCGAGGGCGTCGCTGCGGATGGTCTCGCCGGTCGAGAGGAAGCGCTCGCCGTCATGGCGCTCGATGCGCGCCACGGTGTCCGTCAGCCACTCCTGCGCCGGGCCCTGCAGCATCGCGTAGTAGTGGATCATCCGGTGCATCGGGGGGAAGTACGAGTAGCCGAGGATCGGGCTGTGTCCGTGCGCGATGGTGGCCGCGAGGTACTGATAGTAGGCATCCGGCGCGAGACGCTCGGCGGGATCGGAGTAGAACGGTGCCATCGCCTCGGAGTCTCGCCCGAAGAACGCCGCCGGATTGTAGCCCATCCCGGTGCCGATGTTCTTCGGGTGGATCTTCAGCAGATCGAAGTCGGGGAGGATGTCACGCTCGCTGGGCAGTACGCTGCGTATCGGCCACGTCCCGTAGTCCATGTCCGAGAGCCCGGCGTAGAGCCAGCGGTAGATGCCCTCCGAGCAGACGATCGC
>JAAYJW010000308.1 GCA_012522765.1 candidate division WS1 bacterium | reverse complement strand
TGCTCGAAGGGAGCGAGATGGAAATGGAGCGACGGCGCACCGGTTTTACCCTGATCGAACTTCTGGTGGTCATAGCGATCATCGCCATTCTGGCGGCGATCCTATTCCCGGTCTTTGCACGCGCCCGGGAGAAGGCACGACAGACGAGTTGTCTGAGCAACCTCAAGCAGATCGCCCTTGCCAACCTGATGTACGCGCAGGACTACGACGAGACGCTCGTCAAAATCTACAACTACTCCCCGAGCCCACTCCTCTATTGGTGGTTTGACTTGCTGATGCCCTACATAAACAACTACCAGATCATCGAATGCCCGTCGGGAGGCTGGCCCTACAGCTACAATGGCACCTACAGGCCGCCCGGCCTGCCCGCGGTAACAACCGTTTCCTACGCCCTGCCGAGCATCAAGCATGACATCAACCATGCGGCTATCACGTCTCAGTCCGGCGCGACACTCGCAGTGATAGCAGAGCCGGCAGGCACTATCAACTTTTGCGATTCGAAGGCCCATGAGATATACACGGGCGGGACACCGGACCACCATCTGATCGACGTCGCCAACGGTTCCGTCACGCACTCCTTTGCCCGGCGACACAACGACGGCTTCAACTGCGCGTTCGTTGATGGCCATGCGAAGTGGCTCAACGCCGCCGCACCGGGCATGTGGACGACCAAGGCCGGCGACTAGGCTCACGAGGATGGTGTGCGTTTCATCGAACGGCCCGGCGCCTCTGTGTCCGGGCCGTTCGCGCTAGTGCGGAGGCATGATCCGGTACCGCCAGCGCGGCCTGTCAAGGCGGGGGCGCCTGGACTCCGGGGCGGTGGGCGAAGAGGGTCGTTGACGTTGCGGTGCCGTCGGGAGGGGCGAGCGCAGCTACTCTGTAGCTGACCTTGCTCGCCCTGTCGCAGTCGCCATGTGGCATCACGATTGCGATTGTCAACGACCCACGGGCGAGGGCGCCCGTGGCACATGACTGCCACAAGACCGTCGTTGCCGTCAGGAGGGGCGAGCGCAGCTACTCTGTAGTTGACCTTGCTCGCCCGGTCGTAGCCGTTGCCGTTCCGGGGCACGCACACTCCTGTGCGGGCGTCGTTTCGAGCGATAGCAACTGTTGCCGCTATTGGTCCCGGTACGACTCCGCCGCTTCGCGGCCCCTCGCGAGGGCGCGAGGGCCACAACGACACGGCTTACCAGGCGGCGGGCGAAACCGCCCCTGTGTCTGCTCTACAGCGTCCACATGTCGCTGCTGCGGGCGCGGCGGACGAGGTCGCGCAGCGGCAGATGCTCCTCGGTTGCAAGCCGCGGGTCACGCTCAATGATCGCGAAAGCGTCCTCCCGCGCATCCGCCAGCGCACCGGTGTCAGCTATCAGGTTCGCGATGCGCAGGTCCGGCATGCCGCTCTGCCGCAGGCCATCAAGCTCGCCCGGCCCGCGCCGCCGCAGATCCTCCTCCGCGATCTCGAAGCCGTCCGTCGTCCGCGTCAGCACCACCAGCCGCTCCAGCGTCTCCGGATTACCACTGCCGGTCAGCAGCAGGCAGTGGGGCTGCCACCCGGCCCGCGCCACGCGCCCGCGAAGCTGGTGTAGCTGCGCCAGCCCGAAACGCTCCGCGTTCACAATCACAATCGTGCTCGCGTTGGTCACGTTCACGCCGACCTCGATCAGGCTCGTAGCCACCAGCACCTGCGTCTCACCCTCGCGGAACCGCCGCATCGCCTCGTGGCGCTCATCGACCTGCAGCCTGCCATGCACGAGGCCCAGCCGCAGATCGCCCAGCGGCCCGGTCGCCAGCGACTCGTATACCTCGACTGCGGCGGCCATCTCCTCAGAGGCGTCAATCGCCGGGCAGACGACGTATGCCTGCCGGCCCTCAGCCACCCGCTCGCGCACAAACTCCCACGCCCGATCGCGCTGCTCATCCGGCAGAAGCTCCGTCTGCGGGTCCTTCCGGCCCGGCGGCAGTTCATCGAGCACCGAGATGTCGAAGTCGCCATGCACCGCCAGCGCGAGTGTGCGCGGGATCGGCGTGGCGCTCATCACGAAGACGTTCGGCCGCTCGCCCTTGCGCGACAGCCGCGCCCTCTGCCGCACGCCGAAGCGATGCTGCTCGTCTATCACCGCCACGGCAAGGTCGGCGAACTCCACGCCTTCGGAGAAGAGCGCGTGCGTACCGACGGCGCAGGACGTGCGGCCATCTCGCAGGGCCTCCAGTGCAGCAGCGCGCTCGTAGCCTCCGAGACTCCCGGTCAGCAGCACCGGCTCAATGCCGAGCGGCCCCAGCAACTCGCGCAGACTCTCGTGGTGCTGCTCGGCCAGCACCTCCGTCGGCGCCATCAGCGCCCCCTGCTTGCCCGCGAGGGCAGCCACCGCCAGCGCCAGGGCGGCAATGACCGTCTTCCCCGAGCCGACCTCTCCGTGGATCAGCCGGTGCGCGGGGGCGGCATCGGAGAGGTCGGCGACGATCTCCCCCATCACGCGCTCCTGCGCGGCGGTGGGCACAAAAGGTAGCGCGGCGGTGAACGCCTCACGCAGGCCCTCCACGGCCAGCGCCGAGCCTGCCTCGGGCGTCTTCGCCTGCCGCCTGCGCAGGGCCAGCGAAAGCTGCAGGCCGAGCAGTTCCTG
>JAAYJW010000035.1 GCA_012522765.1 candidate division WS1 bacterium | reverse complement strand
GCGAGACCGTGACCAATCGAGCGCCCGCCCGGCTGGTGCGCGCGGGGATCGCGCACGTCCCCGAGGGCCGCGAGGTCTTCGGCAGCCTGTCGGTGGCGGACAACCTCCTGCTGGGGGCCTATCCGCGGCGCGGCGTCGGACGGCGCGAGGAGTTCGCTGAGGACCTCGAGCGCCAGTATGAACGCTTCCCGCGGCTTTACGAGCGGCGAACGCAGCTTGCCGGCAGCCTCTCCGGCGGCGAGCAGCAGATGCTGGCGCTCGCGCGCGGCCTGATGTCGCGCCCGAAGCTGCTGATGCTCGACGAGCCATCGCTGGGGCTCGCGCCGATCATCGCGCGGCAGTTCCTGAGCGAAGTAAGGGCGCTGCGCGATGAGGGCCTGACGGTGCTGCTGGTCGAGCAGAATGCGCGTGCCGCGCTGCGAGTGGCGGATCGCGGCTACGTGGTCGAGACCGGGCGGATTGTGCTGGAGGGCAGTGCGCAGGACCTGCTTGACAACCCGGAGGTCCAGCGGGCGTATCTGGGCAAGGGCTACAGCGAGGTGTGGGAGTAGTCAGCGGGAGGAGAAGGACCGTGGACAGCCATCGGATCTGGGACCCGGACGTCGAGACGATGCCGCGCGATGAGATCCTGCAACTGCAGCTTGAGCGACTACAGGTTACGCTCAATCGCGCAATGCGCAACATCAGCTTTTACCGCGAGCGTTTCGCCCCACTTGACTTCGTGCCCGATGACGTGCGCTCGCTCGACGACCTCGCGCGCCTGCCGCTGACCAGCCGCCTGGACCTCACCGAGGGCTACCCCTACGGCTTTCTCGCGGTGCCGCTGCGGGAGATCGTGCGCATTGACACCGCGCCAGGGCTGACGCACGGCCCGGCTGTCTCCGCATACACCCGCAATGACCTGCAGCACTGGGGGGAGTTGACCGCGCGCGTAATGACTGCCGCGGGTATCAACGCCGACTCGGTTGTGCAGATCCCCTTCGAGACGGGCATGTTCGACGGCGGCTTCGGTTTCGTGCGCGGCGCGCAGTTGATCGGCGCCTCAGTAGTCTCCGTTCCGGGCGGCGACTACCGCAAGCAGGTGCAGGTGATGCACGACTACCGCACCACCGTTCTCGTCGCCATGCCCTCTGATGCCACGCACCTCGCCGAGGAGCTTGAGCGCGCCGACCTCGGCCCGCGAGGGCTCTGGCTGCAGGTGGCGCTGCTGGGCGGCGAGCCGTGGGCTGAGACGGCGCGGGCGCAGATCGAGGATCGCCTCGGCGTCCGGGCGGTGGATAACTACGGTGTACGGATCGCCGCATGGCCCGGCCTCGCGGCGGAATGTGAGGCGCGCGAGGGTTTGCACATCAATGAGGACTACTTCCTCGCCGAGGTGGTTGACCCCGACACGCTCGAACCGGTACCTCCGGGCGAGGAGGGCGAGCTTGTAATCACCACCCTCGAGCGAGAGGCTGCGCCGGTGATTCGCTATCGCACCGGCGATGTCTGCGCAATGGTCGCCGAACCATGCTCCTGCGGCCGCACCTTCGCGCGGATGACTCGGCCCTCCCGCCGCACCGATGACACCGTCGTGGTTCGAGGCATTCGCCTCCATGCGGAGGCTATCGGAGGGACGGTGGAGAGAGTGCTCGGGGTCATGACCGAGTGCCAGGTGGCGGTGGGCGAGCGCGCCCTTGATGACGTGGAGATACGCGTCGCGGTGCCGGCGCAACAGGCGCAGAGCGAGCAGGGTCTCGTCGTGCTGAGCCGCTCGCGTGGCGATCTTGAGCGCGAGCTTACCGCGGTGCTGGGCCTGCCCGTGCGCGTCTCAATCGTCGAGCGCGCGAGCCTCGAGGGACCCCAGGGCGCCCCCAGCAGGCTGGTTGACATGCGCGGGCGGGCGTAGGGCTCAGCCCTCCACCTGCAGCACGCGCACTCGTCCGGCCGTCAGCGGTAGTGTGATCGCTGCTCCATCTCCGGTGAAGCTCTCATCCGACAGCAGATCGCGTGCGGTGACCGGGTCGTCGAGCCCGAGTGCTGCGAGATCAATGTTCAGCGTCGCCTCGGCGGCCTGGGTCGAGTATGCCGTGAGGTAAAGCGCGGCGTCCTCACCCGGCCCCCAGCGTTCGACCATCACGCCCTCAAGCGCCGTCACGTGCGTCACCGGCCGCCATCCCGCCGCGGTTATCTTCTGCAGGGCAGGGACATAGCGGCGATTCAGCTCAGCGACCGCTGCGTACTTCTCCTGCGTGTCGAAGACCTGCATGTTGCCGAATGAAGGGTAAATCCCCCAGTGGGTGCAGAGGTTGAAGTATTGCTCCATCTGCACCGGGTCCTCGTGGATGTTGTAGATCAGCAGCAGGAAGGGCTTCGTCCCGGCCATCGTGCGCTTCTGTTCGAGGCTCCCGTGGCCCTCGACGCCGAGCACATCGGTGGCGAAGAAGTGGAAGCGGCGGTTGGGGTGCAGACCGTTGGCGAAGACAAGCCCCTCGCGCTCGTGCAGCAGGTCCCTCAGCGCCCACAGAAATTGCAGCAACGTGAAGCGGTTGGCGATCACAGGCCGGCCGCTGCGGGCGTCGTAGCAAAGTGGCACGCGCTCATACGCGAAGTGCTCGGCCCGGAAGCTGTCGTAGTTGCCCCACGCGCCGAGTGAGTCAACGTAGGTGCCATCAAGCTGCGGCGTATCGTCATGCTGATCGCGCACGTAGTGCAGTAGGCTCCTGCCGACCGTCGTCCCCTCCGCATCGTCCAGCAGCCACGGATTGGCGTTCAGTGGGAATGTGATGGAGTTGCCGCCCCAGGTGGTGTCTCGGATCACCACGTGCGGTTCGCCATCGCGGTTGAGGAGCATGCAGTTGTGCACGATCCCCTTCAGCCTGGCGCCCCACCCTCGGGCCGTGCGGCTGTCGTCCTCTCGCGGCGCCCAGCCGTGAAAGATCTCCAGCGCCTCGGCGGCATTCGCCGGCAGCCGCTCAAGCCGCGTGATCTCGCGCTGCCCCGGGATGATGTAGGGGCAGGTCGCGATCCCATGCTCCTCATCATACTCCCATCCCGCCGGGCCGCCCTCGTGGAAAGCGTAATTCTCCGGGTCCGGCAATTCGATCTTCGGCGTGCCGAACATCCACAGCCCCTCGCTGGCAACGCGCTTGCGGAAAGCCTCCGGGTAGCGCTGCTGGTAGCGGTCTGCGGCATCGCGCAGCCCCCACGCAGGGTCTATGCCGCCAATGCAGAACGCGAAGGGCGCCGCGCTCTGAAGCTCGCCGGAGGCGGCGGGCGAAAGCCCGAAGCGGAAGCGGACATGGTAGCCAAGCTCGGGCGACCAGCCGAAGCTGCAATCGCTGGGACTTGTCGGCGGGACGCTCAGCGACAATGCTGCGTCGTTGCTGGAGATCGCGCTGAAAGTCAACGTGTCGAGCACCGGCGCAATCTCCGCCAGCGGCAGTTCCTCGACGATGGACTGCCCCCAGCGCCAGCCCTGCCCGCCGGCGGGGATCGCCGCCAGCACATCCACCGCGCGGTCCGCGCCACGCAGGTCCCTCACGAGCCCGCGACATACGATCACATCGCCCGCCACCGACCAGGTAGCGGATACCTCGAGCCCTGCCTCAGCATCCTCCCAACGCTGCACTACTGCGCCGTCTCGCGACTGAAGATCGCCCTGCACGGGCAGGATATCAGCGCCCCACGGCTGCACCAGCAGCCCCGATGGCAGGTCGCCGCCGGTGACTTCGCGCCCTCCGGCGAGAACTTGCGCCACTGCGCCCGCGTCATTCAGAACAAGCGTGCATCGGTCGCTCGTGAGCGGTGGTAGATCGGCGGTAGCGGCCCGGCGTGGCCGGATTACCTGAGGCCTTGCCTTCTCCACCCGTACGAACGCGTCGTCCCACCACGCGACGCCGGTGCCGTAGTGGCAGAGATAGATGACGATTGAAGCGATGGGCCGGTCGGTCAGCGTCTCCCCGGTGACGGCCGCATAGTGATGCGTGCCCGCCGAGCCGGCGGCCGAGACGGTCTGGCGGCCTCCCGTGGGCGGCTGCAGATAGACGATGATGCCCGGCCCCGCACCGGCAACCTGATCGGTGGCCGACATGGCGCCGAAGGTCACCCGCGTCCCCGGAGGCAGCGGCTCATCAAGCTGCACGGTCTGCAGAACGTTGCCGGTCTGGCCCGCTGCATTGACGAGCCTGACGGCGCGCGAGCCTGTGGCCGGGTGTTCCGCGTCCCAGACGATCTCGCCGGTCGTGTTGCGGTGGTTGAAGCTCCACGATGCAGGTGTGTTCTCACCGATCTCGAAGCTGGAATCACGGAGCAGGTTCTCTTCCGCGCCCGTGGCGACAGAGGCAAGCGCTGTAACCGCCGCGAGGCAGATTGCGAAGATCATAGTGAAGCCTCCCGGTGCCGAGGATCGGCCATGGTCGGAAGCTTCCATGCGCCGCTGCTTCATACCTGTCCGGGGGCGAGATGCGTTCTTTCACTGGAGGAACCGAACTGATGAGAATCTCGATCGCGATCATCTGTCTCGTCATGATTTCTGCGCCGCTGAGCCACGCGGACAGCCTCGAGGTCATTGACCTGCTGTACCTGAGCGCGCCCGAATTCGCCGCCTCGCTCGCGGGTGGAGGTGGGGGAGGGGACGCGTTTGCAGCCGAGGCAACGGGCTTTGCTCTCGATGCCGTGGGCGATGTGGCCATGCGCGCGAGAGGGCGCACCAGCATGCCGGACGCGATGCAGTACAGCCGTGCGCGCGCGATCCCCGGCTCCGGCGCCAACCTCTCGCACCTGCTGCCCGCTGGCCTCGTGGGACCGCCCGTGGCCGCCCCCAACCGCAACGCACTGATCGTCCGCGGCACCCTCGACGCCATCGAGCGCATGCGTGAAGTCATTGCGATGCTCGACACCCCTACGCCGATGGTCAACGTGGAGCTTACGATGGATCAGATCGGGCGGGCGGATTCGCGTCAGATAGACCCGCACCTGCAGGCGTGGGGGTGGGGCGGCGAGGCGAGCTTCGGGGATCGTCGCAACCCGGTGCTGGGCTTCAGGATAGGCAACCTCAGCGCCATCCTTGGCTACGAGCAGGGGGAGAGCCGGCGGCACGCAGTGACGGCGACGAACATCACCGGCATGAGCGGCATTCCGCTGGCGATCTCAGCAGGCGAGGCGCGACCTCGCATCGTTAGCGAGATCTGGTACGATCCGTGGGGGCGGAGGCAGGTGGTGTCCTACCCCGAGACCGTCTTCGCCGGCGTAACGCTCTGGGTGCTGCCAACCGTCCATGCGGATGACACCGTCACGATGGTGCTGCGGCCGATACTGTCGGAGTTCGCGGGACCGGCGCCCCAGGCCCGGGCCGGTGACGTCGTCCGTAGCACGATGGTGGAGACGACGGTGCGGGTGCCCGACGGGCAGTCGCTGGTGATCGGCGGCCTCGACAGGTACCTCGACGAAATGTCGCGCAGCTTCCCCGCATCATACGGCACCATGCGCAGTGAGAACAACTCCGTCATCAGCGTACGGCCGACCATCGTGAGGATGAGAGGCACGGGGCGGTAGAGCAGGCAGCGCGTTACTGCAGGTGGGGCGCGAGGCGCTCACGTGCTTGTGTGGCGGAGAGGCCGGTGATCTGCACGGTCTTGGTGCGCGAGGTCTCCCCGCGCAGGAGCGTTACATCCGCGGGGGACACGTCGAAGACCCGCGCGAGGAAGTTCAGCAGGTGCCGGTTTGCCCGGCCCTCCAGCGGCGGCGCGGTGATCTTCACCGCCAGCACATCCCCCCGCCAGCCGACCACCTCGTCCTTTGGCGCGTTGGGCGTCACTTTCAGGGGGATCTTTACCGCGGAGGCCATCGCTGATCGCGCCTCACGTTGACTGCAGCAGCATGACGCCGAGCACGAGCGCGTTGTGAATGCCGTGGGCGATGATCGCCGGCAGCAGAGATCGGGTGCGCTCGTAGAGGTAGCAGAGCATGATGCCGATCAGAGTGATGATCAGGAATGCTTCGGCGTTGAGGTGCACCGCCGCGAAGACCGCGCCACCGAGGAGCATGGCTTGCCGCGGCGTGAAGATGCGCCGGAGACCGCCGTAGACGTAGCCGCGGAAGATCAGCTCCTCGAAGATCGGCGCCAGGACGGCCACCAAGACGAAGTAGATCGCGATCTCCCCCGGCGTCTCCGCCGATCCGATGACCTCCTCCGTCGTCTGCCCCAGTGCCATGCCACCGAACATCGATCCGGCCACGAGCGCCAGCACGACCAGCAGCGTAAGGAAGACGGAATAGCCCACCACGCCGGTGCCGACGAGCTTGAGCGCACCCCGGAGGCGCACGCCCAGCACGCGCAGGGGGTTGGAGGCCCGCGCGCGCGCTCGGTAGAGCAAAACGCCGATGGTGACGCCCGAGACCAGCACATACTGCAGAGCCATCAGCAGGGGCCGGCCCAGCGGCCATGTCTCTACGCGCAGGATGTCGGCAAAGGCCATGCTCGTGAGCATTCCGCCCACCACCATCGCGAACAGCAGCACCGCCACCGCCTCGGTGATGTCCACCACCGTCCACGGCACGAGGAACGGCAGAGGGGCGGAGCGTTCGCGGACGGTGAAGCCCCAGCGCCAGAGCGCGGTCGCGAGCGCGATGATGCCGGTCAGCAGAAGCAGTCCGCCGATGAGGGTCACCGACGCCATGCCAAGTGCGAAGCGGGTAGCGTGTGTCTCCTGCTCCGCGCGGACCTCCGCAAGCTGTTCGGCAGCGCCGAGTCGCTGGTAGACATCGGCGAGCACGATCCGAGCGATCCACCCATCACGCTGCGCGACAAGCTCCGCCTTCTCGCCAAGCGCCTCGTCGCTCAGTTCGGGGTTGGAGTAGATCTCCGACAGCGCGTGGTAGTAATCGCTGTCACTCTCATCAAGCTGCGCCGCCAGCGCAAGCATGTCGGAGGACTGCTCGGCATACCCCCGATGGCCGTAGACCACTCCGAGTCTGTATGCGGCAGCGTGATTCGTCT
The DNA here is from genome assembly GCA_012522765.1 of candidate division WS1 bacterium. GTDB lineage: Bacteria > Armatimonadota > Zipacnadia > Zipacnadales > UBA5352 > UBA5352. The sequence goes on along the minus strand of JAAYJW010000035.1, from coordinate 7,644 downwards.
GCCCGGCGAGTGCCCGGCGCTCCCACACGCCCACCGCGCGCTCCCGCATCTGTCGCACCGTCTCCGCGTCAACGAAGGCCGCCTGTTGCCGCAGAAGCTCCATTGCATCGGCGACGCGCCACGACAGATCCGCCTCCACCACCTGCTGCTGCGAGAGCCGGTACCATCGCTCAGAGGGGAGGGAGGCCCGCTGCTGGTGCAGGCCGATCAGGATGGCGGCGGCAACGAGCATCGCCACGATCAGCGTGATCCGTGGCAGTTGTGCGCGAAAGTCGCCGACGGCGGGATGCCAGGACAACGGGATTCTCCTGTGCGTGCGGCATGGTCAGACCGGGAGGCTGTAGGCGATTCGGGTCAGCAGTCTTCGGGCAAACTCAATAATGACCCACGCCACCAGTGGCGAGAAGTCGATCGGCACACCGTGCTGGTAGCGCATCAGCAGGTTGCGGATCGGCCGCAGCAGCGGCTCGGTAGCAGCGTAGGAAACCCGGTGGATCTGAATCAGGACGGGATGCGGCCGCCGGAGATTGAGCCAACTGAAGATGACCCGCACAAGGAGCAGGACATAGTAAAGGTCTGCGGCGAGACCGATGGCCCAGACAATCTGAGTCGTCAACACGCTCTACCCCGACCGGACTGCCTCCCGGTCATCCTCCCAGCTCTCGTGCGCGTTCGGCGGCGGCCACGACCGCCTCGATCACTGCCGCCCGGAATGCACGGGCCTCAAGCGCCGCGACGCCGGCGATGGTAGTGCCACCGGGCGATGACACCATGTCTTTGAGGGCCGCAGGGGACTGGTCGTTCTCAAGCAGCCACCGCGCCGCACCAAGCGTAGTCTGCGCGGCCAACCGGCTGGCCTGCGCGCGGGGCAGACCCGCCTTGACGCCGCCGTCGGCGAGCGCTTCAACAAAGAGCGCCACGAAGGCCGGACCGCTGCCGCTGAGGCCGGTGACGGCGTCCATGAGCTTCTCCTCGACCTCCACGGCCTCGCCGGACGCCTCGAGCAGCGCCTGCACGAACTCGCGCTGCTCGTCGCCGAGCCCCGGAGCTGCCGTCCACGCCGTCGCTGCCTCATGCACGGTGCAGCAGATGTTCGGCATGACGCGCACCAGCGCAGGCGCAGCGCCCACGCTCTCGCGCAGGGCCTCAAGTGTCACTCCGGCCGCAATTGAGATGATAAGCTGGCCGTCGCGGAAGTCATTGCGCAGGTCGCGCAACACCTCGTGGATCACCTGGGGCTTGAGAGCCACCAGCAGGTTCGGCGCCTCCGCTACCACCGTCCGGTTGTCGTCGGTCGCGGGGCAGCCGAGGTCGGCCACCGCCCGGCGGCAGGCTTCGCTGACGTCCGCGGCGATGACCTCATCAGGCCCCAGTACACGAGCACGCAGGGCCGCATTGAGCATGGCCCTGCCCATCACGCCCGAGCCAATGACCCCCAGGCGGTAGCGCGCGGTGGAATCGCTCATCTGTTACCTCGCTTCATACTGCGCCGGCTCAGAACGAGCTTGCGCGCAGGTCGGCCTCTTCCTCGTCACGCGGGATCGGGCCGCCGCGGCCGGCGGAGATCGAAAGCTGCTCGACCGGGACGTCGAAGGGCGAGCAGATGAATACCGACCGCGCGACCTTCTTCATCGAGCCGTTCAGCCCGTATACGACGCCGCCGAGGAAGTCTACGATCCGGCGAGCTTCGCTGTCGGGAACATCCTCGAGGTTGACGATCACCGGAAGCTGGCCCTTGATCTGCTCGGCGACCTGGGGCGCCTCGTCGATCGTCTCGGGCTTCGCGCGGATGATCGCCATGCCGCTGAACTGGGTGCGCTCAGTGCGCAGGGGATAGACGCCGCCGGGCGTCTCCTCGGCATACCCCCCGAATCCGTCGATCTCGTCTCCGAACTCGAGATCCCCACCGTTGAGCCCCTGGTCTACGCCGAAGAACTCAAGCACTGCTGCCACAAATCGGTTCGACATCGTACATTCCTCCCATGCTTGTGCGATGAACTGCTGTGACTGCTGCGGTATTGATGTCGTCGCCCCGGCATTGATGACCCTGCAGTGGGGCGAACCCGGTTATTATCCTGTCATTGGCGCGGGCCGAAGATAGCGGTCCCTACCCGCACCAGAGTTGCGCCCTCCTCTACGGCGACCTCGAAGTCGCCGGTCATCCCCATTGAGAGGTGACGCAACTTCTCGGCCGGAACTGCATCGTCCACCAGTCTGTCACGCAGCTCCCGCAGCGCGCGGAAGTATCTGCGATTGTCCTCTGGATCCTCAGACCACGGAGGCATCGTCATCAGGCCCGCAAGAGGCGCATGCGCCAGGTCGGCCATATCGCGCGCCAGCTCAGCAACCTGGTCCGCCTCCTCGATGCCGGACTTGCTCTCCTCACCACTAAGGTTCACCTGAAGAAGTATACCCACCTGCCTGCCCGCCGCTTCAGCGCGTTTTGCAATCTCCCGCGCGAGGCGCAGACTGTCAACAGAATGCACGAGGTTCACGAAGCCCGCGATCTTGCGCACCTTGTTCGTCTGGAGATGTCCGATCGCGTGCCAGCGCAACTCCGCGGGCAGCGCCCCCGCTTTCTCCTCCATCTCCTGGACGTAGTTCTCGCCCAGATCGCGCGCACCGGCCTCAATGGCAGCCTCTATCTCGCCGAGGCTCCGGGTCTTTGTGACCGTCACCAGCGTCACATCGTCCGGATCTCTTCCGGCACGCTCCGCTGCCTTCGCAATTTTCCCGCGTACTTCAGCCAAATTCTTTGCGATATCAACCTGCAACTTCAAACCGGCTCTCGCGCTACTTCTCTTCGTCGAAATCTATGACCCAGCCGCCAAGCTCTTCGTCCTTCTCTTTCTTCTCCTCGACGGGCTTCTCCTCGGCCTCCTCGGCCTCCTCCGGTGCCGGGGGCTCCTCCGCCTCCTCCTGCAGAGTGAAGCCGAGATCGGCAATCTCTGCCTCGCCCTCTTCGGTGGCCCCGGGGGCGGCGAAGCTAAACTCCTCCTCCTCGAGTTCGGCGGGCTCGAACAACTCCTCCTCAGCCTCGACGGGCTCCTCAACCGCCTCGAAGATCGGAAGCGCCTCTTCCTCCTCGGGAAGCTCCTCCAGCTCCTCCTCCGCTTCCTCCTCATCCACCGCTATGTCATCAATGCCAGGTGGCGGTGGAGGTGGGGCGAACTCATCCGGAGTGGCGGCCTCGAATGCAGGCGCCGGCGCCGCGGCAGGCTCTGCCACAGGCTCCGGTTGGGGCTCGGGCTCCGGCTGGGGCTCAGGTTCCGGTTCGGGTGCCGGTGGTACCGCGACGGCGATCTCCCCGGCCGACTCCTCGAGCTCCTCTGTCGGAGCCGCTACCTCTTCCCCAAAGTCGAGATCGGGCATGTCCGCCGGCCCGATTTCGTCGCTAAGTTCATCCTCATCTTCCCCGGGCCCGATGCCGCCGAGGTCCTCCTCCACGCCAAGAACCAGGTTGATCGCGGTGTCGAGGCTACAGGGCGACTCCGGAGGCATATCAGCGATCAGTTCGCTGCAGGCGGCACAGTAGGTGGCCTCCTGTGCGTTCTCGGCATTGCAGGAGCCGCAGGTGAGGCCGCCCGGCGGCCAATCGAGGGGGTTGAGGCATCTGAGGCACGCGCCACGCGTTGTCTGGTTCTCGCAGCCGCAGCGATTGCAGTAGACCACTGCCACAGTAATTCCACCTTATCGGCAGTGCGTGGCCAAATCGGGCCGAGTATAGCCCAACGACTCCGCACTGTCAAGCTGAACGCGGTAACCGCCACGGATGCCTCGAGGGCGATCCACGGCCGTTCTCAGGCCCAGGAGCGTTATGCGGGCTGTGCCGCAACCAGCGCTTCCCGCATGGATTCGAAGATCGCCCGGCCGGGGCCGGGTTGGTCGAGAGCATCGGCATCGCCCCACGCCTCGCGCCTGCGCTCCGACCACGGACCGCCGAGATCGGTCGGCACCTGGCCGAGGAAGCTGGCACGCTCGGGGTGGGGCATCATTGCCATCACATTGCCCTCCACGCTGCAGATGCCGGCGATATTCGCGACCGCGCCGTTGGGATTGATCTCCGGCCGGTCCTCCACATTCCCGTCCGCATCGCAGTACTGGAAGACGATCTGGTCGTAAGCCCGCAGCGCATCAACGACCGCCTGGTCGCGGGTGGTGAAGCGTCCCTCGCCGTGGGCGATGGGGATCGGGATGATCTCGCCCGTCTGGAGCTTCGTGGTCATCGCGCAGCGCTGCGGGTCACACGCAAGCTTCACGTAGACCCAGCGGCAGCAGAAGCCGGCGATGCGGTGGGTCGGATCAGGCCGGTTCGGCGCCAGTGCCATCTCCACGTCGCCGCTGTGCAGGCCGGGGATCAGCCCCGCCTCAACCATCACCTGCGCGCCGTTGCAGATGCCCAGCGCCGGCTTGTGGCCCTCCGCGATGTCGCTCATCATCCGTGCGACGATGGGCTCCTTGGTGGCGATCACGCCGGAGCGGATGCGGTCCTGATAGGAGAAGCCTCCGCCAATGATGTAGCCGGCGTAGGCGGACAGCCCCTCAGGGTCGAGATTCCAGCGGAACACGTCACAGTCCATACCCGCCGCTTCGGCGGCGCGCTTGCTCTCCCACTCACAGTTCGAGCCGGGGAACTGCACCAGCGCCAGGCGGGGCTTGCTTTGATCGTCGGACATCGGTCAACCTCCGGTCTGTCAACTACAGTGTGCAAACGTCATTTCGGCGCGGCCGCACCGGGCACCTCCGCGCGTTTCAATGTCCTGCCTGTTCGAGTATCGCCTCCACGCATGCGACTGCGTTCTCGGTCGGTACATCGGGCATGATCGGCTTGGTCGGCGAGATGATAAAGCCCCCTCCGCTGCCGATCTCGTGGCAGAGACGTTCTACCTCGGTACGAATCGCCCCCGGCGTCGCCCGCGGCAGCAACTCCTGGGTTCCAATCCCGCCCTCGAATGCGATCTGCTCGCCCCAGTCCCGGTTCATCGCGTAGACATCCTGCGCCTCGGGCTGGAACGGGTTGAAGACGTCCACGCCTATTTCGATCAGGTCGCCGATGATCGGCGAGTTGTCGCCACATGAATGGATCCAGACATCCAGCCCGTGCTCGTGCGCGCGCCCGTACATCCACGCCAACCTCGGTTTGAGGAATTCGCGCCAGATGGGCGTGCCCATGATGAGGCCTCGCTGGCCGCCGAAGTCGTCACCGAAACGAATGCCGTCGATCGGCAGGGTGGCGAGGCGGTCAATCAATTCGATGTGCATCTGCATCAGGCGCTCGAAGAGTTCGTGGGCGAACTCCGGATGGAGGACAAAGTCCATCAGGATGTTCTCCATCCCCCGGAGCGCCCATGCGCGCTCAAAAAAGAGCATCCCCAGGCCCGCCACGCGATAGCGATCGTGCTCGCCTGAGAACGTCTGCCGCATGCGTTCAAGCTCATCGTCGGGCAGCAGCTCGGGGAACTCATAGCCCTCAAGCGTCGGCTGCTTCAGCGGGACGTCAACGCTGTGCCACGCCCCCGCTCCCGGCGCATCCTCCCAGACCACGCCGAAAGCGTCCGTCCACTGCCGCGTGCCCTCCTGCCGTGCTGCGCCCCAGTTGACGCCCACTGCCTGGCTGAAGCTGTGTATGCGCCTGCGCCACTGGTCCGAGCCGTAGTGATTGTTGAGACGCTCGATGACCACCGGATCGATTGGGATGATGTAGGGGACGTAGTCGGTCTCTCTGTGCGCTATCGCCGCTACTATGCGCTCGCGCGGGGTCATCGCAGCCTCACTCGGTAGCAGATGTGAAATGCGGACGGACCTCTCGGCCCGTCCGCCATTATATCAGGTGAGGCATCTCCGTCAATTCGGCATGCCGCAGCCAAGCGCGCTGTGGAGGGTATCGTAGAGCAGTTGCAGCTTGAAAGGCTTAGTTACGGTGGCGAATGCGCCTGAAAGCTCGGGTTCGTCAGTCTCGCCGGTCGCCATGATGACTGGGATGTGCGAGATATCGCTGTCGGTCTTCATCTGCTCCAGCACGTCTTCGCCCGACATGTCCGGCATACGCAGATCCAGCAGCACCGCATCCGGCCGCTCCATCTTCACGAGGTGCAGCGCTTCCCTGCCGCTGTTCGTCTCCCTGCTCTGGAAGCCCGCCCTGCGCAGGATGATGCGCAGCAATGCCGTGATCTTAGGATCATCATCAACAACAAGAACGCGCGGGCTTGTCATGGTTGCATCACGTCCAGCGTTAGGATCGATAGCGCCGCTGCTCGGCGAACTGCAGGAGGCGCTCCGGGATGTTTCCATCTTACCCCGCATCCGCAGATTTCAACCCTCCCCGTTGTTCGTTCCATTGTTCGTCGGTGAAGTCGTGCGGCAGTTTGATCCGCTTGCCCTCGTAGGCTGATTGCAGCGCGCCTACGAGCGTGTCGAAGACCAGCCTCGCGGTCTCGAAGCGATTCAGGTGCGGCTTGCCTGTATCGAGCCACTCAGCCACAGCGGCGGTGAAGTCACGCTGACCGTCGTTCTGCTGTTTGTCCCAACTGCTCACGCCCCAGACCGGCTCGGCCATCCCTTCGGTCTGGTACCACCAGTCCGCGTTCTGCGTAACGTAGATGCGGCCCTTTGTGCCGAGGATGTCGAAGTGCAGGTGCATCCAGAAGCTCTGCTCTCCGGGAGTGCCGAGTGCCTCGGTATCGCAGTCAAAGAGCACACGGATGTCGCCGGGGAACCAGTACTCCGCGAAGGTGTGCTCGGGAGCGCGGTGGTGCGCCTTGTAGCCGGTCTCGTCGATCCCGTAGGCCATCGCCCAGACCGCTTCGGGCGCGACATCGCCGAGTATCTGCAGCAGCAGGTCCATGGTGTGCGGCCCCATGCTCATCAGGTTGCCCTTGGTGGAGGCGCGGATGAGATAGACATCGCCGATCTCATTGTTCATGATCTCGCGGATCGTGCCGTCGCGGAACTGCGGGAAGTAGCGGCGCTGGCAGTTCACCATCATCTCCATGCCCGACTCATCGCGCACCTTCTGGAGGCCGAGAATGTCCGATGGCAGGATCGCGATGGGTTTTTCGATTATGGCGGCCTTCACACCCGCATCGGCGGTGATTTGCGCCTCCCAGACGCGATTGCTGGGCTGCGTCACCACATGGACGATGTCGGGCTGCACCTCCGCCAGCGCCGTCTCGTAGTCGGTGAAGCCCTGCGGGATCCCGTGCGTCTGGGTGAAGGCGTTCAGGCGCTCCTCGTCGAGGTCGCAGGCGGCCACGAGTTCCATGTTGGGGATGTCAGGATAGACCTCTGCGTGATTGCGCGCCCGTGGGCCGCAGCCAAGTAACAGTGATCGGTAGACGGTCATGAGAGTTCTCCTCGCGGTGTTGTGGCGGCGAATGTTGCCGCCGATTGACCCGTGTTCGCGTGTCTTGTCGTAGGAGGGGCCGCTCCCTGCGGCGCCCATGAGGGCGACGCAGGGAGTTCCGCGGGCTGTCGTGCAGCCCGCGGAAGGTTCCACCCCGGCCCCCCGTCATCAATGTGAGAATGAACATCCTTTCGCGTTCCGTGGGCCGGGGTGGAACCTCAGGTATCCGTTCGCTGCGCTCTCGGACACCTGCCCGCGCTCGGACGCATTCGCGCCCTCGCGCGGCGGCCCCTCCTTACGGC
>JAAYJW010000034.1 GCA_012522765.1 candidate division WS1 bacterium | reverse complement strand
GCACGAACGCCTGCTGCGAACAAGGCATCAGCGCTGCACCGCGGAGCCCCTTGCCGTGGCAACGGGATCCCTACAGATTCCGCAAAAACGGGTTGTTGGCGGCCTCGTCGGCCATCGTCGTCGCCGGGCCATGGCCCGGGAGGACACGCGTCGCCGGAGGAACCTCCTCCACCAGCCGCCTCAGGGATGCCTCAAGCTCCGCGATGCTCCCGCCGGGCAGGTCGGTGCGACCCACACTTCCCGCAAAGAGTGTGTCTCCGGTGAATATCACCTCGTCCATCAGCAGGCAAACGCAGCCGGGGCTGTGACCGGGCGTGTGCAGCACGCGCAGTGAGAGCGTCCCTACCTCATAGACGTCGCCGTCGGCCATGGTCTCGTCAGGCTGCGATGGCTCCACTCCGCCGACCATGGCCGCCCAGTAGGGATGCGGGTTGACGAGCGCCTCGCGGTCGGCCCCATGCACCACCAGCGAGGCGCCGGTGGCCTCATGTAGCGCCGCATTGGCGCCCACATGGTCGACATGCCCGTGGGTGTTGAAGATGTAGCGGATTGTCAACTCAAGGCGGCGCAGCGCGTCGAGAATCGTGTCGGCATCACCGCCGGGGTCAACTATGAAGCCCTCACGGGTCTTCGGGCAGCCAGCGATGTAGCAGTTCGCATCCAGCGCACCCACGGGGAGCGTTTCAAGGATCATCAGCAGTTCCTCTCAGACGGGTATCTCAACGGCGCTGATGAGCACCAGCTTCTCATCGTCGCGAAGCTGGCCCGAGCGCGTCTTCACCCGTCGGACGTAGTCGCGGTCGTAGTTGTCGAGCCTGCCCGCATGGCGCAGTTGATCGCTGCCCGCTTCAAGCTCGCCCACCAGCACGAGCAACTCGCCCAGCAGATAGCGATAGGCGCGGTTGTCCGGGCAGATGCGCACCGTCCGGCGGAGGACCTTGATCGCTGCCGGACGCAGGCCCATCCGTATGAGCGTGGTCGCCAGCCGGACGTGGTAGAAGTCATCGAGAGGCGAGCAGCGCGTCGCCTCCAGGTAGGCGCGGGCCGCCAGCGCCCACTGTTCGGAGCGCACGTGAAGCTCGCCGAGCTTGTAGCGATAGAGCCCCTCTTTCGGGTCGAGGTCAATGGCGCCCCTGAGCACCTCTTCGGCGAACTCAACCTCCCCGGTGGCGACATAGAGCTCGGCGAGACGGTAGAGGTAGTAGGACCGCTCGGGCTCGCAGTCAACCGCAAGCTCCATCGCCTCGACCGCTTCATCCATCCGCCCGTAGCGGCTCAGAAGATCCGCCATGCCGAAGTGGGCCGCGGCATTCGTCGGGTCGGTTGACAGCGCGCGCCGGTAGGCAGCGAAGGCCTTGTCGTCGCGATCGAGCAGTACGTAGGAGTCCGCGAGGCCAACCTGTGCGCGGGCGTTGCGGCCGTCAAGCTCCGCAGCGCGCCCATAGCTGGCGATCGCTCCCTGCATGTCGTCCTGAAGCGCCTGAACGTCGCCGCTTTCGCAGTAGCGCCGGGCAAGGCGCCGGTTGAGCGGTTCCTGTTTTCCTTCACGTGTCGTGGCCATGATTTGTCCGTTAGCTGCGATACCTCAGAAACTCCGGTCGCTGCTGAGCAGCAGCGTGACCGGGCCGTTGTTTGTGAGCGATACGAGCATCTTCGCACCGAACACGCCGCGCTCGACCGGCACTCCAGCAGCCGCAATATGCTCAGCCACCTCATTCACCAGCCTGTCGGCGGCCTGCGGCTCGCAGGCCGCGGTGAAGCTCGGACGCCGGCCTTTGCGGCAGTCGCCGTAGAGCGTGAAGTTGGGCACCAGCAGTACTGCGCCCCCGATGTCGGTGACCGACAGGTTCATCCGACCTCCGTCATCTTCGAAGATGCGCAGCCCCACGATCTTTTCCGCCAGCCACCGCGCGTCTTCGGAGCCGTCGTCCTCCCCGCAGCCGGCGAGCACCATCAGTCCGCGGCCAATCTGGCCGGTTATCTGCCCGTCAACCTCGACCGACGCGTCATCAACACGCTGCACGACCGCTCTCACGCTGAACGCTCCCGGACCGCACGGCTTTGCCAACACCTTCTATGTACCCGAACATGCCCCCTGCCGTCAATGCCTGCGCAGCCGACACCCCAGGTAGAGCGGGCGCGCCCGCCCGTTCGCACAACGACCATGCCCGGGGAAGTCGCGCGAGCAAACCCCGGGTAGAGCGGGCGCCCTCGCCCGCTCTACAGATGGCCTTCGGGCGGGTGCGCCCGCGATGCGGGAGCGTGGCGAAGCCGTTGCCGCCATCTTCCCAGTTGTTGCCGTTACCTGCGCCGTTGCCTGTCGGCGGCGAAGTCGCCACCTGTGCGGCGCGATAGCGCCGCCCTGTTAAAGAAGCCGTTTGTCGTTCGCGTGAGCGGACGTGGGCGCTCGCTTCCTCCCGAGCCGGAACTTTTCTTCTTGACATTGTGTCTACTATCAGCGATAGTAAGCGCGAGTCATGAAGAAGCTTTGTTGTCCGGCTTACGTCTCTCCCGGGAGGTGGCTGACGTGCGCGCGAAGCGAATGGTTCTGTTCGTGGCAGTACCCATCATCGCCATCCTGATCGTCGCGGCGACAGGCTGCGACAGTGGTTATGATGACGACTACTGGTATGAGGATGACCACAGCTACATCAAGCGCCTGTATATCTACCTGAACGTGGCCGACGAGGACGGCGAGGCGCTTGAGGGCGCGACCGTGTGGGTGGATGGCTCCCAGCAGGCGGATCGGACCCTGGCCACCTACGACGAGCTTGGCGAGGGCTTCCCCTCCGACTGGCGCGGCTGGCGCTACAACTGGTCCGGCGGCTGGTACCGTTTCGATGTCCGCGATTGCTCGGGCGAGTGTACCATCGAGGTGATGGTGACCAAGTCCGGCTGGGAGAGCCAGCGAACGACCATCACCTTCGACGAGTGGGATCCGGACGAGATCTACATGCGCCAGACCTTCGTGCTGGAGCAGCGAGTAGATCCCACCGGTGTCGGCTCAGTGACTGATGCCCCACAGGCGCCGGAGATCATCTCGGGAGCGCAAGTGACCCGCTGACCTCGCCCTCGATTGCGGCGGTGACATTAACGGCCACGAGGCTGCCCACGGGCAGATCGGGGCCCTCAAGATGCACGCGAAGATAGTTGTCTGAGATGCCGGTAAGGCGCCCCGCTTCATCGCGGGGCGTCTCTACTACTACCTCCAGCCTCTCCCCCACCATCCGCGCGGCGAACTGCCGCGCATTCTCCTCCGAGATCGCCCGCAGCAGGTGCGTCCGCTGCTTGCGCACCTCGGGGTTGACCGGATCGGGCATCTCGGCCGCCCGTGTGCCAGGCCGCTCGGAATAGGTGAAGACGTGCAGGTAGCTCAGCGGCAGTTCGCGCACAAGATCGAGAGTGGCCGCGAATTCCTGATCTGTCTCGCCGGGAAAGCCCACCAGCACATCGGCGCCGATGCTCACCCGGGGCTCGCGCGCCGCTATACGCTCCACCAGTTCGCGGTAGAAGGCGGCATCGTACGGCCTCCCCATCCGCCCCAGTGTCGCATCACAGCCGCTCTGCAGCGGGATGTGCAGGTGCCGGCAGAGTTTGCCCGCGCAGGCAGGCTCTCCCCCACCATCAAGCGCACTGCCGCCGGCGCAGACCATCTCCACGATGCCCCGGGTGACCTCACGTGGCTCGATGCTGCTCAGTCGCAGGCGCCGAAGAGGCTCGATTGCGCAGATCATTCGCACCAGGTCGTCAAGCGTCGGCTTGTCTGGCAGGTCCTGCCCGTACATGCCCAGGTGAATGCCGACGAGCACTACCTCCGGATGGCCGCTCTCCGCCAGGAGACGCGCCTGCCGGACGGCCGCCTCGGGCCCCATGCTGCGGCTCGGGCCGCGCGCTTTGGTGATGATGCAGTAGGCGCACTCGGCGTCACAGCCCGTCTGCACCTGCACGAAAGCGCGGGTATTGTCCGGGAAGCGCGAAACCAGCCGCTCGGGATCGCGAACCGCCTCGCCGGGAGTGCAGGAGATGCCGCGGGAGCTAAGCCACTCCACGGCAGCGGCCGCAAGCTCGCTCTTACGCTCGTTGGGCGCGATCAGGTCAACTACTTCCAGCGCCTCAAGCACCTCAGGCTGCATCTGTGCATAGCAGCCGGTGACGATGATCATCGCGGAGGGACTGCGGCGGCGGGCCTGACGCGCGAGTCGCCGCGCGTCACGGTCGGTGCGATGGGTGACGGTGCAGGAGTTGATCAGGTAGACCTCGGCCTCGTCGTCGAAAGCGACGGCGCTGAAGCCCATAGCCTCGAAATCCTCGCGGATCTGCTCGCTCTCATACTGATTGAGCTTGCAGCCGAGGGTCTTGATGGCGACGCGGGGGGAGGTGGTCATGTGCAGTCACCAGCGCTTCTGCATAGGGTTGCCCGGCTTGCGTGGGCGCGAGTCGCTGTGTTATAATCGCTGCACGTCAGGCCGCGGAGGCGCTGAGGTGGGAAGCTCACGATATGCCGGCACGACAAACGGCCGGGGAGATGATCCCCGGCCGCATCGGAATCCAGAGCCTCAGATACGATCAGCCGCGAGCGGCCTTGCGCACTTTTCCCGCCTTCAGGCAGGACGTGCAGACGTAGATGCGCTTCGGCGAACCGTTCACCAGGGCTCGCACGCGCTGGAGGTTCGGCTTCCAGGTGCGCTTCGTGTGACGCATCGAGTTGCTCACGTTGTAGCCCGTGCTGGGGCCCTTGCCGCATGTATAGCACTTTGCCATATCGGGCGCATCCCTTTCTAAAGGCGGCCGTACACGGCACGACCGCCGCTCTTTCGCGGGCTTTTTACTATAGCATAAGACCCGCCACTCCGCAAGCATAGTCGAGGCGATTTCGATATCCGGCTATTCAGATGACAGCTTCTATCCCGAGTGGGCCGAGCCGCCGACAACTGCCGGACCACCGCGCATCAGTGGCAGCGCCATGCCCGGCGGCGTCTTCATGTCCACCGGCAATGCCCGCACCGCGGGCGATCTGACGCTCGTCGGCACGGGAATGTCTATCGCGCTTCTCGGCGCGACGGGTATGGTCCTCAGTTACATCGTCGCGTGGGGCATCCAGCAGATCTACGGCGTGCCGCTCGCGAACGTGCTGCTGATGGTGCAGACGACGATCGATCCCGGCACCGGCCCGTGGATTGATGTCGGGCTGAACGTGCTGCTGATGCTCTCTTTCCTGGTGCTGATGCGCATCTCACCGCTCTCGGGCTATCATGCCGCCGAGCACAAGGTGATCGCCGCCATCGAGCACTTCGGCGAGGCCACTGAGGAGTACGCGCGGATGATGCCGCGCGCCCATCGCCGCTGCGGGTCGAACCTGCTGGCGGGACTGCTACCGCTGCTGCTGCTGGGTGAGCCGCTGTGGCGTATAAACCCGCTGCTGGCGACCGTAGTCGTGGTGATGGGATGGTCATTCCGCTTCCACGTCGGCTACATCATACAGGCGGTCTTCGCCACCAAGGAGCCGACTGAGCGGCAGCTTCAGGCCGGGCTCGCCGCCGGGCGCAAGATCCTCAGCCTCTGGCGCGAGAGTGCCGGCAAGCGCCTGCCGCCGATGATCGTCTTCTGGCGGCGCGGCATGCTGCAGATGTTCGGCGGGATGCTGCTGGGACTGTGGCTGGTCCAGCAGGTCTACGCGAACCTGCATCTGTGGCTCGACTTCTGACGACAAACCAACTTCGACGGAGGACCCTCTTCATGGCAGAGACGCAGTTGATCGAGCTTCTGGCCGAGGCATTGCAGGCATGTCGCGCATGTGGCGACTTGCCCGAGTGCGAGGTCGAGATAAGACTGGAACAGCCGCCGCGCCCCGACATGGGCGACTTCTCCTGCAATATCGCGATGCAGATGGCGAAGCCCGCCGGGAAGGCTCCACGCGAGGTGGCGCAGGCGATCATCGAGAGGCTGCAGGAGCAGGGTGGCCTGCTGCAGCGCTGCGAGATAGCTGGGCCGGGTTTCATCAACCTCTTCCTCTCCCCCACGTGGCTGCAGGACAGCGTGCGCGATGTGCTGCTGCTGGGCGACAGCTACGGCCACTCGAATGCGGGCGCCGGGACGAAGGTGCAGGTCGAGTTCGTCTCGGCGAACCCTGTGGGCCCGCTGCACATCGGCAACGCCCGCGGTGGCCCCTTCGGCGACTCCCTCGCGCGACTGCTCATGGCGGTAGGCTACGACGTCGAGCGCGAGTATCTGCTCAACGATGGCGCCGACAACACACAGTTCCGGCTCTTTGGCGCCTCGGTGCTCGCTCGTGCGCGGGAGATCCTCGGGCTGGAGTGGGAGATCCCCGAGAACGGCTACCGGGGCGAGTATATCATTGACTACGCCCGCGAGTTGATCGAGCGCCACGGTGAGGATACCTTCGCGCAGATGCCGGTTGATGACGCCGGCGCCTACCGCGTCGCCATGCTGGCCGAGGAGGTCGTGGTGGCGGAGATCCGCGAGACCCTCGGCCTGCTGGGAATCGAGTTCGAGAACTGGTTCAGCGAACGCGCGCTCTTCGAGGAGGGCGCCATCGAGCGAAAGATCGAGCAGCTTCGCGAGCGCGGCGTGGCGTATCAGCACGACGGCGCGCTGTGGCTACGCACCACGGACTTCGGCGACGAGGAGGACCGTGTGCTGGTGCGCTCGACCGGAGCGAAGACGTACATCATGACCGACCTCGCTTACGTGGAGAACAAGCTCGCGCGCGGCTTCGATCACTGCATCTATGTCTGGGGGCCCGATCACGCGGCGCAGGTGCCGTCGGTGAAGGCCGGCATGGCCGCCGCGGGCGTTGATCCCGGCGCGACAGAGTTCATCATTCATCAGATCGTGCGCCTCACCGAGGGCGGCGAGGTCGTGAAGATGTCCAAGCGCGCGGGCAAGATCGTGACCCTGCGCCAGCTCATCGAGGATGTCGGCGCGGATGTCACGCGCTTCTTCCTGTTGTCGCGCTCGGTGGATGCGCATCTCGACTTCGACCTCGACCTCGCCCGGCGCGAGAGTGATGAAAACCCGGTTTACTACGTGCAGTACGCCCACGCGCGAATCTGCTCGATCCTGCGCGAGGCGCATGAGCGTGGGATGGCGACGGATGACCTGCAAGAGGCCGACTTCTCGCTGCTCGAGCACCCCGATGAGCTTCGCCTGATGCGCTGGATGGCGGACTATCCCTCGGAGGTGCTGGCGGCGGCCCAGCAGCGCGCTCCGCACCGGCTGGCGCACCTCTCGCGCGACCTGGCCGCGACCTTCCATCAATTCTACGGCAACTGCCGGGTGATTGATGAGGAGGCGCCGGAGCTTTCGCGGGCGCGGCTTGCGCTGATCAGCGCGGCCCGCCAGGTACTGCGCAACATCCTCAGCCTGCTCGGCGTGAGCGCTCCGGAGACGATGTGATGGGAGGCATACTGCGTCGCGCCACAATCCTGGCGCTCGTTGGGCTTGGCGCGCTATGCAGCGGGCAGACGACGCGGGCGGAGATGCCGACAGTGGCGGTTATCCGTGCCGACGTCTTCTCCGGCGCAGGTCCCGAGGCAAAGATCAACGCCGACGCGCGCTACGCGGCGGTCATGCAGGCGCTGAAGGCAGACGGCATCCCCTGTCGCGAGACGGCCGACAGCATCATGACTCGCTACGGCCTGCCCGAGGTGCCGGTCGCGATCATGCCGTGGAGCCCCTGCGTGAGCGACGCGCAGCTTGGACACATCCGCGCGTTCCTCAACCGCGGCGGGCGGATGATCGTCTTCCTCGCGAGCCGCAACGACCTCTCCGCCGATCTCGGCGCGCGCACAGGTGATATTGCGCGCGAAGTGCTGGCGGGGCAGTTTCACTCGATGGCGCGGGTCTCGGATGCCATCCCCGCGCTCCCGCGTCAACTCGACTTCGGGATCAACCGGGCGGGCGAACTGTGGCCCGCGGCCGGTGGGCGCACCGTCTACACCTGGCATACTCGCGCGGGGTCAGACGCGGGCATGGCCGCGGTGGTCATGTCAGACCGCGGCGCCGTCATCGCCGCCCCACCCTCGGCGGGAGATAATGGCCAGCTTCGGCTCCTGCTGCGCGGGCTGATAGGCCACTTCGCGCCGGGGCTGTGGAGCGCACTGGCGCCGCAGGATCCGGCGCTGGTGGGACCTGTCGGCCACTACCGCTCGATGCTGGAGTTCAACTCGGCACTGCGCCGTGCCGAAGGTGACTACCTCTCCGGGGCGCGGAGTGACATGCGCGAGGCGCTCGGCCTGCTCAGTTCCGTCCCCGACCTGCTGGCGACCGGGCGGCAGGAGGAGGCGATCGCAGCCTCACGAAGCGCGAAACAGCGCGCATGGCGAGCCTGGTGGCGCTCCTACCCCTCGTACTCACCGGAGATGCGTGGCGTCTGGGCCTCCGACACAGTAGACGGCGGCTGGAACGACGCAATCGCGAAGCTGCGGGCCGCGAACTTCAACGTCGTCTTCCCCTACATGGCCTCCGGCGCGACTGCTTATTATCCAAGCCGGGTGCTGCCGAGGACGGCCAACTGCTGCGGCGACCGGCTCGCCGAAGCGATCGCAGCCGGGCGCAAGCACGGGGTCGAAGTGCATCCGCGGATCCTCGGCCTCTTCACGATGGGCGCATCGGCTGAGCTGAAGGAGCAACTCCGCGCGCAGGGGCGGCTGGCGAAGTCTCCCTCGGGGGTTGACAGCAGTTGGCTTTGCCCGTCGAACCATCAGAACCGCCTGCAGATCATTCAGACCGCGGTGGAGATGGTGAAAGACTACGGGGCCGATGGCGTTCAGTTCGACTACGTGCGCTACTCATGGACGGATCGCTGCGTCTGCGAGAACTGCCGCAAGCGCTTCGAGGCCGACACGGGCGTCAGAGTGAACGCATGGCCCGCGGATGTGCTCAGCGGTGCGCACAAGAGCCGCTTCCTGCAATGGCGGCGGAATATGCTCACCTCGCTGGTGCGCACCGCGCGTCAGAAAGTGAAGGAGGCCAACCCGAGCGCCACCTTCTCGGCCTCGGTCTTCATCAACTGGGAGAGCCATCGCGACAGCTTCGGCCAGGACTGGAAGGCGTGGATAGACGAGGGTCTCCTCGACTTCGTCAGCCCGATGACCTACGTGGGCGATACCGACAAGTTCCAGGAGTGGGTGCGCAAGCAGGAGGGCTGGGCGGGAGATAAGGTGCCGGTGGCGATGGGCATCGGGCCCTTCGCGGACATCAACCCCAGGCCCACGCCGCAGGTGGTGCTCGATCAGATCCAGGCGGCGCGCAAGCTCGGCTGTGAGGGCTTTGTGCTGTTCAACTACCGTGAGGCGCTGGCTGAGGATTATCTCCCGGTGATCGGCCTCGGCGCGACAAGCACACCCGCGGAGATACCCACGAGGGCGCGGCGGTAGTTGTGCGGTCAGGGCCCCTCATTTGCCAGGCAGACTCAGGTCAAGCAGATCAAGAATGGGCGGCCGGAAGTTTTGCTTTCTACAGTCTTTGCGGTAAAATGGTTAGCGTACGGTTAGACTGCTGAGGGGGCAATACATCATGAAGATCTGGCAAGATGCAGAGAAGGCGCTGGAGGTTCTGGTATATGTGGCAGAACAGACCTCCAACATGTACAACATCCTGAAGGCCATCTACATAGCCAACAAGCTCCACATCGCGGAATGCGGCAGGTTGATCTACCCCGAGCGGTTCAAGGCCATGAACTACGGGCCGGTCCCGAGTTTGGCCTATGATATCGTTAAGGACGTCCGCGATGACAGGAGTCACCCCGTCGTGGAAGGCGCCGGCGAAGCATTTGCGCTGGAAGGAAACGATGTCTACCCGAAGCGTGAGGCTGACTTGGCCGTGTTGAGTGCATCTGAGCGGCGATGTCTGGACGAAGCCATCCGCCAATGTGGTCATCTCAGTTTCGATGAACTGAAAAGCCTGACGCATGCAGAACCGGCCTACAGGCGGAGGCACACCAACGAATGGATGCCGCTCGTAGACATCGCTGAAGATCTTGGCATTCCTGACCTTGTGGATTACCTCAAGCTGGAGGGGAGTGCGTGACTCGTCTGGGGGGGTTCTTTCCGGAGGAGATGCGTCATTCACATGCTTCCCGCCAGGTCGGTGCCGGAAGTGTCTTCTTCACGCACTGTGATTTTACCACGCCACCGAAGTGCAAGTACGTGGCCGTGTTGGCCGACGGTGAGCATCCGCTGCTTGCACTGATAAACAGCGAAGTGCATCCGTTCATACAAGCCAGATCGCATCTCCTCCAACTGCAAGTGCCATTGTTTGCAGGCGACTATGCTTTCTTAGATCACGACTCCTACCTCAACTGTGCGAGGATCTTTCAGGGGGAGTTTTCCAGAGCAGAACTGGAAGGCATCTGGTCCACCTACCCGGACAACTGCTGGGAGTTGACCAATACGACACGATCAGAGGTCGTCTCGGTGATCGGTGCAACTGAGGTGCTGAGCGAAGTGCATAGAGCCGCGATACTACGCGACTTGAGCCCCTAATCATCCGCTTCCTCGCCGGCCAGACGGAGGTCCAGCGTGATGCGCCAGACGCTACTGATGCTCATTGGGCTCAGCCTCGGCGCGTGTGCGTTTGCGCAGGAGGCGGAAGTCGTCACGCCCTACGAACCCACCCGCGAGAGCGTGGTCTTCAACGCCCGGGGCGCCAACGCTCCACTGCTGCAGGGCGAGCTGTCCCTCCCCCGCCGACCCGACGCCTACTTCACGGTGCCCGGTGCGGTCATCTGCCATCCGGATCCGACCACGGGCGGCACGATGGACAATCCGGTGGTGCTGGAGATCCGCGATCGGCTCGTGC
This sequence comes from candidate division WS1 bacterium, assembly GCA_012522765.1. Lineage (GTDB taxonomy): Bacteria > Armatimonadota > Zipacnadia > Zipacnadales > UBA5352 > UBA5352. The sequence continues at coordinate 4,673 of JAAYJW010000034.1, read as the reverse complement.
CGCTGGGGGTGGCCGTATTGCGCTTCAACTTCCGCGGCACGGGAGCGTCTGAGGGCCGCCACGGGAACGGAGTCGGGGAAGTTGACGACGTGCTCGGCGCGCTCGCATTCCTCCGCGAGCATCCGACGGTGGACCCGGACCATCTTGGCCTCGCCGGCTACTCATTCGGGTCGAGAGTCGCTACCATGGCGGCCGCACGCGCCCCGGATGTTCGCGCCGTGGCTTCTGTCGGCTATCCGACCGGTCTCGGTGAAGTGGTCATTACCGACTGGCAGTTCCTCGGCGCCATCGAGCGACCGATGCTCTTCCTCAGCGGCACCGAAGATCAGTACTCCTCCGCCTCTAACATCCGTGCGCTCCGCCGCGAGTTCGAGCTTGAGGCGTGGGTGGTGCCCATCGAGGGCGCCGATCACTTCTTCAGCGATCGCGGCAAGCTCTCCCTGGTGGGCGTGCAGGTGGCGCAGTTCCTCGCGATGCACCTCTTCGGCAGGCTGTAGCGCCGCACGGACGACCGCGTCAACCGCTTGCCGCGCACGGTGGCAGGAGAACCGCCGCGCGGAGCGTATACCTTCGATGTGGTTTTACATGATCGTCGGCAATGGAGGTGGCGAGATGGACTCGGTGGCGGGCTTTGAGATCCCCGTGGATGACATGAAGCGTGCTCAGAAATTCTACGCAGACGCATTCGGCTGGAGGGTAGTTGCGACGCCCGGCATGGAGGAAGAGGGCGGGATGCTGGTAACGGGCGAGATGGATGAGGACAGCCGCCCCACCGGCGTTGGTTACATCAACGGCGCGCTCTCACCCCGTGAGGAGCCGGACGCGGGCGTCCAACTTGGGGTCGAAGTGGCTTCGATGGACGCGGCCGTCAAGCGGATCGAGGCGGCGGGCGGTGAGGTGGTTGTGCCGAAGGTTGACATGGGCGGGTACGGCTGGTATGCGCGCTTCAGAGACACTGAGGGAAACCTCATCAGCCTCTGGGAGCCGGCACCGATGGAGGAGGAATCGGCGGAAGCAGCCGGCTCGACTGCGGGCGCCGGTGGCGAAGGCGCCATGATGAATGCAGTAACGCACTTCGAGATACCCGTTGATGATTTCAAGCGCGCGCAGGAGTTCTACGCCGATGCCTTCGACTGGACGAACTCCGCGCCTCCGGGCATGGAAGGCCGGTACGAGATGCTCATGACCACCGAGGTCGGCGAGACCTACCGCCCCACCCGGCCAGGGCGCATCAACGGCGCGCTCTACCCCCGAGAGAACCCAGACGCGGGCGTCATGATCACCGTCGAAGTCCCTTCGGTGGACGAGGCACTCGATCGTGTCGAGGCCGCGGGCGGCGAGGTCGTCATGCCGAAGATGGACTTCGGTGGCCACGGGTGGTACGCCCGCTTCCGCGACACCGAGGGGAACATCGTCAGCCTGTGGCGCGCGAACGAATAGGGCGGCGCGACCCGTTCAAGCGCGAGGGCGCGGCCATCATCAGCCGCGCCCTCTCTGCGGACTGCCAGGCTCAGTCGATCCTGAACAGCCGCGTTGCGCTGTAGGTCTGCCCGAACATGTCCGTCGTGCGCACCTCGATGGCGTGGTAGCCCGGCGTCAATCCCGCCGGCAGCGACTCGTGCCAAAGGTGCGGGCTGCCTGTCGGCACATGCGGCGGAACTGCCTTCGCCTCTCGCCGCAGGCCCTTCAGGCTCTCCTCGAAGCAGGTGGTGTAGAACGCCACATCCTCCTCCGTGGGCATGCCCTCCTGCACCATCGCCTGCCACTCTCCCCCATCGATGCGCATCTCCACGATTGAGCGGCTTGAGCCGGCGAAGACGTTCGCGTAGACGCGATGGGCTGCCGCGACATCAGCCGTCACTGCAGTGGGGGCGAAGATCTCCACCTGGTAGCTCCGAGGCCGCCGGGCGGGGATGTACTCGATACTGTAGCGATTGCCGTCGAAGCTGATCTCCGAGTAGCCGTTCGGCACGCCGTCGCGGCAGGGTGTAGCCGGGATGCCATGTTCGTCGAGCGGGCCGCGCCACCATGATCCGCAGGAGGTCACATGCACGAGATGGTGGTGCGGCTGCTCGTCGCTCCACCAGCCGGCATCGCTGCCGAAGAAGAGGTGATACTGCGTGTGAGTGTGCGCCGAGAGGCCAAGCACATTCGGCCGGCCCTCAAAGAGCGCAAGGAACTCAGCCCGGTTCGCCAATCCGGGGAGCGGGATGTGAAACATGTAGACCACCAGCCGATCCTTCGGCACAAGCGCGAGGTCGTTGCGGATGAACTCCATCTGCTCCTCGTGGATGCCCGCGGTGTAGCGGCCCTTCTCCTCGGCGGTCGCGGGATGCCAGACGACGTCATCAAGCACGATGAAATGCACGGGCCCCCAGTCGAGGGAGTAGTACTCCGGCCCCATCACGCGCGACCATGTCTCAAGAGACCACCTGTCGCTGGAGGCGTCGTAGTTCTCATCGTGATTGCCCGGCAGGTAGAAGTTCGGCATCCCGAGTTTGCCCATCACGTCCACCAACGGCGGCAGCATGTCGAGGTTGTTGTTCGCGATGTCGCCGAGCGAGAAGCTGACCACCGCATCGGTGCCCTCAGTGACGATCGGCCCTATCACGTCTCGCGCGAGCAATTCGACTTCCCACGGCGTCGTCACCTGCGGGTCGCCAAAGATGAGGGCTTTGAAGCGATCCGGCTCATCCTGCCGGTAGAGCGGGAAGTCGATCGAACGCGGCAGCGCGCCGGTAGGCTCGACGCCTCCGTACTGGAGCGCCGGTGAACCGCGCCGGCGGTGGACATAGTAGCCGCTCCAGCAGCCGTTCTCGTCCATGGCGGTGCGCCAGCCACGCGGCTTGATGACAAAGATCGTGTCAGCGTCCTCCACGGTCAACTGCCAGCGCCCGCTGTCATCGGTCAGCGCGACATCGCGGCCGTTGGAGACGCCGACTCCAGCGATGCCCGGCTCATCGGCGGCACGAACCCCATCGCCATCGCGGTCATCGAAGACTACGCCGCGGGCGATCGATGCGTCCGCAACCCCAAGCGCGACAATCGCCAGCAGCATCGAGACCGTGCAGATCGTTCGCAGCATTCTGCGATCCATGACAACAACTCCCATCCATTAATGCGACTCGGCGGCAGAGGCTTCAGGTCTTCCGCCTATTCCCTCGACGACGTCCTCAGCCCTTCCGGGCTTCCGGGGCAGTGGCGCAATACATCTCGCTCAACCACACCAGTGGAGGGAGGCGCCTGCCTCCCACGCGTCGAACCGCACTCCGACCGCTATCAGCGCACACAGATATCAGGAGGGCCACCAATGAAGGTCGGACTGAGCGGGATTATCACCCCGTCGGAGTGGAGCTATCAGGAGACGCTGCAGAAGGCGAAGGACGCGGGTTATGAGGCATTTGAACTCACATTCCGCGATGACCGCGACACGTCGTTCGCCAGCATGACCGATCAGAAGATCGCGGACATGAAGAAGATGGCAGAGGACATGGAGATTGACCTGTGCTCGGCGGTCGGCTCGCCCGACCCGCGCCCTGACATCATGACCTGCGACGAGGGCCGCAGGCGCCAGAGCGTCGATGAGATCAAGCAGGTCCTCGAGGTTGTCGCGAAGTTCGACATTGATACCTGGCTGCTGGTGCCCGGGCGCGTCGGGCCCGAGTGCCACTATGACGATGCGTATTACAACGCCCGCGAGGCGCTGCTGGACCTCGCTCCGTTCGCTGAGGAGATCGGCGTTACCATCGCGGTCGAGTACGTCTGGAACCATTTCCTGCTCTCCCCGATGGAGTTCAGCCGCTTCCTCGGAGAGATCGGCTCATCGCGGGTAGGGCTTTACTTCGACACCGGCAACATGGTCATCCAGAGCTACCCGGACCAGTGGGTCAAGATCGTCGGCACTGGCGTGAAGAAGGTCCACTTCAAGGACTTCAAGCGCCAGGGCTACGAGTGGAAGCCGCTGCTTGAGGGCGACGTGGACTTCCCGGCGGTCATGCGCGAGTTGCGCAACATCGGCTATGACGACGCCCTGATCTCGGAAGTCAGCCCGAAGATCGAGTCGATTGAGGGCACGGCGCAGAAGATCCGCCAGATCATGGCGATGTAACGCGACCGGCTCCGCGCGCGCAAGGCGAAGGTGAGGTTGATTGCGATGAAATGCACCGCTCCGCTGACGCTTGCGCTTTCGATTGCGGTGGCCGCCTGCTCCGTGGCGGCCACCGTGCATATCCGCACGGCCGATGGCACCTGGGTGGAGGTCGAGGCCGCCGAGGCCAATGGTGCGGTGAAGTTCGACGTCACCCCCGCACACGCCCCCGACGGGAGCACGCTGGTCGTGGTGGACAAGCCCGACTGGATGGTGCTCGAGGACGAGACTCCGCCTCATGTGTCCAGCTACAGCATCGGCGAGGGCACGTGGGAGATGGAGACCGGCGAGGGCTTCGCGTGGGAGCGGGGCCCGGTGCGGCTCGTTGGCATAGGCGATCAAGACTGGACGCGACTGGTTACGTTCCACGTTGTTGATGACGCGAACCCTCTCGATACTACCTCGGCGCTCCTTCGGATAGATGGCAGGCCCCCGCTCCCGCTCCGGCTGGAGACGGACGTCGGCCGGCACTCCGCCTCATTCACCGCGGACCTCAACGCATTCGGCCCCGGCGCGTGGGAGGGCG
>JAAYJW010000307.1 GCA_012522765.1 candidate division WS1 bacterium | reverse complement strand
GCCGGGGCTACCCGGGACTCGCAACATGACATCGTCGTGAGCAACCAGAACACGGGCAATGACACGGCCGTTGTCCAGTACGCCGTGGTGGCGCCGCGTGGCTATCGCGGTCACCACGGATGGCAGTTCAGCAACTTCTCACGCCCGAGCATCGACTGGAAGCTCTACGCAGACTACTTCGGTCGCCTGAACGTGGAGCATGCCGACGGAACACATCGCCCCGCGGCTCAGACATGGTTCGATAACGCGTACACCCGCGCGGGAGCCGGCGGCAACTGCTTCGGCATGAGCGTCTCAAGCCTGCGCGTGAGAAACCACGAGTATGACCACATGTTCCACGCCAGTTACTTCCAGAACCCGCCGAGCGCACAGGCGCATTGCTGGTGGTATGAGTGGAACGATACGACGCGTGAGACGGTGCAGCAGCAGCAGGGGGCGTGGTATACCCAGGAGATACTCGACGTTCACAACGACCTCTGGAACAACCAGACGCCCCGCGATGTCTTCAACCGCTGCCAGTCGCTGATCTCCGAGACCACGAACCGCCCCATCCTCGCCTACTGGGGTGAGACCGCTTCGGGGGATTGGTGGGGCCATGCGGTCTGCCCCTACAGCGTGGAGGTGGACGGGGACAGTCGCCGGATGATCGTCTATGACAACAATAACCCCTATCGCCGGAACGAAGCTGGCTCGATCGACCCGGATGTGGCCACGGTGGCATGGGGGGCGAATACATTCTCCCGCGGCAGCGCGACGAAGGCGCAGCTATTCAGCTACGACGAGTGTACGCCGCCCAATCCGCACCTTCCGGGCGCCGAGTATGGCGGCCCGGGGGCGAATGCGGTGGTGGCCGTGCTGAGCCCGAACACGAATGTGCGCCAGATCACTGACGAGAACGGGCGCACGTTCTTCAACCCCGACGGTTCGCTAAACGAGAACCCGGGTACGCGGATCCCCCTGTCGAGCATCGTGCCGCCGTTGGTGCAACGGCCGCAGACGCTTCCGATGCAACTCCCGCGGCCGCAACTCGGGCAGTTGCAGCCGCTTGCCCTGCAGCCTCCTCCCGATGCCGTCCAGATCTTCGTCTTTGGGAACGCGGGCGGCAAGAGCCTGAGCTTCGATGTCGCTGGCGCAGGGGAGAAGTCGCTGAATCTCTTCTCTAACGGGCGCATCTTCAGCGCGGTCTTCAGCGGCGCGGGCCAGCTTCAGGCGACCAGTCTGCTGCAGGCACCGACCCTGCTGATCGCGGATCCGGCCGCCCTGCAGCCGACATCGCTGGAGTTCATCCGCTCGCAGAACGCGGGCGACAGGGTCTTTGAGTTGAGCAGCCTGCAGAACGCGGGCGCTGAGCGGTTGCAGTTGATCCCGAACGCTCCGGGCACCGAGGTCGAGGTGCTGGGGGCACCCACGCTGCGGTTCAATCTGCGGATCATGGGCCCTGTCGGGCAGGGCGCGCAGCAGGCTCAGTTCCAGAACCTCGCCCTGCAGGCCGGAGCGAAGGCCAACCTTAGCCCGAACAACTGGGGGGGACCTCGCAGGTGCGAACCTGAATCTGCGCCTGCTGAACCTTCAGAACAACGCGGTGATCCAGCAGCAGACGATCGAGCGTATCAGGTAGATCCGAGGCGCGGCGGCAACAACAGAGGCGGCAACGGCATCAGTGCCGTTGCCGCCTTCGGTTGCGGTGACCGATCTCCCGTCACTCAGCCAGCACTGCCGCTTCCGGCGGCAGGCGAAGCCACCTGGCGCTCCACCACGGATCGGCCTCCACCGGCGCGGCGGCCAGTTCCTCTCCCTCGGCGGTGCCCAGCCACAGGACCGATGTGTCGTCCTCCGTCAACAGCAACGCGAGGCGGCCGTCAGGTGCCCAGCGCGCATCCTCAATCCGGGCCGTCTCCAGGAAGACGCTACTCTCCCCGGTTGCGGTGTTGACCATCAGGTTGCGGCCCTCATATCCCCAGACCAGCAGGTCCGCGCCATCCGGAGAGAGCGCCGCGCGCGAGTCCCAGTGCTCCGGACCCACCCGGGTGATGCCGTCATCTCCGAGGCGATGGATACCTGTGCCAAATGCGCCTGCCTCGATATGAACGCTCACGATGAGCCCGGAGCCATCCGGCAACCACGCCACCGGCCCGGAGCCGATACTGTCGCGCCGTAGCTCGGAACCATCGCTGCGGGCAAGGTCACCGGACCATGCGTCACCGGCTCCGCGTGCCCATGCAAGCCACCCCCCGTTGGGCGACCAGATGATGCCCTGGGTTGCCCCCCATGCATCCTCCATCGGCGGCACGATCCTGTCCGCAGCGTCTCCGCCGCTCCAGAGCCACAGGCCGCCGTCAACGCTTTCATCCATGCCCATCGCCCCGATCGCCAGTCGTGAGCCATCAGGCGCCCACGCCGCGGACGTCGGCCGCTCGGGAGTGCTGATCCGCACGATGTCACCGTCTCGCCACACCGACAGGCCCGCATCGCTGATGAATGCCAGCGCGGAGCCATCGGGCGAGACTGCCACCTCCACCACGCCTGCTTCGGCGGGTGGCACTATCAACGTATCGGAGCCATCAACAAGATCGGCCCGGCGCAGGGCTCCATCGGGGGCGGCGTACGCGATAATGCGCCCGTCCTCGCTCCATGAGACCGGCTCTACACCCACCGCGAACCGCCCGATCTGCCGCGCCTGCGCAGGGTCTTCAGGGTCTGCCATCATCAGTCGCCCCTCGGGCGATACCCACGCCAGCCGCTCCACTGACGCTTCATCGTGGCTGTCGGCCTCAGGCATGCCAACGGCATCAGGAGGCTGAAGTTCAACTATCTCCTCCTGCGGGCACCCCCAAAGGCCCGCCACGATCAGGCAGAAGAGAGTTGCCGTCACTCGTGAACGCATCGCCACCAGTCCCTTCATACCGCGTCGCCGCGCAGTCTGCGCATTCTCCGGCGAAAGCTGATGAACCTTCGCGCAGGATGATGGTGGCATGCGTCGAAAGCCTCCGGTGGAGGAATCTCATGCTCGGTTCAGAGTGGATTGGCACACAGATAATCGGATGGGTCGCCACCGCGGTCGGCGTGATAGGGGTGGGCGTGCTGACATGGGGTGTGCTGGTGGGGCTGGTTGAGCTTGCGCGGCTTGAGGTGCATCGCATGCGCGGGCGCGATATTGCCCACGAACGGGCCGTGGTACGCCAGGACCTCGGCTACTACATCCTGCTGGGGCTGGAGTTTCTCATAGCCGCGGACATCATGCGCACCATCCGCCACCCGACTCTGGATGAACTCGCCACGCTGGCCGGCATAGTCCTGATCCGCACCGTGATCAGCTACTACCTCACCCATGAGATGCGTGAGGCAGGGCGGCTGGAGGGATGGCGCAACTCCGGCAAGTCGCCTTCGACCGCGGAAGACGCCGTGGGGGACACTACGGACTGAGCGCCACGCGCAGGATGGATGGATCGCCCTCCATCAGCGCCAGCGCGTCCTCGATCTCCTCCAGCGGCAGGACCTCGCGCACGACCGAAGCAGACGGGAAGCGGCGCCCCGCCCGTGTCAGGAAGCGCAGCGCCTCCTGCAGGTCGAGCGGCGTGTAGTTGTGCAGGCCCTGCAGGGTGATGAGCTTCGTGGTGATGCTCAGCATGTCGATCTGCGCGATGGCGCCGGGATAGACACAGCCGGCAGCGATGTAGCGCCCACCGATCCGCAGCGCCTCGATGCCATCGCCGATCGCGCCGGGATGTCCGCAGGCCTCGATGGCGACATCGAAGCCGCGCACGTCCTCGGTGAAATCGCGCAGGTCGCCAGCACAAGCGAGATGGGTGGCGCCGAAACTCTGCGCCTGCGTCAGGCGCTCCTCACAGGGGTCGGCGACCACCACAGGCGATGCTCCCCGGTCGGCGCAGAGCGCCGTGGCGCACAGTCCGACCAGCCCTGCGCCCTGGATCAGCACCGACTCGCCCGCTCGCACATCCGCCATCCGCACCGCCGCCTGCATCGTTGCGAGCGAGCAGTTGGCGAAGACCACCTCGCGGTCCGGCAGATCCTCGGGGATGCGGTAGACGGCGGTGCCCGGCACGAGGTGGCAATACTCCGCGAAGCCGCCGCCCAGTGGCGTATCGCTCTCCAGCGGCGCGTGACCGTACTTGAAGAGGCGCACGCACTTCTGCGGGATGCCGCGGGCGCAGAAGAAGCAGTTCCCGCAGCTTGCGGCGATGCCCCACGTTACACGGTCGCCGATGCTCAGCGGCGCGCCGAGGCTGTCTGCATCGGCACCATCACCCAGCGCGGCGACTTCGCCACAGATCTCATGCCCGAGCACCAGCGGCCCGCCGGGGTCGCGCCTGCCGCGGATGGTGTGCAGGTCGGAGCCGCAGATGGCGCTGAGCCTCACGCGCACAAGGATTTCGCCCGAGCGAGGCTCACGGACCGGTATGTCGCGCGGGTCAAGCTCACGCGTGGCGGGATCGAAGACGATGGCTCTCGCGACGGTCGGGGCGCTCAAGGTCGCTCTCCCCGCCGCAGGCGCAGGTCGATGTCTTCGATGATCGCGGGGAGGTCAGCCACCGTGGGGATCGTGTAATGCGCCCCGGCGCGCTGCAGCGTGGCCCGTGCGCGATCAGAGCGCATCGCCAACTCGGCCTCCGGGAGTGCGTCAACCTCCTCCCGCCGCAGCCCGATGCCGTTGCCGGACTCGATCAGGCCAACGGTCCACGCACCGGCGTTGAGGCCCTCCTCGACGTCGGGCACGGTGTCGCCGACCTTGACGACGGCCTCCGAGGGATAGACGCCCGTCTCGAGCATGTTGACGATCAGCATCCAGGGCGCGGGGCGCGCCGCGGGGACGTCGGTGGCGCAGACGTTCGAGTCGGCCTCAAAGCCCTGCTCGGTTGCCACCGGCAGGATTGCGTCGAGGACCTGCTGGAAGTAGCCGGTGTTGGTGGCGATGGCGATTGATCGCCCCCGCAGCCAGTCAATCGTCTCCAGCACCCCCGGGATCATCTGCGCGCGCTCGACCGCCGCGCGCACCTGTATCGGCGCGAAGTCCTCGTAGAGCCGATCGCCGTCGGCGGCGGTGGGCGCGGCGCCATGTGCCGCTTCCCAGGCGCTGGCGATCTCCGGATCATCGAGCAATGCCGCGATGTGCTCGCGCTTTCCGATACCCATCGGGCCGCGGGCCTGCTCGGGCGTGATCTCGACGCCTGCCGCGCGGAATAGCTCGACGAATGCGAGGGCAGGGGCCTGCGAGCCAAAGTCAACGATCGTTCCGGCCCAGTCGAAGCTCACGAGCTTGACCGGTCCGCGGTATTCACGGCGGTAGGCGAAGGGCATTGATGCGGCCTCCCCGGCGAACGTGCTTGACCTGCGCCCGTCAGATTATGCCGATGGGGGGCGGGTGTCAAGGAGGGCGAACGAGGTCCTCGGGCGCAACCGCGACCGGAACGCCTGCGTCGCGAACATGCACAGCACAGGGCACGGCAGCGCGGAGCCGTCGTCGCTAGGCGACACGGACACTCCTGTCCGTGTGCCGTAAGCCATGTCGCCTGAACCGCCACGTGTTCAGGCTCTCGCCCGCACAACTGCGACGGCAACGCCTGCTGAACAGGGCGGTGCCCTGCCCGGCTGATCACAGCAGGTCGCCGAGGTGCGCGATGAACACGTCGCGCTTGCCGCTCGGGCAGGCGTTGAAGGCCACGCGGCGGAAGTCGCTGTCCCACGCCGGGTGCGGGTCCACGCGCAGTATCTTCTCATCGCCCTCGAGGTCCGGCCGCGTGCGGATGCGCGCCACGCGAGTCTCTTCGCCGGTCTCAATATCCAGCAGACGCAGCGGCGTCGTGCCCGCCTCATCCGCCAGCGTCCCATGGGCATACTCGTCGGTGATCACATGCCGACCGTTCGGGTGCAGCGAGGGGTGCCCGGTCCCCAGCAGGTGATCGTTCATCGCGCGCGGATTCGTCCCGTCGTAGCGAACCGCCACGAGGCGCATGTTCTCGCCGTCCAGCTTCAGGTTCATCATCACATGCTCGCCATCGGGTGTCCAGTTGGGATGATGGCCGCCGCGCGCCCAGAGCTCTGCCGGCACCGCGAGATGCAGCTCGCTGCCATCCGGCCTCATCGTCACCAGCATCGGCCGGCGTGAACTCCATTCGCCGCCACCTGCGGGCACGCTTCGCACCACGAACTGCAGCCGCGTCCCCTGAAGGTTCCACTTCACGTGGAAGCCGTAGAGATCAAGCCCCTCATATGCGGCCGGGTCGAGCAGTTCGTCATGGATGCGCCTGTATGAGACCAGTAGCTTCGATTTGCCCGTGAGCGTGTCGGTGAGGTAGAGGCCGTCGTCGTCAACCGCTCCGTGGTTGCGCGGGATGGCCTCGTCGGGAACGATCACGCCGTAGCCCTTCTGCGTCAGACGCGTTCGGCGCAGGCACGGGCTGGCAGCGGTGCGGCCGTCCGGAGACACCATGTAGAGTGGGCCGTCGAGTTCGCGACGCTCTCCGCTCTCCGGGTCCAGCCGCACCCCGAAGGGCTGCCATTGCGCGACATCCATGTCGATGAAGAACAGGTCACGATCCGTCGGCCCCCACTGCACCTGCGCGCCAAGCTGCGTGTCCCAACCGTTCGTCTCCGCGACGACCCGGGTCGTGCCATCCAGGAGATCAACCAGCACCACCTCGGCGGCCTCGCCAGGTTCAGGCGCGCGGTCCTCGTGCATCATTCGCGTGAGCGCCACATAACGCCCGGACGGGCTGATGGGTGAGGTGTCGAAGAAACGGTGCCAGCAACCGGGCATCGCCGTGGTGATGCACCAGATCGGCGCCGCCGGGTTCTGCTGGTCGTAGCGTGGGAAAGCCTCGTCGAGACTCATTGCCATCGGTATCTCCCCTTCAGCCGGACGATGCGGTCACTGCTTCATTCGACTGAGAAGGCCGGTGCCCCTCCAGCTTGTGTGCAGGAGGCCGCCATCTCGGGCGCGAATCTCGTAGCGTGGTTGTGAAGCTGTAGTGGAGGTGGAGCAGCGTGACGAAGAAACGGGGATTCACCCTGACTGAACTGCTCGTGGTCATCGCGATCATCGCAATACTGGCGGCGATACTCTTCCCGGTCTTCGCGCGGGCGCGAGAAAAGGCGCGGCAGGCCTCGTGCCTGTCGAACGTCAAGCAGTTGGGCCTCGCGGCGATGATGTACGCGCAGGACTACGATGAGACGCTGCCGCCGGCCATCACCGGCAATGTGGCGGGGCTTGTCACGACCTACGAGCTGCTCGTTCCGTACGCGAAGAACCGGCAGCTTGAGCGCTGCCCCTCCGACCCTGAGGGCGCGATTGACTTCAGCACCTGGGGCCTCGGCCGCTACAGCTACGCGTGGAACAAGGAGCTGTTCTCCTACCGCCTGCCGGCGCACATCCCCGGCCCGCCGGCCGTGCCGGTCGTATGCCTCGCACAGGTGCCCTACCCGTCGGAGACTACGACCTTCGCGGACGGGCTGCTGGAGGGGCAGATTGTCCTGACTGCGCACCGCCACAACGAGGGCGCGAACGTTGCCTTCCTTGATGGCCACGCGAAGTGGCATGGCCGCAACTCACCCCCGCGTGACTGCACGTCCAACAACTACCACGTGATCCCGCAGTAGATGATCAGTCGCACTCACAGACTGTCGTCGGTGCCGCTGCCTGAAAGATCGTCTCGTCCGCAACCTGCAGCAGCGTCGCGTCAACCAGCCAGTACTTCGGCGCGCCGTCGCCGAGAGAGATCAGCGCGCGTTCGGCGTCGGTCACAAGCGGCCCGATCTCCACGCGCCCGCCCGTGTCATTGCGCAGCGCCCAGACCTCGCCCGCCGCGCCAGGTGCACTGACCGCCGACCAGCCCTCTCCTGCATGGCAGGCGATGCCCGAAGCCAGCGCCGAGGCGTCCGGTGTCGGGGCATGCGGCACCAGGACGCTGGTGAAGGTGCGCGGCTCTCCCGGCACAAGTTCGGCGACCTCCCGCCACGCAATCCGCTGCTTGAGGTTGTTCATCAGCGGCTGGTTGACGATCATCAGCGTATCATCCTGCGTAACGTCCTCGACCGCCATCTCCCCCGCCGCCGTGGGCTGGAAGTAGATCAGCAGGTCCTGCGGGCGGTTCGACCACTGCATCATGTACTGCAGCTCCCAGATGAACGCGACCGGGATGGTCGGATGGCAGGTGTTGATCCAGTTCTCGCCCCGCGCGCCGTAGGCCGCCACCGTCTGATAGGCCGGCCCGATGCGCACGCTGCAGGGGGCAGTCGCCTCGACGGTATCCTCCACCCAGATCCCCGCGTCGCCGAGCATAAAGAGCCGCCGCTGCAGCGTCATCGGCTGCTGCATGTAGTCCGTGATGCGCAGGTCGGCGCTGGTGCCGAGCGCCGAGGTCTCGAAGCGCTCCACGCTGGTCGCCATCGCCTCGAACTCATCCGCCCGCCAGCGCCACCGTCCCTCCGGCTGCGGCCACTGCTCCACGCCGAAGCAGTTGTGCCAGCGGTGGTCCTTCACCAGGTAGGGCGTGTCCGAGAGCAGCGCGCTTCCGCGCGAGATGTAGCAGTTGATGCCGCCGGTATCGCTGTGCCCGTGGCCCATCGGGCGGCACAGCTCGACCATCGCGAAGCTGGCGTCCGGCTCCCAGCCGGTGCGCATGATCAGCTTGTTGGGCACCTCGCCCTCCAGCAGCCGATCGTGGCGCATCGTCTGCTGCCGCTCCTCCTTCGGGACAAAGACCATCTGCTGGCGGGAGGTGACCACGCTGCCACGGTCGGGCATGATCGGTGCGAGCGTGTCATCCGCCTCAAGCCACGCGACCATCAGCCCGTCCGCGAGGTTGTGATTGATATTGCCCCACTGCAGCATGTCCTCCTCGCGTGCGACGGTCCACTCAAAGAGCCGGTGGGCGGCCCAGCGGAAGCGGCCGTCCCGCAGGTGTGTCGCCATGATCTCCAGCATCTCCGCCCAGCCATTCACGTGGCTGTTGAAGCCCGGCACGTCGCCGTAGGGCGCCATGACGCCCATCGGCGTCACCTGGTCGAGAAAGCGGTAGCATAGCGCCCGGAACTCCTCATCCTCCCACAGACCCATCCCGCGCGCCTCCGCCCACGGGATTACGTAGGACAGCCACAGCGCGTTGTAGCCCTCAGCGTTCTCCGCGCTGTCGCGGAAGGGCCACCACTGCTCCCAGACGGTGTCGGCGTATGCGCGCCGCTCATCATTGCCCGCCAGGTCCGGGTACATGCGCGCGAGGGTGTCCCTCGCCACCGCCCAGCCCGCCGAACGGTTCATCGCGCCATACTCGAAGCGCTCCGCCTTCTGCTCGATGGTGAGGAACCACTGCAGGCACGTCTCCCGATCCTCATCGGTAAGCGACGGGCTGTCTTCGATCCACTGGTATGCCTCCAGCGCGGGCATCAGCACATTGAAGCCGGTCCCGCGCTCGACTCCCCCGCCCTCGCTCCAATATGCCAGATCGCCCCGGACGAACTCCATAGCCTTCCGCGCATGCTGCTCGTCTCCGGTGGCGCGGTAGAGGAACGCTTCGCGCCGCGCATGGACATACTGCCCCTTGAGGTCGGGGCTTCCGGCGCGCTCGCCGTAGTACTCAAGCTGGGGTGTCAGATCGCGGAGGATGTACTCCATGTAATCATCGCGCGTGATTGTGCGCGGCGGGGGGATCGGCGCCACAGGCTCCGTCCACCGCTCAGCCGTGATCTCCGGTATCTGTGTGCGATACCACGGAAGTTCGTCCTGTGCCGCCGTCTGCACCAGCGGCATCACCAGCAGCGCCACGACGAGCCACATCCGCATGGCATCTCCCTCATTCGTTCGCGTGCTTGAGCCTGAAGGCGGCTATCCCTCCGGCTCTGCCTGAGGTATGTGCAGCAGTTCGCGGTAGAACGTGTTCGTCGCGCCGTCGGGAGCAGTCACTTCGATCGTCACGAGGTTTCGCCCCGGCTGCAGCGCGACGTCGTGCGTGAAGCGCGAGTAGCCGGGCCCGGGCGGCACCTCGACCCGCTCGCCACTGACCGTGACCGTAGCCCCCTCCCGGCAGGTGCCGAAGATAGTCGCCTCGGCGGGGGATGCCACGTCCACCTCGCTGCCGCTGACCGGCTTGATGGTGGCGGGCGTGCTCAGCAGCGCGCCGAGCGGCGACACGCCAATCAGCGCCAGCGGCTCCCGGCCAAGCGCCTCGATCTCGTTCGCGAGAAGCTGCCGGAAGCGGTGTATCCATGTCGCATCGCCGCGATAGCTCTGCAGGCGAAAGCCCGTCGCGAGCGTGCTCGCCCATGACTCGGCCGCGAACTGCGCAGCCAGGCCCTCCTCAAGCTCACCGTAGGCGCCAAGGCGTTCCACTGCTGCCTCCGCTCGCTCCTGCAGCAGCATCAGCAGGTCATACTCATCCATCCCCTGCCGGAAAGCCTCCCAGCGTAGCGACGAACGCCACACCGGGTCGTGCTCCCGTGTCTGGTAGAGCATGTGCCCGTTGCCGAAGTCGTAGTATACCTTGTCCGGCCTGACGCTCTTGTAAGGCCGCATCTCCGTCCACGGGTCCGGCTCTCCCTCATACTCATCGCCGTAGCCGCTCCCGGTGGCCTTGAGCGACCACCACAGCGCGCCGGTGAAGCCATTCTTCGCCAGCGCCGCCGGAAACAGCCGCAGCGCGCCCGGGTTCCACTCCGCGTTGAGCATATACGCCGAGTTGAGGTAAGCCCACATTTCCATCCCCGGCGCCCGCCGCTGCAGCCACTGCGCGGGGGCCTCATCGGCCCGCACCGCAAACAGGTGCCAGCCGGGGCACCAGATGTCGAGGTGCTGCGCCAACTCGTCGCTCATGAAGTTCGTGGTGAGCAGGATGCCAAGCTCCGGCCAGACCAGCTTCGCTCGCTCGCACATCATCGCGGTGATCGGATACATCTCCTCCGGTAGCTCGTCGCCGATCTTCCAGATCACCCGGTCCGCCCAGCCTCGCTCGCGCATGTGATCGCCCACACCGCGCATGTACTGCTCAAAGAGCGGCCAGAACTCGTCAGAGCCGACTTGCACGCCGAGACCAAGGTAGTTGTCAACCGGCCCGCGTCCGGTGAGGGGCATCGAGGGTGGCACGCCGATGAAGTAGTAGCCAAGCTCATCCAGCAGAAGCGCCGCCTGCCGGTCATACTCCGTGAAGTCCAGCGTCATGACACCCGCGTCATCCACGGTGACGCCTATCCCGGTGGCGCCATACTTGAGCGTGTTGACATCAAGCTCGCGCATCCGGCTGAAAGCCGCCGGTTCGCTTTCCACCGCAGTGGCGTAGTTGATCAGCCGGTGCTGCTCCGGCAGGGCGATGTCCCACACCGTCAGCGCCACCGGAAGCGTCGCCGAGAAGCCGTCACTCTCGACCATGACGCTGCCGCTGTACTCGCCGGGAGGGGCGTCGCGAGGGACTTCAATCGTCAGCAACAGCGAGGTGTTGATACCCCCGGGCGCATCGAATAGCCCGGGAGGCTCGAGTGGATCGGGCAGCAGGCCACTCTGATCGGTGCGCAAGCCGTAGTGATAGCTGCCCCGCCGCACCTGCGTGCAGGCTACACGGTCCCACGACCACGCTTCCGGAATCACAGCCGGCCCTTCCAGCGCGCTGAAGCTCAAAGAGACGCCCGCCAGTTCGCTGCCCGGCCGCAGCACAAGCTGCACCTGCTCGCGTTCGCCTCGCGCGGCGGCAAGCTCTATCCGCTCCGCGCGCAGCAAGTCCTTCGCCTGCGCGAGGTCCTCATCCGGCAGCACCTTCTGCGTCGGGCAGCGGGCGTAGATCGCGCACTCGGGCCCAGCATGCAGCAGCACCGGCCGCATCAGTTGCGGGTCGGGCAGGTCGCCATGCGCTCCCGCACATGCGACAACAGCACCTATCAGCGCGACGAGCAGCGTCGGCCGGGCCATCCGGATCACCCCGCGGGCAGCTCTACCACGTTGTTCTCCTCGAAGAGTTCCGCGATCTCATTCTCCGGATCGACGATGACGTTGAACTGCCGCCCGCGGCGATCCTCCGGCACCTCGATCATCAACTCGACAATGCTCGGCACGCACTCATGCGGCGCCTCGAGCGGGCCGACGGTCGTGACGATGTCCGGCTTGCCATCATCGCCGCGCACTAGCACCGTCGCCTCCGGCGCCGTCCCTCCGCCGATGTTGTGTACGCGGACCGTGATGCTCGTCGCATCTTCGGCGATCACCGTGTCCTGCGGGCAGATCGCGAGGTCAGGTCGCGCGTAGTAGTCCTCCCCGGAGGCCGCAATCTGCTCGATCTGCAGCGCGACCGTCTGCCGCGAGGGCAGTTCGATCTCCACCGCCGAGCCCTTCGCCAGCGCCATCTCCGAACTGCTGGTGGCGCTGTCGGGGACACCATCCTCGTTCGCATCCGGGCCCAGCGTCACGCGGTAGGTGCCCGGCTCAACGCCCCAGACGAAGATGCGCCCCTGCTGCGGCGCCTCCTCGAAGTTATAAGCCATCAGCTTGAGCCCCTGCGCGTTGTCCTCGAGCACCCATGCCGCGAAGTCGCGCGACAGGCCCTGCCACGAGATCGCGTGCGTCGGGTAGATGTAGTTGCGATAGCCCGGCTGCCCGCCGAGATACATGCGGTCCACGAGGTCCTTGGAGATCCAGACGCGGTCCGCGGACTGCTCCACCCACGTGTGCATCGGGAAGACAAGTTCGATGCGCTCCCATGAGTCGCGCAGCGCCTCCACCAGCAGTTCCCGATCGGCCCCGAGCTTCCATGCGGAGTAGCGGGTCTGCGTCCGGGAGTCGTTGCCCATGGATGGGTTCAGGTCGGCGAAGCTGATGGCAGCTGCGCTCTCAATGATCCAATCGCGATCCGCGGTCAGGTCGGCGCGCTCGGCCATATCCGGAAGCGTCGAACCTGGCGTCATCTTCCGCATCAGCCATGTCCGGGCGGGCAGCCAGTAGCGGTCATCGCCGGTCCACTCGGCCAGCGCGGTATACATGTTATCCGAGCCGTACGCGGAGAAGACGTTGCTGCGCCGGACCACTTCGCGTGTCTCGAAGTCAATCTCAACGGGCAGCACACTGGCGGTGCTTGAAGAAAGCTCGATCCCCTCAAGCTCACTCTCCAGCAGGTCGAGCCACGCATCACCGTATTCCTGCACCAGCCTCGTCGCGCGCTCATTGCGGCTGTACCAGCCGAGGTAGAGCGACGGATGCAGCATCAGAGCGCTGGAGAGGGCATCATGACCGTAGGGGAACTCGGTGATGATCCGACTGGCCCCGTAGTTCTTCGAGCGGAAGTGCCGAAAGCCGTGCGTCATGCCGGTCAGATACTCATCCACCGTCACCGTCGCGTCCATCAGCCGCGACAGGTATACCGGATTGCCCGGGTAGACCTCGGCAGTCCGGGCCACGGCATTGACGCCCTCCTCGTAGGCATGGAGCGGATCAGTGGCGCGGCGATTGATCCCGTTCTCGATGGAGGTCTCCCAGCAGAAGTCCGCGATGCGGCGCAGAGAGTCGGCGATCTTCCCGTCCCTGTCGGCGATCATGCTGAGCGACACCCAGTCGTTAACGAGGTCGGTGTCGTCACCGTAGCCGTGGCCGAACTCGCCGTTGGGCGCCTGGCGGTGGTCAATCCACCAGTTCACGAAGTCCAGGTACTTGCCCAGTGCCGCTCGCTGATAGACCGCCCACTCCGGCGCGCCGGGGACTGTCGGCGGCTGAAGCTGCGTGCGGTCAACCGGCTCTGAGGGATGAGTCCAGATATGCACGGCCCGCGCGTAGTTATCATCGGGGAAGCGAGTGTGCAGTTCATTCAGCGCCCGGTGCAGTTCCATGAAAACGCCGACACGCTCGGCAAGCTGATCCATCGAGACCCGCCCCCATGGCCGGGGCTCGGAGACATCAATAAAACGGTCCTTCACCAGCGCAAGCTGGTCCTTGCGATACTGATCCGTAAGCACCGACGGCGGCTCGATCATAAGCTCGAAGCGTGAGGCATTGTCTGCGTCCCAGACAAGCTGGGCGTCGCTGCCGGTCATCAGGCGCACCCAGAGCGGCTGCCCGGCGGGGATCACGTAGTCGCGCATATCCAGCGTCAGGTCGAGCGGTTTGATGCCGCTCCAGTCGCCCTCGGCGCGCACCTCAAAGTCCGCGATCTGCCGCGTGGGGATGATCGGGTCCGCCACCAGCGCCCAGACCTCCGTCCCCGGCTCCAGGTCGCGGAAGTGCAGGCGCAACCTGATGGCGCCGAGAGCGCGATCCGTGGAAGCCGAAGGGATCATGAAGTGATAGTAGCGCATGCCCTTCATCGGCAGCGCACGTGCCTCCGTCGGGGCATCCGTCGAGCAGCGCAGCGCGGTCCGATCGTACGTCTCGTACTTGCTCAGCATGATGCGACCGATCTCCGAGGACCAGTCGCTCCACTGATCCGCCGAGATGTAGCAGGGCACCGCACTGCCGGAGAGGTCATCTACATCTTGGGTGCTCGTCTCGTAGAAGCCGATCTCGTTGATGATGCTCTGAGTTGGGTCTTCCGCTGCTCCATCTTCCGTCGTCTCCTGCGGCTTCGTGTCGGCGAAGAAGGTCATGGCCGTCTGAGTCATGGCGCCATCGAATTGCCGCGTGAAGAGAGGGCCGTCACCCTTCATCGGCATCCACGGCTCCGCCTCCGGTTCCAGCACCTGCTCGCCCTGATAGAGGTCGCCATGCACCGGCCCGCGCACGCGCAGATAGTCCCAGCGCTCGCCATCCTCCAGCCGCAGGATCAGGCCGCCCTCATCCTGGAAGCTGTAGCCGTGGTAGGTAAGCGGCCAGCGGGTGAGGCGGTCGCCATCGCAGACCTTCCACGCCTGCGAGTAGATCGCCCGCGCGTCGTCTATGCCCGCCTGCCGCACCAGCAGCGTCTCGTCATCATCGGCTGCCTCAATGCCGAGAAGATCGGCGCTATCCCAGCCCAGGTACTCGCTGCGGTGCGTCGTGACCGCCTCGGAGTCCTCAACACGCACATCCGGCACAGTCGCGGCGCCGCCATGTACCGCGGCGACTTCCTCATCGGAGAGCGGTCGGGAGAAGATGCGCAATTCATCAAGCGCAAACTCTTTCTCTGTGCCATTCCAGTAGCTCCAGCTTCCTGCGAGGATCTTGTCCGGCTCAAGGTCCTCTGTCTGCCAGGTGAGTTGCTGGTTGCGCTTCAGCGCGCCATCCACGTAGAGGCGAATGCCCTCAAGCTCGTCCCAGGCAATTGCGAGGTGGTACCACTTCTCTGCCTCCCACGGGTCCGACTCGAAGTCGTAGCTCCCGCCCCACGGGCCGTGGACGAGGATGCGGCCGTAGCGCCCGCGCACACCCAGCATCGTGGAACTGCGATCAACGTGGTTGATCGAGAAGAGCGAGTGGTGGACCTGTCCCACGGGATGAACAAAGCGCACCCAGAATGCGACCGTGCCGCGACGCAGGTTCACATTGCCCGCGGCATCATAGCGATGCGAGTGGCCCGGACGCACCCACAGCGCCCGCTCCACGACACCCTCAGTATCCATCGCGCGATAGGCGCCGATGTCTTTCTGATTGCCGCGGTCGTAGGGCATCAGCACCACGTCTCGCGAAGCACGGGCCATGTCCGCCTCAAGCCCCCGACCGAAGTACTCGGAGTAACCGTTGTTGAAGGTCGCGCGAAGCGTCTCCGCCTGATCGGCGGGGAATTCGATCACCACCGGGCGGTACTCCTGCGCCTGCGACACGCTCACCGCCACGCAGAGAATTAGCAGGATGAGAATCATAGCGACATTCGAGCGCTTCATGGGAGCCGGCCTCCACTGCCGTGCGACTTGAGAGTGACGCGCATCCACTTCCCCCGACAACAGCGAATACCTTTGAGGGCGGAGTAGAGTCGCCTGAGTCCGCATTGGGGCAGGAATGAGGCCGTCCGCCGCGAACCGAGAATGTGGCTGCTGGAGATGAGGAGGAGTGGCGGATGGCACCCAAAGAGGACCGCTTGGGCACGTACAGTGAGAAGCGCGACTTCAGCAGCACCCCAGAACCGGGCGATGGTGACGCGGAGTTCGATTGGGCGGAGCAGCGCCCGATCTTTGTCATCCAGAAACACGACGCATCCTCGCTGCACTATGACTTCCGCATTGAGGTTGATGGCGTCCTCAAGTCCTGGGCCGTTCCCAAGGGCCCTTCCACCGATCCGCGCGAAAGGCGTCTCGCGGTCCCCACTGAGGATCATCCCCTGCCCTATGCCGATTTCGAGGGCGTCATTCCCGAAGGTGAGTACGGCGGCGGGACCGTCATCGTGTGGGACCGCGGCAGCTACCGCAACTTGAAGGACGACGAGGCTGAGGAGGGCGAGGAGGTTCCATCGGTCGCAGAGCAGATTAATGATGGGCACGTAACGATCTGGCTGGAGGGTGAGAAGCTCAGCGGCGGCCATGCCCTCATCCGCACCGGCAGCGGTGAGGATGCTCGCTGGCTGCTGGTCAAGATGGATGATGACGCGGCGGACGCGAGGCGCAACCCGACCAGCACCGAGCCGCAGTCGGTGAAGAGCGGACGCACCGTCGAAGAGGTGGCTGAGCAGGAGAAAGGTGGGGCGAGCGATGACTGATCCGCTGGAGCGCCTCTCAGACGCGGCACGCGGCGCTGCCAGGAAGGTCAGCATGCCGCGCTGGATGGCGCCGATGCTGGCAAAGCTCACGCATGACCACTTCTCCGACCCGGACTGGATCTTCGAGCGAAAACTTGATGGCGAACGCATCCTCGCACTCATCAACAGCGATGGCAGCGTTCGCCTGATGACGCGCAACCAGCGGCAGATCAACGACAGCTACCCTGAGATCGAGGAGGCGCTTGCCCGACAGGCGCCGCCCGGTTGCATCCTCGACGGCGAAGTAGTGGCCTTCGGCGACGGCAGCACAAGTGACTTCGAGCGCCTGCAGCCACGGATGCACAACACCAGTCGCAAGGCCGCGCTCAAGAGCGACGTGGCCGTCTACTACTATCTCTTCGACTGCATGTACATCTCCGACCATAACATTACCGAAGTGCCTCTGCGGGAGCGGAAGAACCTGCTGCGCGAGGCGATCGCGTGGGCCGACCCCATCCGCTTCATGCAACACCGCAACGAGAAGGGCGAAGCCTACCTGCGCGAAGCCTGCGAGAGCGGCTGGGAGGGCTTGATAGCCAAGGAGGCGGATGGCCCCTACATACACGGCCGCGCCGGCACGTGGCTCAAGTTCAAGTGCAACCGCCAGCAGGAGTTTGTCATCGGTGGCTACACCGAGCCGCGTGGAGAGCGCGTCGGCCTCGGCGCACTGCTGCTGGGCTTCTACCGTGACGGTGACTTCGTCTACGCCGGCAAGGTGGGCACGGGACTTGATAACGAGACGCTGGAGGAGTTGCACGATCGCCTGCAGCGGGATGAGCGCAAGACCTCTCCCTTCGATGTCGGCGAGGTGAAGGACCCGACGGCGCACTTCGTCACCCCGAAGCTGGTGTGCGAGGTGGGCTTCAGCGAGTGGACGCGCACAGACAAGCTCCGGCACCCGCGCTACCTGGGTCTGCGCCGGGACAAGGAGCCGCAGCAGGTGCGCAGGGAAGAGGAGCAGGAGAGCGCGCCATGAAGATCGGCGGACACGACATAGACATCTCCTCGCGCGAGAAGGTCTTCTTCCCCGATGCCGGTCTGACCAAGGGGGATGTCATTGACTACTACGACGCAATCGCCGATACGATCATCCCGCACATTCGCCGCTACGGCGTGAGCATGCAGCGCTTCCCGGACGGCCTGCAGGGCGGGAGCTTCTACAACAAGAACACTCCCGACTACTTCCCGGACTGGATCAGGACAGTCACGGTGCCCAAACGCGAAGGCGGCAGCTACGACGCGCCGATCGTGGACAGCCGGGCGGCGCTGATCTACCTCGCCGACCAGGCGGTGCTCACACCGCACCTTTATCTCGCACGCACAGATGACCTCGAACATCCCGACCGGATGATCTACGACCTCGACCCGCCGGAAGGCACCGAGGACTTCAGCGCAGTTCGCCAGGCGGCGCTGGATGTCCGCTCAGTGCTGGAGGAGGTAGACCTCTCCGGTTGGATCATGACGACCGGCTCCAAGGGCTTTCACGTCGTGGTCCCGCTGGACCGCAGTGCTGATTACGATCAGGTGCGCGATTTTGCCCGCTCAGTCGCGACGGTGCTGTTGCGGCGGCATCAGGATCGCTATACGCTCGAACAGCGCAAGGCCAAGCGCGCCGGGCGCGTCTTCCTCGACGTGTTGCGCAATGCGTACGGCGCCACGGCGGTGGCGCCGTACGCGATTCGAGCGCGTCCCGGTGCTCCGGTGGCCACACCCATCGAGTGGGAGGAGCTCCAGGGTGGGGCCAATCCGCGAGACTGGACGCTGCAGAACGTACCGGATCGTATCGCGCAGAAGGGCGATCCGTGGAGGGGCATGATGCGATATGCGCGGTCGCTCGCCTCGCGTCGAGAGACACTCGACGCGCTGCTTGAAGCGGAGGGAGAGGCGGAAGAGGAGAAAGATTGAGGCGCCAGCCCGCCGTCACCCCGCCAGTTCTTCGAAATCGCGCGATTCGTCCGTGAGCAGATCCGCGGGGATCGGCGTTTGCCCCTTGATGATATCCGCCGCAATCTTCGCCTGCTTCCACGGAATGCCCAGCGTGAACGCCGCGGTCACACGCTCATCCTCAGTCACCCACCACGCGGCGAAGCGGCCGCTCTCCACCTCTCCGCGGTACAGTACGCGGTCGCCGGCGGAGCGGTCGCCCCAGTAGTTCCACGACAGGTCGAACATGTCCGAGTAGAAGTGGGGGAGATGCTTGAAGGGCTTGCGGTCGCCAAGCATCGCCCGCCCCGCGCGCAGCCCCTGATAGTGCGCGTTATCCTCATGCTCAAAGCGCCTCGGGCGGTCGAAGATCACGTCATGGTAGCGTGCAATGTCGCCCGCCGCCCAGACCTTCTCCACGCCCGTCTCGAGGTACTCGTTAGTGACCAGCCCGTCATTGACTTCGATCGGCCCGCCCTCGAAGAGCCCGGTCTCGGGGCTGACGCCGATGCCCGCGACGACCATCTGCGCCGAGAGCTTCTGCCCGGAGGTCAGTGCCACGCCACTTACGCGCCCGTCGCCTTCGATCTGTGCGACACTGCGTTGGGCGACCAGTCTCACCCCTCGCTCCTGGTAGTAGTCCTCGAAGTATCGCGCGATCGGGTCGGGGAAGCGGTTGACCATGACGCGCTCCTCGCGGTACACCAACGCGCATTCCACGCCGAGCATCGCCAGCGAGGCGGCCATCTCCATCCCGATGAAGCCCGCGCCCACGATCACCGCGCGCTCAATCTCTTCGGCTTCCGCATGGATCTTCTTCGCGTGAGCCAGCGTCCGGAGCAGGTGTACGCCATCGAGGTCCGCACCGGACACATCAAGCTCTCGCGGCCATGCGCCCGTGGCGATGAGCAGGTTGTCAAAGCCGATGGTGTGCTTGCTGCTGGAGAGGGTGCGAGCCTCGAAATCAACCGACTTGATCCTGGTGTTGAGCTTCAGCGTGATGCCGTTGTCATTGTAGAAGTCGGGACCGTTGATGAAGGCTTCGTCGGCAACTTTGTCACCCCGCATGAAGCCCTTCGACAGCGGTGGGCGCTCATAGGGCGGGTCCTCGTCCATCGAGATGATGCACAGCGATCCGGGCTCAAGCCCCTGCTTCACCATCTCCTTCGCGGCGTGACCTGCGACCATCCCGCCCCCGAGAATGACATTGCCGAACCGTTCCATGCGCGTTCCTCCTCTGCCACTTATGCCGCGACCTCAGACATCGCGCTCCGACCGGAGAATCTCGAAGCCCGAGACGATGTCGAGCAGCTCTGCGGTGATAGCGGTCTGCCGCGTCTGGCGGAACCGGTTGCGCAACTCCTCAAGCCGCTCATCTATGTTCTGCTCCGCCGCCTGCATGGACTGCATACGCGCGGTGTGCTCGCTCATCATCGAGTGCACAATGACGCGGTTGAGCACGACAAGGATGTGCTGCTGAATGAGCTCGGAGATCAGCGGGCGCCATGGCATCGCGATCTGCGGGAGCATCTTCGTCGGCCAGCGCCTGCCGGCGATGCGCTCCAGCCATGCTGCGTCCATGGGCAGCAGGCGATGAGCCGATGGGCGGTAGCGGCCCGCCGATACGCGGTGGTTGTAATACAGGAAGATGCGATCGAAGCCTCGTTCCGTCTGCCAGCGCTCAATCTGCATCGCGATCTGCTGCACGAGCGGGGAGATGGTGCCGGGTGAGGCCGGGGTGGCAAGCAGGTCATCAAGAGTAAGCCCCGCCAGCTCAAGGTGCGCGACTGTCCTCGCGCCCACGGCGAGAATCGCCCGAGCCGCCCCCTCCACGCCCACCTGCTGCATATCCTCAACCGCATGAGAGACGATGTCCTCATTGAACTGGCCGCACATGCCCTGATCGGAGCCGATGATGACCGCACCGAGTGCATCGCTCAGCACCGGCCGGACAATCTGCACCCGCCTCGGGCGGTTGCGGAGCGCGATCTGCAGGCCAAGTTCGACGGTGCGATTGTACTCATCAATCGAGCGAATGACACCCTCAAGCTGCTGGATGCTGACAGCCGCCAACGACTTCATCGTGGAGACCACCGACTGGAGACTCTCGGCGGTGCCGATTTTGTCCCGCAGAATCTCAATCGTTTCCATCGGAGCCTTCCTCGGAAGCATCGGCCGATGTCTCCAGGTAGACGGCCTTGCGGGCAACCGTCTCCATCTCCTCCAGGTGCCGGTCACCGAGACCCTCACCCTTGCGGATGCGCTCCGAAAGCTCCGGGAGATGCTCGGTCACGGCGCGGCGGATGCGGCGCCCGGCACGGGGGACCTCCTCGGGCTCGATCTCATCGAGCACACCGCGGGCGGCCGCGAGCAGGACCGCTATCTGCTCCTCCACCGGAATCGGCTCGAACTGCGGCTGTTGCAGGGCCTCGCGGACTCTCCGGCCGCGGTCAAGCTTCTGTCGCGTGTCCTCATCGAGCCGCGTCCCGAACCGGGCGAACTGCTCCAGTTCCTCGAACTGCGTGTACTGCAGGCGCAGATCACCCGCGACCGCGCGATACGCCGGAAGCTGCGTTTTGCCACCGACGCGCGAGACGGATTCGCCGATGTCGATCGCAGGCAGGACGCCCTTCTGAAAGAGGTCCGGGTTGAGGTAGATCTGCCCGTCGGTGATGGAGATGAGGTTGGTCGGGATGTATGCCGAGATGTTCTGCGCCTCAGTCTCCACCACCGGCAGCGCTGTCATCGAGCCGCCGCCGAGATCGGAACGCAAACGCGTCGCCCGCTCCAGCAGGCGCGAATGAATGAAGAAGATGTCGCCGGGGTAAGCCTCGCGCCCCGGGGGGCGGCGCAGCAGCAGCGAGACCTCGCGGTATGCCTTTGCGTGCTTGCTGAGGTCATCGTACACCACCAATGCATCGCGGCCGCGGCCCATGAAATACTCCGCGACGGTGGTGGCGCAGTAGGGTGCCACGTACTGAAGCCCCGGCGGGTCCTCGCCCGGCGCCACCACGACGATGGTGTACTCCATCGCCCCGTGCTTGCGCAGGTCGGCGATCACCCTCGCCGTATCATCGCTGCGCTGGCCGATCGCGCAGTAGACGCAGATAACGTTCGAATCCCGCTGGTTGATGATCGTGTCCACCGCTACGGCGGTCTTGCCCGTCTGCCTGTCGCCGATGATAAGCTCGCGCTGACCGCGGCCGATCGGGATGAGAGCATCCACTGCCTTGAGGCCCGTCTGCAGCGGGGTCTGCACCGGTTCGCGGTCCATGATGGGTGGCACTTCCCGCTCGATCGGGCTGCGCAGCCGTGTCCGGATCGGGCCTCGCCCGTCCAGCGGTTCGCCGAGCGCGTTGACGACCCGCCCGAGCAGTTCATCGCCCACCGCCACGTCAATTACCCGGCCGGTCCTGCGCACCTCGGCCCCGGCCCACAGGCCCTGCCCGTCGCCGAGCAGGATCACGCCCACTTCATCTTCCGAGAGCGTGAATGCCATGCCCATCAGGCCCCGAGGAAAGCGCACCAACTCCTCTGACTGCACCGACGGGAGGCCCGTGACGCGGGCGATACCGTGGCCGACGTAGGTGACTTCGCCGACCTCCTCGAGGACCAGTTCCGCCGCCGCGCCCAGCGCGTCTTCCACCGCCCCCGAAACGTGCTCGATGGTTGACAGCAGCCGCTCCCGCTCCGTGTTCCCTGGCTGACTACTCACGATCCTCGCCCTCCGGCGGCATGACCTCGCTGGGAGGCATTACGTCGTCTACTGATGGCGCCTCCGCGGCTTGAGCATCTCGCTCCCGGCCCTCACTCGCGGTCTCCCGCTCGATTGCGCCCACCACCGAATGCTCCAGCGCGTCGAGGTAGCTGTCAATGCTCCACGCTATCTTCAGGCCGCCAACCGCAAGCTCAATCCCGCACAGAAGCTCATCTGACTCCTCGAATGAAAGCTGCAGATCGTCCTCCAGCGCCTCGCGCGCGGCGGCCTGCAGTTCATTCCGCTGAGCACTGGTGAGAGCGAACGCGCTGGTGATCCGGGGCGCGCGATCAGCATCCCCCAGTGCGCTTCGCAGTTCCTCGCGCCGCGCGTCATCAAGCTTGCGAAGGCGCTGCGTGAAGACGCTCAGCACCTGCGCCTGCAACTCCTGGTTGGCAATATCCTCAAGCGCGCGGCGGGCGACTGAGCAGACCTGTCGCCCCATGCGCTCGCGAAGCTCGCGGACGAACGCATCCTGCTCCTCGCGCAGACTCTCATGCCAGCGCCGCTCGAGGTCCTGAACCTCGTGCCGCGCCTGCTCAACAAGCTGCCGCCGAGTGGCCTCGGCCTCCTCGCGCGCCTCATCGAGCATCTCGTCGCGCTGCTCATCAAGCTCGCGGCGCGCCTCTCGATGCCTGCGCTCCTCTTCCTTAGCCGCCGCTTCACGTTCCCCGGCCTCGTCCATCTCGCGTGAGATCCGCTCCTGGCGCTCCTCCATCACCCGCAGGATCGGGCCGTAGAGGAAGCGCTTGAGCAGCCACACGAGGATGAGGAAGTTGACGATCTGAGCAACGACTGCAACCCAGTCAATTTGCATGACTTCAGTCCCCGCTCCTCACTGGCCGCCTGCCTGTGCGAGGAAGTAGTTCCAGAACGGATTGGCGAAGAGCACGATCATCGTGACAACGAAGCAGTAGATCGCCGTGGACTCGATCATCGCAAGGCCCACGAAGAGCGTGCGGGTGATCGTGCCCGCCTCATCGGGCTGCTGCGCAATAGCGCTTAGCGCCTCAGCCACCGCACGTCCCTCGCCCAGTGCCGGGCCGATCGAGCCGCCCATCATCGTGATGCCCCCGGTGATGATAGAAGCGACAGCAACAAGTTCAAGTCCGGTCATCAGTAAGCTCCCTTTCATACTGCAGGGTCGGTGGTTCTCCGGCTACACTGCCTTCGTCGCGGTTGCCTCAGGCTGCACGTCGTCGCTCTCACCCCTGGCCACGCGTGTGGCCGAGGCGATGTACACCATCGCCAGCACGCCGAAGATATATGCCTGCACAAGGCCTGTCAGCAGCCCCAGCAGGCGCATTACCACCGGGAAGAAGAACGGGGCGAGCATCAGGAGCATCCCGACGATCAGCGACCCGCTCATGACGTTCCCGAAGAGCCTGAAGGCCAGAGCCACGGTGCGCGAGAACTCCCCGATGACGTTCATCGGCAGCATGAGGGGCGTGGGCTCGATGTACTGCCGCAGGTAGCCGCCGAGGCCGCGCTGGGAAATGCCGTAGATGGGCACCGCCACGAAGACCGCGAATGCAAGCGCCACCGTAGTTGACAGCGAACCGGTTGGCGCCTGGAAGCCCGGAAGGATCGCGGCGAAGATGTTCGACACCGCGATGAAGAGAAAGAGCGTGCCGACGAACGGCATGTAAAGCTCCGGGCGCTTCACGCCCATGGCGGAAATCTGATCGCGGATACCCATCACGATGATCTCAAGCACGTTCTGCGCGGGACTGATGCGCACGTCCGAAGAGAGCCGGCGGGTGATCAGCCATGCGCCGCCCGCCATCAGCAGCATCAGCAGCCATGTGAAGACGAACGTGGCGCTGACCGACAGCGAGCCGATCTCAAAGATAATGAGTTCATCCGGAGTCAGACGCATCGCCTGATTCATTGATCTCCCTCACGCGACTTGTCGGGCGGCGGCATCTTCGGCTCTCGCATGGGCCCCCAGATGGCGGTCGCGGCGAAACGTGCCAGCACGAAGCCGGCCAGCCCCGCCACTACCTCCGTCGTGCCCCAGCGCAGCAGCACCACGAAGACTGTCGTGGCTCCGGCCACCCGCAGCAATGCGCTCAGGCTCCATAGCACCATCGGGCGCGGGGACTGCGGCAGCCTCAGCACGGTAATCCACAGCCCGGCGAAGTAGCCGAGGCCGACGACCGTCCCGATGATCAGTGAGATCATGGCGGTAAGCGGGTCAAACTCCATCGTCATCCTCCTGATCGTGGCCGATCTGGTCGCGTTCGCGGCTCACCCAGTACCATGCGTTAAAGCAACCGGCGACGATGCCGGCGAACAGCAGCGTCAGTGTCCATGAGAAGCGCTGGGGGTAGTTGGCGTCCAGCCAGATGCCCAGCGCCAGCGCGATCAGCGTCGGCAGCGCCACCGCCCAGCCTACGAGGCCGAAGGTGCCAAGTCCGAACCAGACGCTCTCCTCGCGCCGTCTGCGCGCGCGGACCTTCCGCGCCTCGGCCTCGCCGAGCGCCCGCGCCAGATCGTCCTCGCGCCGCTCACGCTCCCGCTCCTCCGGGCTCCGTGTAACCGGGTGGTCGCGTGGGACATCCTTTCGCGGCTCGGGGCGCTCGTGTTCCTGATCCATCTTCAGCTCCCCAACTCCATGAAGCGGCGCATGATGCTCGCCTCCAGCTTCGCCAGAGCCGTCCGCGCTGTCTTCTCCCGTTCCCCGCGCTCAGAAAACTGCTCCTCCACCGTCTCCCGCAGCCGCCCCAGCGGCGGCCCGTACACTGCGTAGCTCGTCGAGAGCAACACCTCATCGCCGACCTTCACCAGCATCCCCTCATCCACCGCTGCGAACTGCTCCTCGCCCTCAGCCGGCTGCCACGACATCACCGACGGCACTACCACCGTCGAAAAATCTATATGCGCCGGCAGATAGGTGCGCGAACCCTCGCGGCCCTGCACCGTCACCTTTTCCGCGTGCGTATCCACCACCACTCGCGTTGGCGTGACGACTTTCAGGATCACTGCCGCTGCTCCTCGTTCACTTCGTCAACGGAGCCGATCATGTAGAACGCGCTCTCCGGGTAGTCGTCGAACTCCCCGCTGAGGATGCGCTCGCAGCTCGAAAGGGTCTCCTCCAGCGGCACCAGACGCCCCTCCATGCCCGTGAATTGCTCGGTGGTGAAGAACGGCTGCGTCAGGAAACGCTCCAGTCGCCTCGCACGGTAGACCGTGCGGCGATCGGTCTGCGAAAGCTCATCTATCCCGAGCATCGCGATGATGTCCTTGAGGTCCTCATACTGCGCGAGTGTGCTGCGGACCTGCTGCGCGAGATAGTAGTGCCGCCGGCCGGCGATCAGCGGCGTGAGCAGCGACGAGTTCGACTCGAGCGGGTCCATTGCCGGGTACAGACCCTCCGACGCCCGGCGCCGCGAGAGAACGATAGACGCGGAGAGGTGGGAGAATGTCGCTACCGCCGCCGGGTCTGTGAAGTCGTCCGCAGGCACATAGACCGCCTGGATGGACGTGATCGCGCCGGTCTGGGTGGAGCAGATGCGCTCCTCAAGCTCGGCGAGTTCAGTGTCCAGCGTAGGCTGATAGCCCACGCGCGATGGCACGTGGCCCATCAGGCCGGAGACTTCCTGCCCCGCCTGCACAAAGCGGAAGATGTTGTCCACCAGCAGCAGCACGTCCTGGTGCTGCTCGTCGCGGAAGTACTCGGCGACCGAGAGCGCGGCATGGCCGATACGCTGTCGCGCGCCGGGCGCCTCGTTCATCTGTCCGAAGAAGAGCACCGTCTGCTGGAGCACGCCTGCGTCCTGCAGTTCGCGGTAAAGCTCCTCCGCCTCGCGCGTGCGCTCACCTATCCCCGCGAACATGCTGATGCCCGAGTGCTGCTCGAGCATGTTGTTGATAAGCTCCATGAGCAGCACAGTCTTGCCGACGCCCGCGCCGCCGAAGAGCCCGGCCTTGCCACCGCGCTCCAGTGGCGCGAGCAGATCGAGCGCCTTCACGCCGGTCTCGAGTATCTCCGAGACCGTGGACCGCTGTCGCAGCGGCACCGTGGGGCGATGGATGGGCCACCACTCACCACCCTCGATCGGCTCGCGTCCGTCAATGGTCTCGCCAAGCACGTTGAAGATGCGCCCAAGCACCCTGCGGCCCACCGGCACCATCAGGGGACCGCCACTGTAGATGGCGTCGGCGCCACGCCAGAGGCCGCGCGTGGGCGTCAGTGCTATGCAGCGCACCGTCGCGTCATCGAGGTGAGTTACGACTTCGAGCACGACGTCATCATTATCGCCGGTGATGATGCTGCCGTTCATCGGCGGCAGTGCCCCCGGGAAGCGCACGTCCACGACGCCGCCACGAACATTCACGATCCGCCCCGCAAGCGCATCGTGCTTGACCGACCTGGCTGCGCTTTGTGGCATGAGGGCCATTCTCCCAGACGTACGATGAAGACGTTCGGACAACACTCGGCCGCTCAGGGCGGCCTCTTAAGACATATTCACCGCGCGGTATGTCTCCGCCTGCATGTGAGCAGGCGTGATGAACGGCCATGTCGAATCAGGATGAGAATGAGGTGGACTGAGCGGATGGAGGGGTTTTGCGATGATGCGGGACAGATACATTCTGCCATCAGGACTCGCGATGCCGGCGATGGGACTGGGGACGGCCAACCTGCGGGGGGAGGAGGGCCTCATGGCCATCGAGATAGCTCTCGTGCTTGGCTACCGGCACCTCGACACCGCGGACAGCTACGGCAACCACGACATAGTTGGCCGGGCGATCAAAGGCTACGAGCGCTCGGAGCTTTTCATCACCACGAAGGTCCCCGAGGACCGGCTGCACTACGATGAGGTGATAGATGCCTGTCGCGCCAACCTGCGTGAGCTTGATACGGACTACATCGACCTCTATCTGATCCACTGGCCGAACCCGGACGTGCCGATGCAGCAGACCTTTGACGCCCTCGCGCAGCTAAAGGAACTCGGCATGATCCGCGATGCCGGCGTGAGCAACTTCCAGCGCCGAAGACTGCGCAGGGCGCTGGAGATCACGCCCATCCCCATCGCGAACAACCAGGTGGAACTGCACCCGTTCCTCTATCAGGACAAGCTCATCGACTTCTGCCACGAGCACCATGTGACGGTGACCGCATACAGCCCCCTCGCGCGCGGAAAGGTCTTCGATGACCCCACGCTGCGCATGATTGCTGCCGACCACGGGAAGACCCCCGCGCAGGTGTCACTGCGCTGGCTGCTGCAGAAGGGCTGCATCGTGATCCCACGGTCGAGCGATGAACAGCACTTGCGCGAGAACCTCGACGTCTTCGACTGGTCTCTCTCAGCCACCGAGGTGGAGGCGATTGATGGCATCCCCGACGAATTGCGGATAGCCAACCCGCCCGACTTCGATGAGTTCGATGAGCAGTAGCGCTTCAGCGCGAAGCTAATCCCGCGCGATCAGCACCTGCTGCTCATAGCGCCGCACCTCATCCAGCCATGCGAGGCCGGTTGGGACATCGGCGCGGCGGCATAGCTCCTGCCAGACTGCCGCAAAGGGCAGTTCCGCCCGCAACTCCGCCAGCGCGAGTTTCGCGGTACCATCACCCGCGCGCTCTGCCTCCACTGCCGACGCATGCGGCTCCAGCAGCGCCCACAGCAGCGCCTTCCGCACTGACCGGAGACCGATCACCCAGGCCGCGACGCGGTTGATGGAGGCGTCGAAGAAGTCCGTCGCCCAGTAGACGTGCTGCGTCATGCCGCTGCGGATAACCGCGTCGGCGACCGCGCGCAAATCGTCGTTGAAGCGCGTTACATGGTCGCTGTCCCAGCGCACACCACGGCTCGCGTGGATCAGCAGGGGCTTGAGGAACAGCAGCGCCGCAGAGACCTTGTCCGCGATGTTCTCCGTGGGGTGGTAGTGCCCCATGTCGAAGCAGAGGCCGCAGCCGCGCGAGGCGGCGTAGAGCAGGTAGAACTCGTGCGATCCGACGGTCGAGTCCTCGACGCCGATGCCGAAGAGCTTGCTCTCAACGGTGTCCACTACCTTCGGCACCCGCTTCTCAAGCACGCTGTCGAGCGACTTCAGCAGCAGCCTGCGCGAGCCGATCAGGTCGGCGGTAGCATCCTTCTGCCCGTCCGGCACCCAGATGTTCACCACGCATGGCCCGAGGCGCTTTGCGACCGCGCCGCCGATCTCCCGGCAGGCGATGCAGTGGCGGACCCAGAAGTCGCGGATCGACTTGCGCGGGTGCGCCAGCGTCAGCCCATCGGCGGCCTTCGGGTGCGCGAAGCAGGTCGGGTTGAAGTCCATCCCCCAGCCGCGATCCTCGCACCAGTCAATCCACGTCGCGAAATGCTCCGGCTGAAGCTCATCACGGTCTACGGACTTGCCGCCGGTCTCGGCATACATGGCGTGGAGGTTGAAGCGCAGTGTGCCGGGGATCATCCCGGCGGCCGTCTCAAAGTCGGCGCGAATCTCATCGCCAGTTCGCGCTCGGCCGGGGTAATTGCCCGTCGCAGCCAGGCCGCCCGAGTCAGTGGCGCCCTCATGCACTTCAAGCCCGACCACGTCATCGGCCTGCCAGCAATGCGCTGAGACAGGCGTGGCGACAGCGCGCTGGATCGCGTCCTCCGTGTCAACGCCCAGTTGAGCGTACCGCTCCTGCGCGTTCGCGTACGACATCGCCGATTGCCCGGCGGCTTCCTGCTTGAGCAGATCGTCCAGCTTCACCGCGATCACCTCGGTTGTGCGGCATCCATGCCACGAGGAACTTCGCCGCGCGTCGCACAAGGGCCTTCGGGGGCGGGCGGAGAAGCAACCTCCGGTCGGATTGCGAAGACAGGGAGCGATTGAGATGCGAGTGGCACTCATCGGGACATCCGGAATTGCGGGCGCACATATTTCGGGCTGGAAGGCGCTCGGCGATGAGGCTGAGATGGCCTACCTCGTAGATGTGAACCGCGAGGCCGCCGAGGCGGCGAAGGCCGAACACTTCCCCGGCGCGCAGATCATCGAGAACTGGCGTGATCTGCTTGAGCGCGATGACTTTGACGCCGCGGACATCTGCACGCCGACGCGCTTTCATGCGGAGATGTCGATCGCGCTGCACCAGGCGGGCAAGTGCGTGATGACTGAGAAGCCGCTGTGCGAGACGATGGATGAGGCGGAGCAGATGCGCGAGGCGATCGATCCGGCCGGGCCCGCGTTCATGGTCGAGCACCGCTGGCTATTCGAGGGGCCCTTCATGAGCCTCGCCGAGCATATCCCGGCGCTCGGACGGCTGCACTGGATGCGCATGAGACTCGGGCATCGCCTGGCGATCTCGCCTGGCATCAAGGCCTCCGGCGCGCTGCTGGACATGGGCTACCATCACGTCTACACCGCGCTACACCTGATGGGGCCGGCGAAGGGCGTCTATGCCACCGCGCACACCTACGCACAGGAGGGCGCGAAGGATGACAGCGGGCTCTACGTGCTGACACATGAAGCGGGGACGAGTGTGCTCGAGCCAAACTTCTCCTCATTCGGCCCGGTGGGGCTGTATCGCGGCATCGAGGTCTACGGCAGCGAGGGCAGCGCGCTGGTGCGCGTGGCGCCGACGCAGGAGCTGTGGGTGACGCGCGACGAGAAGTCGGTGGAGATGGTGCCGATGAGGGTCACCAGTTCGTGGGGGAGCAACGTGGTGGCGCACTTCCGCAAGGTCTGCCTCGGCGAAGCCGAGAACCCGGCCGGCATCGCCGAGGGCTACGCGGCGATGCAGGTGATCGCCCGCGCCCAGAAGAGCCTGGAGGATGGGTGTACGCACTGAGGGCGGCGTTCGGGGCGCCTCACCCCTCGATCCCCCCTCTCCCTCACAGCGCAAACCGCGCGCTGTCTCGGGACGAGGGGGGAGGAACGGCTATTCATCGTTGCTCAGCCCGGTCGTTGCTGATCCTCGACACGCACACTCCTGTGCGTGCGTCGTAAGCTTCTGTCCTGGTCGTTGTGGCCCCTGCGCCCTCGCAGGGGGCGGCGCGAAGCGCCGCAGTCGTTCGCGCGGCAACGACTGCCCCTCCCCGGCTGCTCCCGCCGTTGGCGGGAGCAGCCACCCCTCCCCCTGCAGATCGCTGCGCGATCTGTGGCGGGAGAGGGGAACGGCAGCGCGGCGTTCAGAACGGATCGTCCTGGTCGCCGACCTCCGAGCGCAGGCGCAGTAGCTCCGCCTTCAGTTCCGCCACCACGTCCGCGTAGGCCGGGTCGTTGTAGACCGAGCACATCTCCATCGGGTCGGTCTGCAGGTCGAATAGCTCCCACTCGCGCGGGCCGGGGTCGTTTCGGTAGTAGTAGATCAGCTTGTAGCGATCCGTCCGCACGCCGTAGTGCGCGAAGACGTTGTGGCCGCCATCGAGGTGCACGTAGTAGCGGTAGTAGAAGCTGTCGCGCCAGTCATCCGGCGCCTCACCGCGCAGGCAGTCGCGGAAGCTGCGGCCCTGCATCTGGCGGGGCGTCTCCAGACCTGCGTAGTCGAGGAATAGCGGCGCAAAGTCCACGTTCAGGATGATGTCATCGTTCGCCTGGCCGGGATTGATCTCCTCGGGGTAGCGCACCACGAAGGGCATGCGCAGCGACTCCTCATACATGAAGCGCTTGTCATACCAGCCGTGATCGCCGAGGAAGAAGCCCTGGTCGCTCGTGTAGACGATGACCGTGTTCTCCGCAAGCCCGCTCTCGTCGAGGTAGTCGAGCATCCGGCCGATGTTGTCATCCACCGACTGCACGCAGCGCAGGTAGTCCTGCATGTAGCGCTGGTAGCACCAGCGCTTGTAGTCGTCATCGGAGAGGCCCTCGGGCCGCGGGTACTTGACATCGCGCTCGCGGAAGTCGCGGCCGATGCGCATCTCGGCGATCTTCGCGGCAGTCGCGCGATTCTCGTAGTCATCCCACAGCGTGGGCGGCTCCGGAATCTCGTCGAGGAACATGTCCATGTGCTTCTCATCCGGGTCCCACGGCCGGTGCGGGGCCTTGTGATGGGTCATCAAAAAGAACGGCCGCTCCTCGTCGCGCCCGTCCATCCACTCCAGCGACATGTCCGTGATGATGTCGGTCGCGTAGCCGGGGATGACCGTCTTCTCATCGGACTGGTCGTAGAACTCCGGGTCGTGGTAGAGCCCCTGGCCGGGCAGCACGCACCAGCGGTCGAAGCCCTGCGGGTTGTGAATGCCGCCGTGGCCGAGATGCCACTTGCCGAAGATTGCGGTCTGGTAGCCGGCCTGCTGGAGGAGCTTCGGCGCGGTCATCTGCCGCTGGTCCATGTCATTGAAGACGCGGACGCCGTTCTGGTGCGCATACTTGCCGGTGAGGACCGCGGCCCGCGACGGCGTGCAGATGGCGTTCGTGCAGAAGCAGTTGTCGAGCCGCACGCCCTCTTCGGCGATGCGGTCCATGTTCGGCGTCTCGTTGACGACGCTCCCGTAGCAGCTCATCGCGTGGGAGGCGTGGTCATCGGACATGATGTAGATGATGTTCGGTCGGCGGCCTGACGGCATGGTGAGTAAGTCCTTTCTGTGCAGACGGTGGGCCGGGGTGGAACCTCCCGCTGCGCGGGACCCTCGCGCCGCTACACGACAGCGGACGCTCGGGCGGCCCCTCCTGACGGCAACGACGGCGCTACCCCATCGCCCGAATATCCTCATCATGTTCGGGGGAGATGTGGAAGTCGAAGACCTGCAGGTTCTCGCGCAGGTGCTCCTCGCTGGAGCCCTTCGGGATCACGATCATCTGCTGCTGCAGCAGCCAGCGCAACGCGACCTGCGGGATCGTGCGATCCACTTCCTCGGCGACGCGCTGCATCGTTTCGCTGCTGAAGATCTCGCCCCGCGCCAGCGGCGAGTAGGCGGTGACGGAGATGTCGTTCTCCCGGCACATCTCCACGACCTCCCATGGCTGGTGCATCGGGTGGAACTTAATCTGGTTGTTGACGATCGGCACCTCCGCCACCTCCAGCGCCTCGGTGAGGTGCTCGACCATGAAGTTGCTCACGCCGATCTCCCGCACCATGCCCTCGTCGCGGAGCTTCTTGAGCGCGCGGAAGGTCTCCTCCATCGGCACGCTTTCGTCCGGCCAGTGGATGAGGTAGAGGTCTATGTAGTCAACCCCCAGTTCGCCCAGGTTCTTCTCGCAGGTGGCGAGGACTTCATCGTACTGGAGGCTGCCGCGATTGACTTTCGAGGTGATCCAGATGCTCTCGCGGTCATGGCCGGAGATGCCCTCGGCGACCTCGCGATGGTTGCCGTAGACATCGGCGGTGTCAATGTGGTCGTAGCCCATCTGCAGCGCGAGGTCCACTGCCTTCACGCAGGTCTCGCCGGTAAGCTGCCAGGTGCCGAGGCCCAGCTTGGGCATCTGCGCGCCTGTGCTGAGGTCCATCTTCGGGATGTCGATATCCATAGTGTGGTCCTCCCTGTTGGCGCTTGTATTCACCCACAAATCGTGGGTTGTGTTGCCGTAGGAGGGGCCGCACGAGCCGCGGTCGCCGTTTGCCGCGGCGAGGTCGGCCCATTCTCGAACGACTGTAGAGGGCCGACCTCGTGCAGTCTGCTTCGCAACCTGCCCTCGTGCGGCCCCTCCACCGGGCGAGCGATGCGAATTCGTTGCTCCCCAATATGTGGGTAAGCGCAAGCCGTTGACGGTGGGTAGTACGGAGGAGCGGCCCGCTTGCGGGCCGAAGGTTCCACCCCGGCCCGCCGTTTGTCGTTGGAGCACCCGTAAAGCCTTTCCAGGCCGCGCTAGTCGCGCATGATCACGTTGTTGTCGAACATCCAGCGCACCGTCTGCTCGACCGAGGCCTCCGCGGTATACTGTGGCTCGTAGCCAAGCTCCCGGCGGGCCTTCTCGATCGTGAAGCACATGTGCTCGGCGAAGAAGCGGATGCCGCGCACCGAGAAACGATCGGTGCCCGCGTACTCCTCGATGATCTCATCCACCGGAACGTGCCGCCCCTGTGCCTCCACGTCCATGGCATCGGCCAGAAGCTGTGCGTAGTAGTTGTGCGTGATCGCGTAAGGCGAACTGATGTTGTACTCGCCGGCCTTGTCGGGCTGATCAACCGCCAGCACGAACGCGTCCGCGAGGTCGCGCACATCGCCCGGCTGCAGCAGGCCGTCGCCATGGTTGGGGATGATGATGGGCTCACCGTCGAGGATGCCCTGGAAGAACTCCGCATCGCGGCCGCCGAGCAGGTCTATCGGCACATCGCCCGGGCCCATGATGTTCGTCGGCCGCAGGATCGTCAGCGGCAGATCGTACTGCGCACAAAGCTCCCGCGCGACCTGGTCGGACTCTGCCTTCGAGCCGAAGCCGCCCATATCCGGTGGCGGCGGGGCGACCGGCTCGCTCTCATCGGCCGGGCAGCGCTGGAGCGGCATGAAGACGCCCGTGGAGCCGCACTGGACGTAGTGGCCGATCAGCCCCCAGACCGCCTCGATGACGCGCTCGGCTCGCGCGCCGTCCATGGCGATCATATGCACGCAGGTGTCGAAGGTCCGGACGCGGCCATCATCACCTTCCAGCGCCTCGACCAGCAGGTCGGGGTCCATGATGTCCGCGGTCAGGCAGTCCACGTTGTCGGGGAGGGCGCACTCCGTCCGCCCGCGATTGAGCAATGTGACCTCGTCGCCACGCTCGGCCAGCCGCATCATGATCTCGCGCCCGAGGTAGCGCGTCCCGCCGATGATTAGCACCTTCATGGTCTTCCGCCTCCGCCACACGGCTTGTCTGCTCGAGTAGTCTTTCGCGGCACGCCCGGCGCTTCCCTACCGGATGCGGGCGCATGCGCCCGTGCCGCTATCCGTTCGCTATCGTACGTCCACCGACGCGAGGAAGATGTCCGCCCGCGCCTCAGAGTTGCCCGAGTACCAGCTAAGCAGCATCTCGCCATCGCCGAGGTAGTAGTAGCCGGCGTAGGAGTTGTCACCCGCGCGCGGAGGCGCCCAGTCCGGCTCCGGGAGCACCGCAAGCTCCTCAAGCTGCCAGTTGTCCTGCACGCGGTAAAGGCGCGTATCGCGCCAGCGGCCACCTTCGGGGTCGCTCTTCGGCTCCATGTAGCGACCGACCACATACAACCGCCCATCCGCCTGCGCGAGCATCGGGCCCCGGATGTCCAGCGGCTGGTCATGCTGTTCCCAATCTGCATATGGCGGGCGCGCGGTCTTCAGCGGCGTACCCGCGCCACCTGCATCCTCTCTGCGCACGAAGGCCACCAGCGTTCCATCGGCCAAGAACTCGATGTCGGTCTCATTGGCATACTCGCCCTCGTGGATCATCGAGACGAGCTCCCACTTCATCATGTCCGTTGAGCGCCAGAGGGCTGAATGCTCCAGCACACCCTCCGGCGGGTTCGTGCAGTGCAGCGCGCACCACATCGCGCCATCATGCTCGCGCGGACGCCAGAAGCGGTGGTCAATCGGCTCCAGCACGGTACCGGCCGACCATTCCTCGCCGTCGGCGCTCGACCAGCCCACGCTCTGGAAGCGCCATGACGCGCGGCCGCGATGCTCCTCGGGCCATGCCGGCGTTCGCGTCGGCCCGAGCACCCAGAGGCGGTCCTGCCAGATCGCGAACTTCGGGTCGCGGTCATCGAGCACCGTGGCGAGGGTCACGACCTGTTCCCAGCGCTCGAGATCACCGGAGGCGATGACGCGGATCACGCCGTCCATGCTCCCGTGGCTGGTGCCGGAGCGAAAGCAGACGTACCAGCGATCGTGGAAACGCGTCAGGTCGGTGAATGCGTTATGCCGACCATCGCTGAAGATGCTGCGCGTCCAGTTGATGCGGTCGCTCATCATGGCGGCCTCCCTCACTTCAGCGCATCGAGCGGCTGGTGGTTGGTCGCGCGATCCTTCACCGCAAAGACCGTCACCGGCGCGATCGAGTGCTTCTGGAAGATCATGTCATGACCGAGGCACAGGCCCACGGAGATGTTCAGATCGGTGCCCGCCATGTTGAGCGCATCGGCCTGTCCGGCGGGGTTGCAGAGCGCGCCGGTCGCATCGGGCACGATCTCCTCGGCCTGAAGGCCCCCGACCTTGCAGTCAACCGTCACCACCTCGAAGTGCTCCTCGAGGTATTTGGCCAAACGCTCGGCCGGCTCGGCAAAACCGACACAGTGGGCGATGCCGATACGCATGACGCCCATCAGCCGAGCCAGTTCGATCAGTTGCTCAACGCGAGAACCGCCCGACGCCTTTGACTCGAGGATGGCCGCGATCATCCTTCGATCCAGCTCGTCATACAGGTCCGCCGCGGAGCGCACATTCGCATCATCCATTGGTGGCGCCTCCCGTGCTTTCTCTGAACATCTCCCTGCGGGTGATTCGCCATATCTGCCACGGAACCTGCCTCTTTGTGGAAGGCCAACTCCGTGCAGGTGGGGAAGCACGTCGGCGGCCGTTCAATGACCGCATGGGAGGCGCGCACTATGTCGCTGCGGGTTGCAGTCGTCGGTTGCGGAAACATCGCCACGAGGCACATCTCCGGATACCAGCAGGTCGAGGACGCCGAATTGGTTGCGATGTGCGATCTTGATGAGGCCAGGGCGCGCGACTATGCCGAACGCTTCGGCGGCAAGGCATACACCGACGTTGTCACAATGCTGGAGACGGAGGCGCCGGACATCGTGGATGTCTGCACGCGCGAGATGCACCGCGAGGCTCCGGTGATCCAGTCTGTCTCCCGCGGCTTCACCACTCTCGCCGAAAAACCGCTCTTTGCGGCGCGCGGGCAGTACAGCGTGCAGGCGGACGATCTTCCGGTAGCGCGCCGCATGGTCGAAGCGACTGAAGTCGGCGGAGCAGAGCTCTTCATGGCCTATAACTACCGCTTCGGCGACTACGCGCAGCGGCTAAAGAAGATGATCGAGGCGGGTGAGCTTGGCGAGCTTCAGTACGTTCACGCCTGGACGCGGCTGGCCTGCTGGTCGCACGTGATTGACCTGCTGCGCTGGTTCTGCGGCGATATCGAGGCGATTGCCGTCGCGATGTCTGGGCCCGAGGATTCGCGGACTCGCGCCGGATCACTTCGCTTCGCATCGGGCGCGGTGGGCACACTGCTGGGCGAGGGTATCACGCCCGGCTTCCACGACATGCTGCGCATCCGCTGGTGCGGCAGCGAGGGCACGGCCGTCCTGCGCGACATCGCGGGCGGGCTGGAGCTTTATCCGCGGCATCAGCGGCAGCGGACCATCGTTCAGCAGGCGCACGATGACCCGCGGGGTGAGTTCATGCAGACCTTCCACCGCGAGATCGCGGCGCTTTGCGACCATGTGCGCGATGGGGTAGAGGTGCCACTCGCAACCGGCATTGACGGTCTGCGGGAGCTTGAGGTGGACGCGGGGTTCGTCGTCGCGGCAGAGCGGGGCGAGTGGCTCGACCTCGGAGGCGAATGGCGCAGCTAAGCGTTGCGCAGGGGGCGATTGTTTTGCATCGGTGGCGTGTGCGCAATTTTTTCACGTGAGCGAAGGGTTGTATCGGCTCCACGGGGAATACTCGAAATGACAGGTTAATAATCGTTGTTCGGAGGAGATGAGCAGGATGAGGCGTGGCTTCACACTAATCGAACTGCTCGTGGTGATCGCGATCATCGCGATTCTGGCGGCGATCCTCTTCCCCGTCTTCGCGCGCGCGAGAGAGAAGGCGCGGCAGTCGAGTTGCCTGAGCAACATGAAACAGCTCGGCACCGCCATGATGATGTACGCGCAGGACTACGACGACAAGTTCTGCCTCATGTTTACCGGCACCCAGACGACCGCCGTGGTGCCGTCCGATCCCGACTTCAACCACAACGGCTCCGGCACCTGGTATCGGTCATGGGCGACGCTGATTCACCCGTACGTGATGAACACGCAGCTTTTCATCTGCCCCAGCGACCCCACCGGGAACATGAACGTCCGCTACGGTCTTCCGACGAATGCCCTCACGCCGACGGGGTTGGTTACGGTCTACGGCACCACGGTTAGCCCTGCCATGGCCGAGCTCACACGTCCGGCACAGACGTTGATGATCAGCGAAAAGGCCTCGGGTGGCGGGGCGCAGTACGTCCTGAGCGGCCAGCACTATTCTGGACGCATGAGCCACAATGACGGTGGCAATGTAGCCTTCCACGATGGCCACGCGAAGTGGTTCCGCTTCGAGAGCGG
>JAAYJW010000306.1 GCA_012522765.1 candidate division WS1 bacterium | reverse complement strand
TCGCGGCGGTGGATTCGATCGATCCGCCGGTCTCGTATGTCCACTTGAGGCCCGGGTTGGCCGCGAGCGGCGAATGCGCCACGCCGGTGTTCTGCGCCTTGCCGCGGAAGGTCGGCCAGTCGCCACCTGTCTGCGCGCTCACCAGCGAGCACGCCAGCGTCAGCGCCATGATTGTTACGACCAGATACGTGCGCACTACCATCCCACTCACTCCGTCCGCAACGCCTCTATCAGTTCGCCCTGGACTGCGGCCCGCGCGCCGGCGATGCATGCAGCAATGCCCACGAGCAGGATCGCTCCCAGCACAACCGCAAGCGCCGACCAGTTGACATCAGCCTGCGCAGAGGCCAGGTGCGGCGATACCGCGATCAGTGCCGTGGCCGTCCCCGCCACCATCCCGCCGACGAACAGCCCCACGTTCTCGACGACAAGCAACAGGGAGAGGTTCGCCGCTGTGAAGCCGGTTGCCAGCATCAGCGCTAATTCGCTCCGTCGCTCGAACGCTCCGCGGAGGATCACTGCGACAAGCCCGATCGTGCCAAGCAGCAGTCCGAGGCCACCCAGCGCAAGGAACATCGTCAGATACGTGTTCTGCACCGTGATGTACCGGTTGAGCACCTCGGCAGTTGTGCGCACCTGCAGGCCCATCTCGCCCAGCGCCGAGCGCAGCGCCTCCGCCACCTGCTCCTCGCGCCGCTCGGGGACCTCGATCAGCAGGTAACTCGGCCCGGACACCTCCGGATATGCGGCGCGCAACTGATCCGCATGCACAAGCAGTTCGCTCTGAAAGATCGAGCCCTGCAGGGCGCCGACAAAGCGAAGCGTCGGCAGATCCTCGCCGAGATCAAGCGTCTCTCCCACGCCGCTTTGAAGCTGCCAGACGAGACTCGCGACATCGCCAAATGCGGCGACCTCACCGTCTGCTGTCTCTTCGCGCAGAAGCGTCCAGGGGTTACCATCCTCGCGACCGGGCGCATCGATCGGGAAGCCGCCGCGCGCGATCATCTCATCGGTGATACCCAGCAGGATCGGGTGCGTGGGCCGTGCGATGTTGAGGCAGGAGATGTCCTCTCCGGGGCTGCGCGACAGGGCGATGATCGCGGCCCCCCGCAGTGCCTCCTCTTCCTCCGGGAGGAAGCCGAGGTTCTCCCGCCCCTCCTCGCTGGATGGATCGAAGCTCAGGGGCACGGAGGTGGTTGCGATGTGAGTGAAGCCGCCGGTGCCGGAGGTGCGGTCGCGTGGGTCAATGCGCGAGAAGTCGCGCGCGTTGGCCGCGACGGTCACGATGACGAACGTGGCGGCTGCGATCAGCCCGATCACCAGCAGGCTCCTGCCGCGCGCCGATGACGCGTTCCTCAGAGCAAGAGCGCCCAGCGATCGCGACGGATTGCCGCGCTGCAATCCGCGCGTGAGCAGCAGGTGCGGAGCCGTCAGCGAGGCCAGCAGCAGAAGTCCGCCGATGGCGAAGAAAGCGGCCTGTGCCGCGAGCATGTCGGTGAAACTCAACGCGAAGATGGCCGCCGCGCCAATCAGCAGCAGCGGCGTGGCGACTGCAGTCCACGGTCGGCGGGAGAGCGGTTCCGCTGCGGATGCCTGCCAGCCGCGCAGAAGCTCAAGCAGCGGCCGCCCCGTCAGAACTCGCGCGCCCCACCATGTCGCGATCACGCCGACCAGCAGCGACGCCACCGCCCCGATGGCGACGCTCAGCGGCTGGACGTAGACATCCAGCACCGGTGCATCGCCCAGCGCCCCCTGCCACCTCGTCGCCAGCGTGCCAACGATGCCCCGCGCGTAGAGGATGCCCAGCGGCGTGCCCGCGGCGACGCCTATCAGCGACCACACGAGGCCCTCGGCGGCGATCGTCCGACCCGCCTGCGACGCTCCGAAGCCGGTCGCCATCATGATCCCCGCCTGTGATGCACGGCGCTCGGCGGAGAGGCGCATCAGCATCGCGGCGAGACCTGCGCCCGCCGCCACGAGGAAGATGCTCATCCCGAGGAAGAGCTGGCCGAAATCCGAGGTCCCCCTGCTGGCTACCAGTGCCTGCTCGCGCACCGGCACGAAGCGGAAGGCCGCGTCCTCCGGCTCAAGCTCCGCGAGCAGCGCCTGCTCAAACTCATCCGCGTCGGCTTGTTCTACCCGCACGGAGGTAATCCATGGTCCCTCGTCACCGTTGCCCTGCCACATGCGCTGCAGCAGACTGCTGCTCACGAACGCCTTCGGCGCCGCGCGGTAGCGCTCCCAGTACTCATCATCTCGGTCGGTCACAAGCGATAGATCCACCGGGAAGGGCGGATCCCAGTCAT
Source organism: candidate division WS1 bacterium (assembly GCA_012522765.1). Classification (GTDB taxonomy): domain Bacteria; phylum Armatimonadota; class Zipacnadia; order Zipacnadales; family UBA5352; genus UBA5352. The sequence continues at coordinate 13,770 of JAAYJW010000306.1, read as the reverse complement.
CAATGTGCGCCGCGTCGGTGATGCCCTCGAAGTCGGGCACGAGCCCCGGGTCCGCGGCGAGACCCTCCATCTCCTCGATCCCCACCAGCGTGAGCTCCGTGGAGTTGTCCTCGTAGCCCGACGGCGTACTCGCGCGCCACGTGAGGGTGAACCGCTCACCGATCTCCGCGCCGAGATCCTCCGCGGCCCATGCGTTGAGAGTGAACTGATCCTCTTCCCGGAGGTCGCCCGCGACGTCCGTCACGACTGCGTACGCAATCTCCCGCGATGGTTCGTTGGCCGCTGCGATAGTGTCGGCTAGATAGACCGACGTTGGCCGCGTGTCTCGATCTGTCGCGGCCTCGGCCGCCTCGGCCTGCCGCTCGCTCAGCACCACCGCGTCGCCGAAGACCGACAGCCACTCTCCGCTGTTTCGCGTGTACAGGCCGTAGTCCTCGAGTGTCATCGCGCTCTTGATCTGCTGCGGCTGTGCGTTGAGCGGGGAAGGTCCGAAGACATCCGTCCGCTGCAGCCTCTCCGGGGCCGCATAGCCGCGTTCGGGGTGCGGGAGCGGCCCGAGCACGATCGTGTTGGCCCGCCTGGTCTCGCCAATCTGCTGCGACAACCAGTCTCGGTCAACGATCACGTTCCGCGGCATCGCCGTGGATGGATCGAGCCGGAAGCCGCCGAGCCCGAGGTCCGGCAGCACCTCCTGCACGGTCACCCGAAGCGTAGCGAGCGTCTCATCCCGCTCTCTGCGCGCAAAAAGTGTGCCCGCTGCTGCCTCGCCGGGGCGCGAGACAGTCACAAGCAGCGTGTCGCCAGGCCCTACTCCTGCATCCGAGGCGAGCGCCTCGTTGATGATCGCCGAACGCGGGGGGATGGTGTGCGCCTGTGCCCCGGGGTAGAGGCGGAAGAACGATTCGTCGGCGCCGACCACCGCGACATCGGCGATGGTGGAGCCGCCCATCTGCGGCTGCGCGGAGCCATTGAGCCGGATCAGCGTGGCCGTTGCGCCCCAAAGCTCGGCGTCATCCGCAAGCTCTGCGCGGAAAAAGCCCGGTGCGGTGATCGCGTCAAAGATGACGCCCAGCCGCGCCAGCGCCGTGTGCCGGATCGAGCCCTCGATCGAGTCGCCGATCACCAGCGAGCCGACGATCACCGCAGTTGCGACAGCAATGCCGCCTGCCACGAGGACGCCGGTGCGCCGATAGTGCGCGATGCTGCGAAGTAGCAGGCGCGCGAAGCTCATCCGTCTCTCGCCTCCCACGAGACGAGCGCTCCGCCGCGCAGCAGCAGTCGCCGCTCCAGCAGCCCCGCCTGTTCCTCGTTGTGCGTGACCACCAGCACGATCACACCATCGGCGGCCAGTTCGCGCAGAAGTTCAATCAGTTGCATGCCGGTGTCGCGATCGAGGTTGCCGGTCGGCTCATCGCACAGCAGCAGCGCCGGGCCGTTGATGAGCGCGCGCGCGGCCGCCACCCGCTGACGCTCACCACCGGAGAGGCGCGCGGGAAATGCACCGGCGCGCCCGCTCACCCCAACGCGCTCCAGCAGGTCCCTCGCGCGCGCGTCTGCGCCATCCCCGGTGCGCGCGGCGATGGTCGGCAGCATCACGTTCTCCAGCGCGGAAAGCTGCGGCAACAGGTGGTGGTCCTGAAAGATGAATCCGACATCGGAGGCGCGGTAGGAGGCGAGCCGGTCGCCCGAGAGTGAGGTCACGTCGGTCGCGCCGAGATGGACTGTGCCGGAGGTCGGGCGGTCGAGGGAGCCGATGATGTTGAGCAGCGTGCTCTTGCCGGAGCCGGAGGGCCCGAGGATCGCGACGGTCTCCCCGGCTTCGGCATCCAGCGAGGTGCCCGACAGCACGCGGTTGGAGCCACCCGGCGCGTCAAACTCCTTGATCAGGTCCCGGACCATCAGCGACCTCGTCTCGCTGCTGCTCATCCTCATCTGCCTCCTCCGCCTGCTCGCGCACGACCAGTGCGCCGGTGGGGCAGGCCTCAGCACACTCGACGGCCGCCCGGCGCAGCCCCTCCGCCAGCGACTCCCCGAAGGGCACCGCCGTTCGGATGTCGAAGCCGCGTCCGATGAAAGTCAACCCCAGCGGCTCCTCGTAACGCCGCGCGATCTCCACGCAGAGCCCGCAGGCGATGCACTTGCCCGCTTCGTAGATGATCGCGGGGTGCGTGGCGTCGCACGTGAAGCGGCGGCGGTCGGTCGCGTATTTGCGCGGATCCGCCTGCAACTCCTCGCTCAGCTTCCGCAACCTGCAGGTCTCCAGCGCGCGGCAGTCGCAATGCAGGCAGCGCAGCCCCTCCCGCGTCGCCTCCTCGTCATTGAAGCCGGCGTAGGCGCCCCACGAAGGCTCGATGCGGCCATGATCGCTGGCATCTTCGGCCATCAGCGCCGCCTCTTCGGCCGTAAGTCTACCACGAGACACGTTGAACGGCCTACGCTCAGGCACGATTTCCGCGCCACGCAGGTGCTGATCAATCGCCAGCGCCGCCCCACGCCCGCCGGCCACAGCGCGCACCGCCATCCGTGAGGGGCTCTGCGCCGAGCCCGCGATGAAGACGCCCGTCAGCGGGCTTTCATGTGTGATGCGGTCGGCCTCCAGCCCGCGCCGGCCGTAGGGAAGCCCGAGCTGCTCTGCATCGGCCTCTTCGACCGCGCCCACCGTCAGCAGTACTGCGTCGAAGCTCGCGCGCAATTCATCAAGCTGGACGTCTTGCCCGAGGCGGGTGTCCATGCGCTGCTCGACGTCCGCACCAAGCAGCGTCGCCACCTCGTCCGCGAGGACTGCCAGTGGCAGAGTGCGCGCGGGTATCTGCCGAAGCGCTCCGCCGGGCGCTCCACGTTCGTCAACGAGCGTCACGTGATGGCCCATCCGGTGGAGAAACGCGGTCGCGCTGAGGCCCGCGGGCCCGGCGCCCACGATCACCACACGCTTTCCGCTTGCCGGCGCCATCTCCGGGCGCCAGATCTCCGGCGCGTTAAGGTGCTCATCGCCCACCCAGCGCTTGAGCAGGCAGATGGACACCGGCGCATCGTGCGAGCCGCGCCTGCAGGCGCCCTCACAGGGAGCGGGGCAGATGCGCCCCAGCACCGTCGGCAGCGGGATGCGCTCCTGCACGATCGCCACCGCGGCTGCAACGTCGCCCGCGACGATGGCGCGGATCATCCGCGGTATGTCCATCCCTGCGGGGCAGGCAAGCTGGCAGGGCGCGAGGCAGTCGCCGAGATGGTCCGACAGCAGCAGTTCCAGCGCCATCCGCCGCGCCGCGAGCACCTCGTCGGATTGCGACTCAACCACCATGCCCTCCCGGACCGCCGTGGCGCATGAGGGCACCATCTTTGCCGCGCCATCCACGCGCACCACGCAGACCATGCACGAGGTCTGCGCGGGCAGCCCCTCGCGGTAGCAGAGCGTGGGTATCTCAATGCCCGCCGCGCGCGCCGCTTCGAGGAGCGTCGCACCCTCGGGGATAGTGACCGATTGTCCGTCGATGATGATGGTCGGCATAGTCTCTCGCTTCGGTCAGTGCACCTCTACCGCGTCTACCGGGCATACATGCACACAGGTCCCGCACTTGATGCAGAGCTCCTGATTGACCTGATGGACTTCGTGCGGGCGCATCGGGATCGCATCCGCCGGACAGGCCTGCGCACAGAGCGTGCAGCCGATGCAGTCGTCATTGATCTCGTAGCGGATCAGCGCCCGGCAGCGGCCTGCGGGGCAGCGCCCCTCGATGTGCGCCTCGTACTCGTCGCGGAAGTACTCCAGCGTAGACAGCACCGGGTTCGGCGCCGTGCCGCCGAGGGCGCAGAGGCTGGTTTCTTGCACCCTCCGCCCCAGCGTCTCAAGCTCATCGAGGTCGCTCTGCTTCCCCTCGCCGGTAGCGATGCGATCGAGGATCTCCAGCATCCGCCTCGTGCCGACTCGGCAGGGCGCGCATTTGCCGCACGATTCGCGCTGCGTGAACTCCAGGAAGTAACGCGCCACGTCCACCATGCAGTCGGTGTCGTCAAGCACCACGAAACCGCCCGAGCCCATGATCGCGCCAAGCTCCTGCAGCGCCTCGAAGTCCACAGGCGTGTCGGCGAGACGCGCCGGGATGCAGCCGCCTGAGGGCCCGCCGATCTGAACCGCCTTGAAGCTGCGGCCCTCCGCGACGCCGCCCCCGATCTCCTCGACGATCTCCCGGATCGTGATGCCCATCGGCACTTCGATCAGCCCACCGCGAGCGACCTTCCCCGCCAGTGCAAAAACCTTCGTGCCGGGGCTCTGCCCGGTGCCCATCGCCGCAAACTGCTCGGCGCCCTCGCGGATAATCCACGGTACCACCGCAAATGACTCCACGTTGTTGATGAGCGTGGGGCAGCCGTAGAGGCCGGAGTCTGACGGGTAGGGCGGCCGAAGCCTCGGAGTCCCGCGCCCGCCCTCGATCGACGCCAGCAGCGCGCTCTCCTCGCCGCAGACGAACGCTCCCGCACCCTCGCGAATCCCGAGGTGCAGGCTGAAGTCGCTCCCGAGGATGTCCTCGCCCAGGTAGCCGCGTTCGCGGCAGATGCGCAGCGCGTTCCAGATGCGCTGCACCGCCAGCGGGTACTCCGCGCGAATGTACAGCAGGCCCTCCCCGATGCCCGCTGCGTATGCCGCGATGAGCATCCCCTCGATGACCCGGAAGGGGTAGGACTCGAGGATCATCCGGTCCATGAACGCGCCTGGGTCGCCTTCGTCGCCGTTGCAAATGATGAATTTGCGATCGCCCGGCGCGTTCCGCACCAGCCCCCACTTGCGCCCGGTGGGGAAGCCCGCTCCACCGCGTCCACGCAGTCCGGAGCGGCTGACCTCCTCGATCACCTGCTCGGGCGCCATCTCAAGCGCCCGTTGCAGTGCGCGGAAGCCGCCGCCGGCGATGTACTCGTCAATGTCGAACGGGTCGAGACATCCGCCGTATTCCGTCGCTACATGCACCTGGCGGCCGAGAAAGTCGCAGACCGGTGCATCGCGCACATCCAGCGCGTAGCGCGTCACGGGCTTCCATGTGCGGTCGTCGAGCAGTCGGTCGAGCGTGGCGCCCACGGCGACCTTCAGCCGCCGCAGCCCCTGCGGCTCGAAGTGCCGTCGGATGATCGCGCCTGCGTCATCCGCAGTGACCTTCGCGTAGATATGCGGCTCCTCACCCGGCATCACCACCTCGACCAGCGGTGTCCGGTGGCACATGCCCACGCAGCCGACCGGCTTGACCACGGCCGGCGCTCCAACCTCCCGCACCGCCTCCTCCAGCGCTGTCCGCACATCCATGCTCCCGCCCGCGATGCAGCACGAGCCGATGCCGATGCGGATCTCCGCCAGCCCGTCGGCATGTCCGGCGCGCGTGACCGCCTGCGGCGCGAGCAACCCGCGGTCCTTGAGCGAGAGAAAATCCTTGATCGCGTCGGCCACGGTGTCGGTGGTGAGGTGTCCGTAGGTGACGCCGTCTATCTGCATCACGGGCGCGAGGGTGCAGCAGCCGAGGCAGGCGACCTTCTCAATCGTGAAGCGCGCATCGAGGGCGGTGTCATCGTCGGCGGGGATGTGCAGATGGCGCCGCAGCGCATCCGTCACCTGCTCGGCGCCCTTGACGTGGCAGGCGGTGCCGTGACAGACGCGTATGAGGTGCTCGCCTACCGGTCGGTGGCGAAACTGCGTGTAAAACGACGCCACGCCCTCGATCTCCGCGGGCGTGATCTGTGTCAGTTCGCAGACCCGGCGCAATGCCTCCGGCGGCAGATAGCGGTAGTGCTCCTGCAGCCGCTGGAGGATCGGGATGATCGGTTCCCGCTCGCCGCCAAGCTCAGACACGATGCGGTCCACCCGGGCGAGATCGACCGCGCCGGCTTCCGTCGGCGCCTTCTTCAGAAGCCCCATGCCTCCGGCTCCGTTCCATCCCCGGCGCCGGGCGCCTGGCCCTCGTCCTCTTCGACACCATCGCTTCGCTTGCGCGATCGCGGGGGCGTGGCAGAGATCTCGCGGCTGCCGCCGTCGGCATCCGCCGGAGCGTTCTGACCGTTGCCTTCGTTTGCTCCGGCCGACCTGATGCGGTAGAGCTTCTTCTCTCCGCGAATGAAGATGCTGTTGTCGGTGAATGCGGGAGTGGTGTCGGTGGGCTCGCCGATGTTTGCGCTGCCGAGGTGCTCGTAGACGCTGCCGGTGCTCACGATCTGCATGATGCCATCGCGGCCGAGAGCGTAGAGCTTTCCGTTAGCCACGGTCGGAGAGGCGTAGTAGCTGCCCGGAAGCGTCTCCTCCCAGAGCAGCTCGCCATCCGCGATGCGGTAGCAGCTCAGTTGCCCGTAGCTTGCCAGCAGGTAGACGTGTGTGCCATCGCTGACCGGGCTGGGCGTGTCAGGCATGGAGCCGGCCTTGCGCCATGCCACATGAGTCTCCGTCACATCGCCCTCGCCGCCGGGGCGGATTGCCACCAGTTCCGCGGCGTCATTGCACACGAGCACAAAGCCTCCGGCGAAGATCGGTGAGGGGGCCACGTCTCCGCCGAGCACGTCCGCCCGCCAGATTTCCTCGCCCGTCTCGGGGGCGTATGCGATCACCCACGGATTCGCCGAGGTGACGATTTGTGGCTCCCCGCGGTAGTTGATCACGATCGGACTGCTCCAGGAGTTCGGCACATCCCGCTCAGTCTCCCAGATGCGGTGGCCGTCCTCAACGTCCAGCGCCACGATCCGCGACAGCTCATCCTCCGCCTCGCCCTGGTCGAGCAGCACGATCAGCTTGTCGTCGTAGGTCACGAGCGAGGATGCGTGACCGTACATGCTCTCCAGCGGCCCCATCGCACGCGTCCAAAGCTCCTCGCCGTCGAAGCTGAACGCGGCGACATCGCCGTTGGCGAAGCTCGCGAAGACGCGACGGCCATCGGTGGCCATCGTCGGTGCGGCGTAGCCGGTGTCCTCCTCGACATGCGGCGGCTCGTCACCGGCGCTGAACTCATTCACCACGCTCCGGCACCAGCGCATGACGCCGGTGTCTGCATCGAACGCACAAACCTGGCGGGTCGTCTCATCCGCCGCGGTCAGGAAGACGCGATCGTTCCACACGATCGGTGACGACTTGCCCGACAGCGGCACAGTGGTGCTCCAGGCAATGTTCTTGCCGCTCGCGGCATCCCAGGTGGTGGGGTAGTCGCCCTCAGGCGCTACTCCAGTGCCGCCCGGCCCGCGGAAGCTCGGCCAGTTGCGCGCGTAAGCCCGCTCGCGCTCAGTCAGCGGGCGCCCGACCACCGCCTCGCCGCCCTCACCTGTCGCGCCGGCCGCTCCAGGTGGTCCTGCGGGGCCCGCCGGACCAGCGGGGCCTGCTGGGCCCTGAGCACCTGCCGGTCCTGCAGGGCCGCGAGCACCCGATCCACCACTCGGTCCAGGCGGGCCAGGCATCCCCGGGGCGCCTGCCGGTCCGGGCATCCCGGGCAGACCCGGCGCGCCGGGCTCTCCCGGTGGGCCCTGCGGCCCAACCAGCGCGAGACGCGCAGCCTCGGCCTCAGCCGCGAGGTCGGCCTCCTCGGCCGCGATCACGTACGACGCCACCGCATCATGCCGCGCCAGCACCGCGAGTGTTATCAACAAACCGCCCAGCAGCAGGCCCGCCGCCAGCACCGATCGCCGCGCCAGCGCAGTCGCAAGAATCGGCTCCTCGACGGCCTCCGGGCGTGGCTCAGGGCCGGTGCTTGAGTAGACCCTGGCCATGTGCAGTGAGAGCAGCAGCAGGCCCAGGCCGCCGACGAGCATCAGCGCCCCCTGGACCGCGAAGCGTCGGCTCTTGAAGTACTCCCGCCGCAGCCGCTCATCCATCGAGCGAAGCTGCGCGAGCGTCTCGATGTTCGGCTGGCCGGGCTGGCGGTTGATCTCCGCCCTGAGCTGATCGATCTGTGCCGGAGCCGAAGGATCCGCGCTGCGAGCCCGCACGAGGTTGGCCATCATCAGCATGAAGACTACCGCGCAGAACACCGCCGCAACAATCGCCACGCGCGTGGCAATGAGGTAGCGCAGACGCCTGTTGCTCTCCACACGGTCCACCGGCTCCTCCGATGCCTGCACAGACTCCTCGCCCGGAGGCTGTTGTACAGGCGCCTCGGGTGGTGGGGGAGGAAGCTTGGGAGCCGCGCGGTAGCCCGATTCTTCGGCCGGAGGCTGCTGCACAGTCTCCTCGCTCGGCTGCTGCGGATCGTCGGTTGTCTCAGGTGGTGTATCCCAGTTCATTGCTCATCCCGGGTCGGCTTGATGGGCTTTCCGGCCTTCTGCCTCGCCACGATCGGGCAGGAGGAGAAGCAGCGCCCGCAGGATACGCAGGCGGCCGGATCGATTTCATACTTGTCCCGCGTCCGGCGCAGGGAGACGGCGATCAATTGCCACGCTACGACCACGCCGAGGAAGCCGCCGAGGACCATGCTCCCGCGCTCGAACCGGCGTGTGATTTCCGCGGCCTCGCGGTAGAGGCCTCCAGCTTCCACTCCCTGTGCATAGAACGCTTCAGACTGCTCGGTAGTGCCCTCAACGAGTCCCTGTTGCTCCTGAAACACTCTCGCGGCGCGCTGCACCGTCGGGTTCATCGCTGCCAGCCAGCCGCTACCTGCGCTCCCGAGCCACGCCCCCAGCACGATCAGCACAGGGAACGACAGTATGATGATCCCGAGCGTCCATCGGCCCGTGCGCGGTGGGCGCGAGTGCTCGATGTCCGTCGGCGGTCGGATAGCGTTGTACGGGCAGGCATTCGCGCAGAGATGGCAGTTGATGCAGTCCTCGCCGCCGAGACGCACATGCCATGCCGAGAGCGGCGCGGTGATCCGAAACAGCGCCCCCAACGGGCAGAGGAAGCGGCAGTAGGGCCGGCCGATGAAGACGCCGATCAGCAGCATCACGCCGCCCGCAATCAGCATGTGTGTCAGGCCGCCGAAGCGGAAGAACGCGACATAGGGGTCGTAGCGGCAGATCAGAAAGCCCGTATCCGTCCATGCAAACAGCGCCGCCGCGCCGAGGAAGACGAACGGGATCACCCCGAGGCCACGCTCAAGCCACATCGGCACCCGCAGCGGGCGCAGCAGCGTCACCTCCTGCAGCGCTCCCAGCGGGCACACCGACGCGCAGAAGACGCGCCCGAAGGCCAGCGCAAAGAGCAGCGGCAGCAGAAAGAACAGCCCGACGCTGATCGGCAGGACATATTCAGCAGGCCCCAGTGCCAGCGCCACGTTCTGAATCGCGCCGATGGGGCAGATGCAGCCCTGCCGGTAGAAGCCAAAGTAAAGCAGTGAAAAGATCGCCAGCAGGAAGAGGTACTGCCGCGACTTCTTCCGCAGCGCCAGCCATGCCGCCGCCCCCAGCGCGAGTACCAGCACCACCAGGTCCACCCACTCGAAGGCAGCCGCCCTCGGAGTCGGCGTCCCCACGTGCGGGAACTCGTAGTCGAAGCTGAATTCCGGCGGCGGGAAGCGCTCCTCCGCCAGAGCGAGCACCGGGACCAGCAGCATCGCAAGAACGATCAGCACAACTGCCCGGCGCGTCATATCTCGCCCACGCCCATTAGATCCTCAAATGCGCCGCCTCCGCCACCGGGTGAGCCACCGCCGGGCATGCCGCTACCAGGAGGCCAGCCACCGCCACCGCCGCCGAAGCCATCCGGGCCCATCGGCGGTTGCTGCAGCCCATCCGTGGGGAACTCCTCCCCTGGTGGGGGCGTCTGCAGCGGCGATGGGAACGGATCGCTGTCGGGTGGCTGAGGCGCCTGAGGCGGCTGGGCGGGTTGTGTCGGCGGCGCAGAAGATGTCTCCTCCTGCGCGGCCTCTTCCGCCTCCGCCAGCTTGTCGCTTCGCAGCAGGTAAGGCTTGTCCGCCGGCACGCGCACGAATGCATCGGCGGGGCACTGCATCGCGATGGCGCACTCATTGCAATTGACGCAGCGGTCGTGCCGCACCTGCATGATCAGCGAGCCATTCCCGTAGTGCATGCAGCCTTCGACGCATGACGCGCAGCCGATGCATTTCGGCTCGTCAATCATGTATTCGTAGTAGGGTTCCTCGACGAAGTTGCGGATGATCGCGGCAGTCGGACACCGCTGATTCTCCACGGCCTCGCTATCACCGGGGCGCTGCTCGGCGAAAAAGCCGAAGCACAGGTCGCAGTAACCGCAGATCGATACGTCGTGAACCACCTTCGCCGCCGAAGGCGTCAGGACGCATGCGGTCGCGCAGTTCCCGCAGGCGATGCATTTGTCCGGGTCTATCTGCCAGACGTATTCCTCCCGCCGGCCATTAGCCGCCACCGCTCCTGCAGCAGCCACTGCCGCCACGCCCGCGGCGGTTCGGCCCGCCGTCTTCAGGAACTTCCTCCGGTTCATCCTCTGCGTATCGTCAGACATGGTCTATTCCCGCGGCTCCTCGCCGGTCGTCGGATAGTCCCTGCGGACCGTCTGCGGGCGAGTCTGCAGCCGCGTGATCCGTGCCTCCTGCTCATCACAATCCTGAAGCTGCGGGCAATTTCGGCAGCCGCCATCGGACCAGCAGGGCTTACCCGTTCCGAGCGCAAGCCAGCCGGTGCCACCAACAAGTGCGGCGCCGGAGACAACCCGTCCGAGCCTCTTGAAGAAATCGCGTCGCTCACTCATCTGTCGCCCACCTGTAGCGGAACTGTCTCGGCATAAAGGCGCACGGTGTTGCCCAGCGGATCGAGCACAACCACCTGCCCCATCTGATCGGCGGCAAGGTCGATCCCGGCGGTCGTCTGACTGAACCCGTTCGGAGGAACTACCACGGAAAGCAGTGCTCCGTCGGCGGACATTACCTTCACGCGCGGGATACCTTTTTCAGCAGTCACAACTCGCCCATCCGGCAGCAGCGCGATATCTGTCGGGTTGCAGCAGCCACCAAAGCCCTCGATTGCGTTGGACGCGACGCCCCACGAGGACACGAGGCTGCCATCCGCCAGCGAGTGTACCTGGATGGAGCGACGCCCGGGGTTGCTCAGCCACAGATTGCCGTCAAAGCCCATCGCAACGTCAAGGTGCGGGCTCGGCACCGCCAGCGGCGGGATCCCTCGCTCCTGATCCATCCCGGCGACCTCGCCGAGGGACTGCCCCATGCTGTCGTAAACGATGATCCGCCGGTTGCCCGCGTCTGCAAAGAACCGCCTGTCTCCATTGGAGGCGATGGACGTCACCCACGTCCGCCCCGCCTCCTGCATGCTGTAGTGGGGGCTGAGCGGCGCTATCTCAGCCCACTGCTGCGTGGCGAGATCGTAGATGGCGACGCGATCCTTCAGGCCGACAAGGATTGACTGCGCGTCAACATGCAGCGCGGTGGCCGCACCCTGCAGCGGCAGGGACCACAGCGTGGCGCCATCGGGTGAGAAGCCGCTTACCGCCTGATCCCCCGCGATGTAGAGCGTTCCATCCGGTCCGAATGCTACCGCGGCGGCTGCGCTGAAGCCGTGATCGACCTCAGCCACCATCTCCCACGTCAACATCTCCACCGGGACGCGGCTGTTCTCGATGTTCGCGATCGTGCCCTGCGCCTTCGTCTGCACAGTCTGCTCGATGATCTCCTGACGACGCTCGCAGCCCGCAATGAGCACCGTTAGTGCCGCTACGGTCAATATCACCGATCGCCAGGCCGCTGCACTCGCCGAAAGCCTCATGGGTTCGCTACATCCACGCAGATCATCGTGTCACGATCGCGCAGCACAAGCTTGCCACCCGAGAGCGCCATCGGCGCCCAGGCGTCCGGCCCCGGCAGCACCTTCGCCCGCGCCAGCTCATTGTAGCCGGAGGTGCTCGCCTGCGCCATCACGAGCGTCCCGTCATCTCCGAGCACGTAAAGCTTGTTGTCGGCGAGCATATACGGGCCGATGCCGAAGGTCGCCGTGTGACCGCTTGACCAGACCCGCTCGCCCTTGAGGTCAAGACAGACAAGCTGCCTGTCCATGGCCACGCCGAAGAGGTGGTTCTGATGGAAGACGGGGGTATGCTGGTGGGAGCCGAAGACCTTCTGCGGGATCTTCCATGCCTGTGTGGGCGTCCCGCCCTTGACCGACAGCAGCATGCTGCCCGCACCATAGCCACCCGTGATGAAGAACTGGTCGTTGCCCACCGGCACCGGCGTCGGAACGTTAGCGGTGTTGACGGTCCATCCCGGATACTGGAAGACGATAGAGCCATCTGAGGCCGCCACTCCCGCGATGCCGCCACTGGCCGCATAGACGTAGATCTTGCGACCGCCGATCTGCGCCGGCATCACGGAGGCGTGGGTCATCTGCCACCCGTTGGCATTGCGCGCTTCCCACGCCACCTTGCCGGTGGCGCAGTCCACGGCGACCATCAGCGCCTTGCCGCCGGGGGCGAGAATTGCGCGTCCCTCCTCAATGATAGGGCACTGGCCCGCATACCAGCTCGGGATCTTCGTCCCATACGCTTTCTTCAGGTCCACCTGCCAGACGACATCACCGCTGTCGGCGCGGGCGCAGGTTACGTGGCCCATCGGGCCAAGCGCGACGACATAGCCGCCGGCCACTGCGGGAACCGTCCGCGAGATGCCGTGATTGTCCTTTATCTCAACCGGGTAGGAGTGCCGCCAGATCTCATTGCCGTCACTCAGCGAGAGGCAGCGGAGGACATCCTGGCGCGAGCCCTTGTCATAGTCGAGTACGTAGACGCGACCCTCGGCGATTGCTGCGCCCGCGTGTCCGGGGCCGAGCATCTTCACCGTCCAGAGCTTGCGCGGTCCGCCGGAGGGCCAGCTCGAGGCAAGACCGGAGGCATCCTGAGCGATGGCATCATATCCAGGACCGCGGAAGTTTGGCCATGATCCGCCTCCGCCTCCGGAGGCCGCCGCACCGCGGCCGGCGGGCGTGCCCGGCTCAGTCGCGACCGTCGCAGGCGCTCCGAACCCTGCAGGTCCGCCCGGCATGCCGGGCTGTCCCTGTGCGGTCTCATCCGGGCCTCCGGGAAAGTCCATGTCGGCGGGCACCGGCTGATCTTCGCCTATCATCATCCCCGCTGCGGGGCCCGTAGCGTCAGGCCCACCCGCCGCTGTCTCGCCGTCCCGAAGCTCAACGTCAACGGGACTCCGGTCGCCAAGCACCCAGAGCCCGAGCAGGAAGACACCGATCAGCCCCACCACAACCGGAATTCCTATTGACAGCATGCGCAGATTCCGCTGCCGGGCCTCCGGAGTGGGGGAGGGGCGTTCAGGCTGCGGCTCGTGAGCAGGCTCCTGCGGAGGCACGGTGGAAGGAACACGGTCGTGCGGCAGGCGTTTGTCGCGATCCCCGTTGCTCGTAGCCATAGTCTCCCTCAGTGTCACGGCAGTGTTAGTGCAGGCATACTATTGTTCGGAGGGGGCTTCGTCAAGCGTCACCTGCCGAAGCTGTCGCCGCACCGCGAATCGCCGAGTTCTGTCGCAAATGACGCGCGGAGAGGATGTTTCGTTCAGTCAGAGGCTGAACGTTCGGAGAGGGCGGATGGCCTCGACCGGCCCCGCGCCTCCGCTGGCGTCACGGGAGCTTGAGCCACACGTCGTTGAAGCGCGCGAACACCAGGTTCTCGCGCCCCTGAGCGTCGGGATCAGGGAACCGGTGCTCGAAGAGAATTCCGGCCGATCCATCCGGCAGCGCGGCCAGGCACGAATATGAGCAGTACTCGCCCGCAATGGTCTTCGCTACCGGCCACGTCTGCCCGTCGTCATAGCTCACCCGCACGGTCATGTCGGTGCGCTTGTCGGTGCTGGCCGGGTTCGAGAAGAGCAGGCG
>JAAYJW010000305.1 GCA_012522765.1 candidate division WS1 bacterium | reverse complement strand
GCTGTCTAGGTCCTCCTTGCCGATCGACCAGATGTCCTCGAAGGCGATGCCGTCCTCGCTGCTGGCGATGCGGCAGCCGACGCCGCGCCCGAGTTCGCGCGGCTTGCGTACGCGGTAGTAGAGGTAGAAGCGGCCGCTCTCCTCGTCGAAGATGCAGCTGGGCGCGCCTGCCCACCAGCCCTTGCCCTCCCCCAACGGCTCGCGAACGGTCACGCCGTCCTCTGCGTCAAAGAGGGGCACCTGCCCGTAGTATTTCGCGCCTGCGGACTGCCACCGCGGGATCGCCATCATTGCTGCCTCCTGCTGGTCATCGCGCCGAGTCGGACGCGGAGATGTCGGAAGCTCTGCCCCAACGTTTTCCACGCGTCGCGCGTCGGGACCTTCCGCCATTGGCGTAGTCATCCGCCGTTCCCCTCTCCCGCCCCACTTCGCGCAGCGAGGTGCAGGGGGAGAGGTCGGGGAGGGGCAGCCGTCCGAACGACAGCGGCGCTTCGCGCCGCCCCCTGTGAGGGCGCAGGGGCCACAATCCATGCCCTCCGGGCGGGAAAGCCGGCATCGGCATACAGCAGCATTACTTTTGTCATGTGCCACGGGCACCCCCGCCCGTGAGCCGTCCCAGTCCGGGCGCCCTCGACGCTGCTGTTTTGACGGCCTCGGGCGGTGGCTCAGGTGACGCTGAGAGCGTCTGCGATCAGGTGACGCATATCAGCGGACAGCCGCTATCTGAGCGTTCCATGCGTTCATGCGGCCGACGCCCCTATTCTGGCAGATTCGGACAAAATCAAGAAGAGAACATCTCTTCTATTTTGAAAAACAGCAGCGTCGAGGGCGCCTGGTGTCGTTGTAGGGCGGGGGCTTGTACCCCGCCGGGCCGTTGTGGCCTCGCGAGGGGCGGCGCTCCGAACGGCAGACGGCAACGGCTAACGGCGGCCGGTCGGCAGCTGTGGCGAACGGAAAACCGCCCCCGCAAGGTGGCGGGGGCGGTGAATGGCGTCGAGATCGAGGCGCGAGTGACTACGTGGCGTCGCGGGTCCAGTAGATGCTGTTCGCGGCGCTGCCGCCACCCCACTCGGGGTCGTTCTGCCACGTAGCATTGCCGCGCCAGATGTTCTGATACCTGTACCACTTCGCATGACCGTCCACGTGGACGGCATTGGTTCCCTCGTTGTGCCACTTCTTCACGCTCGGACCGCCGAGAGGGTTGCCGCCGGTGCTCTCGTAGTTGTTGGCGCCGTTGCTCCAGTAGTACCAGCCGCACACGTTAGTTACGCACTGCGCGGGCGCCTTGATATCAGACAGGTTGGCGAACTCAAGATAGCTGTTCATCGGGTAGGAGAAGCCATTGCCCATGTACTGCCCCGTCCACTTGCTGGCGTTCGAGGGGCAGGTCATCAACTAGATGTTGTTGACGTATGGGTAGATGTCCCGGTACCACATGGAACTACTGCGAACAGAGCCGTTGGGCCATACGATGTCGGTCACGCCCGTCGCGTAGTACCTGTCGGGGAACATCTCGTCGTAGTCCTGAACGTACATGAGCATAGCGAGACCGATTTGCTTGGCGTTACTCAAGCACGAAGCCTGGCGCGCCTTCTCTCGGGCGCGGGCGAAGACGGGGAAGAGGATCGCCGCGAGGATCGCGATGATCGCGATAACCACCAGCAGCTCAATGAGGGTGAAGCCTCGGGTTCTCATGTCGTCAGCAGCCTCCTTCTGTGGCTCGAATCTTATGGATGGTGAATCACACTTCGGTATCCGGCACGAGTCACCTCCTTGCCGTGTAAGAATTCTTAACGATGCTTCCTCGCAGTTATTATGCGTCATGGCGCGTTACGACAAACCGCCCCCGCGCGATGGCGGGGGCGGTTATCGGGCGGGCCAATAGGCGCGGGAGACTATGTGCCGGTGAGGGTCCAGTACTTGATGTTCGCGGCGCTGCCGCCGCCCCATTCGGGATCGTTCTGCCAGGTCGCATTGCCGCGCCAGATGTTCCCGTACTGATACCACTTCGCGTGGCCGTCAACGTGGACGGCGTTGGTGCCTTCGTTATGCCACTTTTTGATCGTGGGGCCGCCGGGCGGGTTACCGGATGTGCTCTCGTAGTTGCTGGCGCCGGTTGTGGTGTAGTACCAGCCGCAGACGTTGACGACACAATCCGCGGGGGACTTGACGTTTGCCAGCATCTGTCGGGAGAGGTAGGTGTTCATCGGATAGGAGAAGCCCTGGCCCATGTAGCCGCCGGTCCAGCGGCTCGCGTTCGACGGGCAGTTCATGACCTGGATGTTCATCACGTACGGCCAGATTTGCATGTGCCACATGGTCGTCTGGCGTGCGGCCTGCCCGCCGGGCGGGATTATCGAGCCGGGCACGCCAGTGTCAAAGTAGTTCATGGCGAACGTCTCGTCGTAGTCCTGCACGTAGGTCAGCATGGCGAGACCGATCTGCTTGAGGTTGCTCAGACAGGAGGACTGGCGCGCCTTCTCACGCGCACGGGCAAAGACCGGGAAGAGGATCGCCGCGAGGATCGCGATGATCGCAATTACAACGAGCAGCTCGATGAGCGTAAAGCCGCGCCTTCTCATGGTATGGTACTGCCTCCTCGTGCAACATGAAGATGCGTGCGCGAACTCGCTTTCCACGGCGGGGATTCTTCCACCTGCAGGGTGAAGAAGTTTTTTTTCCAGGGGCGGCGTGTGGCGGCGCTGTCTTTGTCATTTGCGTCTGTATACGGCTGGGCAACGACAAACGGCTAACGGCACCGGTCGTCAGACGCGCAGCGTCTGCCGGGGGCCGACCTCTCCAACGGCAGGCGGCGAACAGCGGCGGCAACGGCAACATTGCCGTTCAAGGAGGGGCGGGCTTCCTTGCCCGCCCGGCGCCATTTCGAACGGCCGACGCACAGTGGTGGCCGGGCGCTACAAATGGCCACCCCCTCGACTAACCGGCGATCGAGGGGGCGGAGTGCAGGGCGGCAGTCAGTCGGGGCTCAGGGGGCCCAGTAGCGCGTACTGCCGTTGTCGTAGAGGGCGGTGTAGGTCATTGACTTGGCATGGCCGTCGGCGAAGTTCACGTTGCCCTGGCCATTGTGGCGCGGGCAGAAGTTCATGCCCGGGCGGCCGCCGTTGGCCCCACTGTCCCAGCGCGAGTTGTCGGCGGTGACGCCGCTGAAGTCGTTGGAGGCGATGTGCGGGTTGAAGCCATTGGTGACCATCGGCGCGTCCTCCGAGCTGCCGCGCGGGTCGGTCAGTCGGCCCGGTCCGTAACTGTCCATGGTCGCGTCGGCGAACATGACGATCTCGGCCGGCCTCTGTATCAGCGCCGCCTTGACGCCGTGGATCATTTTGCTGTAGCCGTATGACCAGTGGGCGAGAGAGGAATATGGCCGGGCGGTGGTGCGGGCCGCGCTGGGGCAGTCCCAGACCTGCAAATTATTGATGTAGGGGTTGATCATCATGACAACATCAACACGCACCGCAGGAGCGGGAGGAGTGTAGTAGAGCACCGGGAAGCGTTCGTCATAGTCCTGGACGTACATCATCATGCCGAGGCCGATCTGCTTAACGTTCGATAGACAGGAGGACTGGCGCGCCTTCTCACGCGCGCGAGCGAAGACCGGGAAGAGGATCGCCGCGAGGATCGCGATGATCGCAATCACGACCAGCAGTTCGATGAGCGTAAAGCCGCGATCACGTGACATGTTACGCCTCCTTCTACAACATGTGATTCACCATAGTGAAGCGCTATCTTAACTTTATGTTTCCCCG
>JAAYJW010000304.1 GCA_012522765.1 candidate division WS1 bacterium | reverse complement strand
TTGACGCGCTCACCGCGCAGGTTGCAGAGGCGGAGCGGCTTGCTGAGGAGGCGCAGGAGGCGGCGCGGCAGGAGTTCGCTGCCGAACATGAGCGCCTGAGCGCGGAGCTTGAGGCGGAGCGCGAGCGGGCGCGGGTGATCGAGGACGATGCCGCGCATCTCGCCGAGGCGGCCCGAGAGGCCGCGCTTGCCGAGCAGCAGATAGCGCGTCTCACGGCGCAACTTGACGAGGCGGCCGCACAGGTCGAGCGGGCGCGCGAGCAGGCGAGGGCACAACTGGCCGGCATGCTGGCGGGTATGTCGGCGAAGATCGCAGACATCGAGCAGGCGGCCCATCACGAGCATGAGGAGGCGCTTGCCGAGCGCCAGGAGCAGATCGAAACGCTTGAGGCGCGGTTGCGGGATGCTGAGGAGCGGGCGGCGCAGGCGCGGTTGCTGGCCCGCGAGGAGTATGAGGGAGAGATCGCCACGTCCCTGGCCGAGGCGGCGGCGGTGGAGGAGCGGATTGCACAGGCGAAGGCGGAGGCGCAGGAGCAGTATCAGGCGGAGATCGACCGGCTCGCGCAAGAACTCGACGCCGCGATCAATGGCGCGGGAGAGGACGGGGTCAGGCTTGCCGAGAGTCTCGGCTTCCTGCAGAGCCTGCTCGACGGCATACCCTACCCGGTGTTCTTCACAGATCGCGACGGGCGCTATCAGAGCTGCAACACGGCCTTCGCGCGGCGCATCGTGGGGATGCCGCGGCAGGATCTGCTGGGGCTCTCCTTCGACGACCTGCGGGGCCGGATCCCCGGTGAACTGATGGAGGCGCTACGGCGAGGTGAACGCGATGTGCTCACGGAGGGGGTGGAGGAGGCCTACGAGGTGCGTGTTCCGATCTCGGGCGGCCAGCAGCGAACCTTCGCGTTTCGCAAGGAGCCGTGCCTCGACCACGAAGGGCAGATCGTCGGCGTGATTGGCGCCATGTTGGACCTTTCGGGCCTCGAGGAGGCTCAGCAGTCGCTGGAGGAGGAGCGGCAGCATTGCGCAACGGTCCTCGAGCGCGTCCCGGCGGTGGTGGCTGAGATCAAACCAGACGGCCGCACCGTCGCGGTCCATGGCGACTGTTGGAAGCTGCTCGGCTACGAGCGGGAGCAGCTCATCGGCCGCGACTGGTGGGAGACGCTCTTTCCCGGCCACCTGCAGGAGCCCATTCGCGACGTGGTCGGGGCCATGCGCTCGGGCGCGGACCTTGACGACCGCGCCCTCGTCATGAGGACGGCCGACGGTGAGGAGCGCACGCTATCGTGGACAACCTCGAACGCGCGCAACGACCGGCGGGAACTCGTGAGCATCCTCGCGGTCGCGGTGGATATCACCGAGCGCGCGGAAACCGAAGAGGCGCTGCAACTGAGCTACCGCGAGGCGCTGGAGCGCATCAAGAAGCTTCGCTGCCTCGGCAACGTGCTGCGGTTGACGCAGGATGAGTCGCTATCGCTCGTGGAGGTCATCTCCGGGATCGCCACCTCACTCCCGGAGGCGTGGGGCTATCCGGGCATCACCACCTCACGCATCTCCGTCTACAAGCGCGAACGCCGCGGTGGCGAGTCGCCCTACCCGGTGGTGGCATTCCAGTCCGCGCCGATCATGGTCAGCGGCGAGAAGGTCGGCGAGGTGCAGGTCTGCTACCATGAGGATCGGCCGGAACGCTTTGATGGGCCGTTCACAGCCGATGAGCGCGAGTTGCTCGACGTGATCGCGCGCCGCATCTCGGAGATGATTGAGCGCCGTAGCGCGGAAGAGAGCCTCGCCAAGCTGCGCCTCTTCCGGCACAACCTCATTGAGCAGGCCAACCTGTGGGTGATGGCCCTCGACCGCGACCGCAACGTAGTGCTGTGGAATCGCGTGGCCGAGGAGATCAGCGGATACTCGCGCGGGGAGGTCGTTGGCCACGACCGCGTCTGGGAACTGCTCTACCCCGACCGCGGCTACCGCACGGAGATTATCCACGGCATGACCGAAGTCACCTTCGGCGCGCACATCGCGGAGGACTGGGAGACGATCATCCGCGCCAGGGACGGGACCGACCGCGTCATCTCCTGGCATGCCAACCGCTTGATGGACGACGACGGCACAACGCTGGGATCGGTTGTGTTCGGGCGCGAAACCAGCCAGCGTCGTGCGGCCGCCTCTAGCTGAGCCACGCGGCTACTGCGCCGCCACCGTCACCTCAGCCTCTGCCGTCTGCCCTGACAGCACCTCGCGCGCGTGGATCCGCCATGTGCCCGGCATTGCGTTGAAGGCCATCGGGATGCTCACATCGGCGACACCGTCCCTCGCGACGACCTCCCGCGGCGGCCACTTCTCCTCCGTGCCGTCGGGGCGGAAAACGCGCAGCTTGATCGGCAGCACCTCGGGGCCACCGCCACGAGTGCGGGCGGTCAGGCGGACCTCCTCACCCGGCGCTACCTCCGCGGTTCGCGCCTCCAGCAGCAGTTCGCCGCTCGGCTGCTCGGTGATCGCGTAGAGATTCGCGAAGCTCACGCGCAGGCCGCCGCCGACCTCGCGGGTCTCTCCGAGGTAGCGATCATTGCGCAGGTCGTAGACATGCCGCGCCTCCGGCAGCAGCGTGGCCGCAGGGCCATCCTCGCCGGCGGTGCGGAAGTGCATCAGCAGCGTCAGCCCATCCGCCTCCCAGCGCACCGTCTCCGTCCAGCGCAGTGAACCGCGTCCCGCCTGCTGCTCGTAGGGCGGCTCCACCTGCGCCATCGCATAGATCGCGCCCAGCAGGTCGCGGATCGGCATCTCCTCCGCCGCCGCGCGCAGTTCGTTGTAGTCGCCGATGGAGAAGTTCAGCAGCACCGCGTGACCCTCACCGAAGCGATTCACCGTCAGCAGCGGCACACCGTCATGATCCGCCAGCGCCTCGGCGGCAGTCACCGTCAGCGCCGGGTCGATCTTCGTGTCCAGCGCAAGCGCGATCTCTCGTCCGTCCACGGATGTGCGGATGTTGATCGAGGCGTCGACCATCGCCGGGTAATCCTCAGCGGTGGGGCGCTGCGCAATGCCGAAGACATCATCAAGCGTCCCGGCTTCGAGGGCCTTGCAGTGCCCGTCGCGGATGCCCGGTCGCAGGTCGGCGATCAGCAGGCCACCGCTTTGCACGAACTCGCGGATTTCAGCGGCGACTTCATCCGGGATCGCCCGGCCCATCGGCAGCAGCAGAACTCGCTCGTCGCCATCGTTGAGGTCGCCTGCGGCGACGGTGCGGTCGCTCAGGTAGTGCCCCTGAAAGCCGAGGTCCTGCGTGGCCTCGAGGAAGGCGTTATGTGCGGCGGCGAGAGGACCGGTGCGATGCGGAGCTACGCCATCGGCGAAGGCCGAGGGCATTGAGTAGAGCAGGCCGATGCCATCGTGCGGCATCTCCATCTCGAGCATCATCGTGCCGACGCCGTCCTGGATGTCGGCCATCTCGTCAACGACCACCTGGCTGGTGTCACCCCACGGATGGAAGTCCGGCGCGAGGAAGCCGTGGAAGCGGCCGATGTTGTCCCAGCGCCACCACCACACGCCGTGCGTTCCGTTGCTGACCATCCGCCACATTCGCTGCACCATCGGTGCGGCCTCGCGCGAGTAGCCCATCCAGTTGGCGGTGATAAGCTCACGCGGCGCCAGCGAACGGATGATGTCGTCGCCGATGTTCGGGTAGGGCGCCCAGAATCCGACGCGCTGGATGATCTCGTCGTAGTCATCACCGAAGGACCCCGCGCCCTCGAAGCCAGTGATCGCCTGCGGATCCATCGCCTTGTATGCCTCCGCGTAGCGCCCGCAGTACTGCGCGTAGTTGTAGCGCTTGAAGGCCTGGCGGTCGTACCAGCGCGAGAACTGGCCAGCATTGAGGGCGGCGTTCTCGTTGTAGTCGCCCGCCTCGTAGAGCTCGATGGCGTCGAAGGAGGCGAAGTCCGTGCCCCACGATGCGTTGAGCGCCGCGATGTCATTGTACTGCCCCGCCAGCCACTCGCGATAGGCCGCCATGCACTGCGGGTGCGTGCAGGCGCCGCGGGTGTGATTCTCATCGCCCAGCGAATAGACGTAGACGCCATGCTCGCGCGTCGGGTAGTACTTGTCCGCGATCTCCTGGATGTGCTGCGTGACGTCGGGTTCTGCGTTCCAGCAGACCGGCGTCATGATATCATCCTCGCCGACCTGCTCGAGGATGCGCGTGGTGTAGGGCACCCGCGCCATGTCGGCAGCGGCCATCTCCGGCGCGGGGGCCGAACCGCCAAGGAAGGTAGTCACGCCAGCCTCTCGCATGGCAAGCAGGCCGCGATAGCCGACGACTCCGGTGGGCTGGTCCCACATGACGAAGTTGAATTGCCCGCGGTTGCGCCGGGGTACACGGAACGGGGCATCAGCGCGATCGATCTCCCCATCGGCGTCCACCAGCGCCGCCTCGGCGCGCATCAGGATCGTGCGGTCCTCGGGTATGACGAAGCTCAGAGGCACCTCGCCGCCCTGCGCCGCCGTCTCCTGCTGCGCCACGACGCGCCCCTCTGCGTCGCGCAGGCGCAGCATCAGCCGCTCGTCGGGGCCGAAGTTCTGCCCGCGCATGGCGACCGTGCCGGTGACCGTCTCCCCCACTTCCGCGAAGGTCTGGTCCAGCGACACGCTCTCGATGCCGCGGGTAGCGGTCACGCTGATGATCTGAGCGCCGGAGACCTCCACGCCGCGGGGGCTGGAGACCACGACCTCCATCACATGATCGCCCGCGGGGAGCCGCGGAAATTCCGGCAGCGCTGCCACCGTCTGGCCCTGCGCGCAATCGAGCGTCGTCTCGTCCACCGCGATGCGCTCCCCGTCGCTGCGCATGAGACCGGTGCGGATGGTCAGTGGAGTTGTGCCGGGCAAGTCGCTGCGCGCCTCGACGGAGAAGCGCTGCGGCAGATCGTCACGGTGCAGCGCGATCAGGCCGTCCGGCCGATTCGTGGAGTGCACCTGCGCGTCGCGGCCCGCGACCCAGCGGATGGCATTGGCCGCGAAGGCCGCCCAGTACTCGTACTCCGTCAGCGCCTCGAAGCTGAAGTCGAGCCGCGGGGTGAGGGCGACGGTCCTGACCGGCATCTTCAGCGCCAGCGCCCGACCCGCGCCGAGACGGTAGCCCTTGAGCAGCGCGCCTGCAAGCTCGGTGTCCGTCGGCTCAGTGAGCTTGAGACTCGCAGCCATCGTGCGGCCGGCGGACAGCGATGCCAGCGGCATGGAGGAGAGCAGGTCAGGAGGCAGCGCCTCGGTGCTGCGGCGCTCGGCCGTGAGGACCTCGCTCGGGATCAGTCCCGCGGCGAGCAGGCCCTTGCCGTCGCGGATCACCTGCTCGAGCACGTAATACTGCGCCTCGCGGCTCAGCGCCTCGAAGCGTACGTTGGCGAACACGAACGCGTCCGCTCCCTCGCGGATGACCTTGAGCGCGCGCTGCATCCCCGCCTCTCCTCCGGAGATGAGGTCGCCGGTGGATTCGTAGTAGACCACGCGCGGCTCGATCTCCAGCCGCTGCGCCATCTCCGCTACCTCGCGCGCACCCTCGCCCTTCGCGCGCACGAAAAACAGCACGCGGATCGGCCCGTCTGGAAGCGGATTCGCCCACTTAACGTGGGGGGTGACGAAGTCCATCGAGTAGACGTGATCGTCTTCGACAAGCTCAGGCGTCTCCCACCACTGCTGAGCCGACGCCGGCAGTGACAGTGCGATGATAGTCATGAGGCAAAGGAACGCTCGCATGCTCTTCATTGATGTCTCTCCTTGCCCGTGCCTGTTGGCTATGCTTCGCGCAGCAGCAGTGCGATCCTGACCTGCCATCTGAGTTCGTGCATCGCGTGCGTGAGATCGCTGATGGCGATGGTCTGTGCCGCCCACTCGAAGGGCGATACCGCTCCTTCGCTCGTGGCCATCTCGCGCAGGTTGAGGTAGCTCTCGTCCAGTGCGGCGAATTCGTCCGCATGAGGAGCATCACGTTCCTCGCGGAAGGTCGCCGCGAGTTCCTCATGCATCTCGCGCAACTGCTTTGCCTGCTCGAAGCTGCGCGCCAGCATCTGCTGGTAGCTCTCGCGGCTCTGCAGGCCGTCAGGGCCGATCAGCGCGATCCCGTCCTGAAGATAGATTCGCGTGGGCACCTCGATCTTCGCGTACATGTCGCGGGCGGCGGCATCGTCCATGGTGAAGCTGTCACCGGCGAAGTAGATGTGGCCGAAGAGCCACGGGCGCAGGAAGTTGCCCTGCACGTCTGCCCAGTTGTGCAACTCCTTCTCGCGTCCCGCCTGGCGCTCGCGACACACATTCAGCCCCCACACATCGCCCGTGGCCGGCGCTCCGTCATCCAGCGATGCGAACGGGATGGCGATCTCCAGCGTCCAGCCGTCCTCATCGGTGGTGGCGGCCGCATCCCACTGCGCGTCCCATGTAGTTGCGCCGGACCTCGAGTCAAAGCGCGTGGCGATGGCGTTCACGGCGAACTGATAGTACGTCTCATGATCGTGGTTCGCGTCGAGGAATAGCTCGATCACATCATCGTGCCAGACAGAGCCGTCGCGCATCGTGACGTTCGTCTTCAGCCCTGCCATGTTCTCTTCCACGCAGCGCACCCCAAGGTACAGAGTGTCCGCGTTCCGCACGATCCTGAAGGCCGTCTGGTTCTTCGCGAGCGCATCAACCGCAGAGATCGTGAAGCCGCTGGCGGCGATGGCCTCATCCCACGCCGGCTCAGACAGCTCCCCGTCCACCTCAATCGCCGAGTCGATGCTGATACAGACCGCTCCCACCGCCGGCAGAACGCTGTGCATCTCCTCCGCGGCCAGCCAGCAGCAGCTTACTGTTAGCACAAGCGCTATCAGGAGTATCCTCGCCATGATCGGCCTTCCCTTCCACGTCATGCCCCGCGCAGCAGCACGAATGTCTTCAGTTCCCAGCGCACGTCATTCATCTCATTGAGCAGCGCGGGCGTGCGGTTCTCATCGGCGATCCAGTCGTTGACGGGCCGCTCGGCCTCCTGCAGTGCCTCGCGGTTGATGCGGGCCTGCTCGGCAAGCAGATCGGCGGTTCGGAGATGCAGATCGTGGTCGGCAGGCACCTCGTCGATCAAGGCCTCGATCTCAGCGCGCAGTGCCTCCACGTTCGCCTGCTCAAAGGCGTCGAGGATCTTCGGGCGCGCCATGGCTGCATAGTCCACGCGCTGGAGCCGAAGGCCATCGAAGTAGCCGGTGCCGTCCCAGTTGTAGGTGATCGCCCAGATGCGCAGGAAACGCGCGGTGGAGGGTATTTCGTTGTGCGAGAACTTGCCATCCGCGGGATCGGGATCGGGGAGCAGTAGCTGCTGATAGTAGGCCCACTCGGCACCGGGGTTGGCGCTGGAGACGACATAGGTGTAGCTGCGGCTCTGCTCCTCCTCGACCGACTGCTGCTCGGCGTCGAACCACTGGCGTCCGAGGTTCATGCCGCTGCGGGGATACTCACGGTCGAGGCGGATCCAGCCGGACTGCAGGTAGGCCTGAGTGGGGTCTATCTCCATGAAGGGGCCGTGGACGCCGGAGCTTGGGTTCTCGGCAGTGACCGTTACCTGCAGGCAGTGCTTACCCTCCCCCGGCGCCGCATCCTCCGCGATGGAAAGCTGACCATCGCGGCCGCCGTAGGCCTCGTTCGCCCAGCCCTCCGGCACCTCGCCCGGTGGGACCGGGCCCGCCGGCGTTAGCTCGAAAGAGCCATTCACGATGAGGTTTTCCCCGATGAGCGGCACCGTCGGGTCCGGCGTCTGCTGCGCGTGAAGCGCCGTAAGGGTCAGCAGAGGCACGACAATGAGCGATGCCAGCGTTCGCGCCATGGCGAGTCCCTCCTTGGCGCAGGGTTCGCGAAGCTGATGTTGCGCACCTCCATGGCACTGCTGCAGAACTGAAGCGGCCGCACTTCCTTCGCAGGAAGTGCGGCCGTAATCGTCACGATCAAGCTACTGGCGCATGGCTCAGGGCAGTTCCCAGTCGGGGCGTCCGTGATCTGCCTGCCTCAGCCCGCAGTAGAGGTAGTCGCACTTCATCCACTTGGTGTGACCGTCAACGAAGGCCATGTTGCCGCCCTCATTATGGCGGCCGACAGTGCGGTA